>JAGXSW010000064.1 GCA_018333715.1 Syntrophaceae bacterium | reverse complement strand
TCGTCATTCCGGCGAAAGCCGGAATCCAGTTCTTTCAAGACCTTCTGGATGCCGGATCAAGTCCGGCATGACGGAAAAAGATATTTATAAACAGACACTAATTACTATTGAAAGAGAGGATTTAAAGAAGTATAAATAGCGTATGAAGACAAACCCGGATAATCCTCGCTACCTCAATCCCACAACCATCATCGACAGCGGCCATAAGAGGGTTCGGGATTATGCAAGGGAGGCGCTTGCAGGAACCACCGAACCCGTGAAGATGGCGGCAAAACTCTATCTGGCAGTCCGGGACGGTATCCGTTACGATCCCTACTCTCCTTTCTATCTTCCCGAACATTATCGCGCCAGTTATGTGCTCAAACGGGGCAGGAGTTTCTGCGTGCCAAAGGCATCGCTTCTTTGTGCATTGGGAAGAGCTTGCGGCATTCCCTCCCGCGTGGGTCTTGCGACCGTCCGGAATCATCTTGCAACGAAACAACTCATCGATTTTCTCGGAACCGACCTTTTTGTCTCACATGGTTTCGTAGAGTTTTATCTTGAGGGCAGGTGGGTGAAAGCCACTCCGGCATTTAACAGGGAACTTTGCAGAAAACATAACGTATCTCCGCTTGAATTTAATGGCCGTGAAGACTCTCTATTCCAGCCTTATAATTTGGAAAATCAAAAGTTTATGGAATATGTGGCATTCGAAGGAATCTTTGCCGATATTCCGGTCAAACAAATTGTGGCAGGATGGAAAAAGGCTTATGGTGAAGACCGCGTGAACAGTTGGATCAAGAAGTTTGAAGAAGATGGGAAGCGCAGTCTTTCGGACTTTGAAAACGAAGACATATTAAATGAATAGGAAAATTAAACTTCTTGAAATCCCTTTTTAAATCGGGTATGGTGGAAGCAGAGAGAGAAGGAAAGGAACGAGGATGCCCCAGAAAAAGGTCTCGGAAGTTTTAAAGCTGATTGAATTCCTCAATGAAGAGGTCAGAGAGGTTTCAAAGAGATTGAGCAGAGTCACGCCAAAAGAGGTGAGTGAAAAACTGGGGACCCTTGCCCTGATCAGGGAGAAGGTTCTTAACCTCCAGATGGACTTCCCTCAGGAAATCGAAACCAAACTCTCCCAGGTCTATCCCTCCCTCGACAGAATCAAACAAAAACCCTCCTGATTTACGAAGCAACTAACAGCAAGAATGAGATTTACAAAATCCCCCTTCATCCCCCTTTTCCAAAGGGGGAAATTCCCCTCTTTAACAAAGAGGGGATAGGGGAGATTTTAAAGAATTTTTTCTCCGAATTCCGCAATCTAATAGAAGGCCATGCTGGCGAAAGAGACGACGGATTGAGTCTCCGGAGTGAAGGCCTGACCGTATTTGAGGAGTCTGCCCTCTTTTGCCTCCATCACTTTGAGCATTGCGTAGACGGCCGGCAGTCCGCAGATCCGCTTTCGATCCCGTTCCCCTGAAATGGAAGAGAAGAAACCCTCCCCATCCATTCTCTCGGCATGTTTTAGCATCTCCCTGTCTTCCTCTTCAAGGATCCGGAGATCATACTCTCCGATTCCGTCCCGGTCGCCAAACTGAAGGCCCATATGGGCGAGGTCGGCGCTGGCAATATAACAGACCTCTCTTCCAAGGGAGGATATTGATTCTTTGACCGCCTCAATGAACTGACGGATGGCTGGAAGTTCCATCGGCGAAATTCCTCTCTCAATCGCCTCATGGAATGATCCGCTCAGAATGGGAACGATCCTGACAGGTGCGGGTTCCGGAAAGAGATACCGGAGAAAGACGCACTGAAACTCGATGGAATGCTCACTCCGATGGATCCCCTCGCCCATGAAAAGGTCATCAGGGCATCGGGATTGAATCGCATCGACCAGTTCTTGATCCACCTCTAAGTCGCCAAGCGGAGTAATGAACTTCTTTCGGGTCAGAGAGAAAGGATGTCCCATCGGGGTATGGGCCGTGCCAAAGATCATGAAGCAGTCCGGCAAACGGTTCCGCCACACCTCCTGGTGGGCAAAGGCGTAACAGGAGCCTCCTCGCTGGAAATCGATGTGCGGAGCAATCACCCCTTTCAATCCCTTTACCCCGTTAGAAAGCCCCGCCTTTTTAAGGCAGGGATGAAGTTGTGAATCAGAATTTGAATACACTTCAGAAAGGGCGGGGGATAAAGCCCCGTCCTTTCTAACGGGGTTTATCTCTTTTCTCTCCGGAAGCGGCCCCGGACCCTCCAGCCCGGTAAAATACCCAAGGAGTTGATCCTTTAGCCTCCCGGGTTCTCTTTCATAACTTTTTCCGGCAAATGCGGCCTCTCTAAAAGAAGCCTTCTTGAACCCTTCCTCCTTCTGCCGCAGGGCTTCCTGGAATTTCTCCCCTTCGAGAAAGAGGGTGTCATCAAGTTGATGGATGATCTCCTCGATCTTTTCTGTAAAAAGAAATTCTCCGAATCTTCTCATGTATTCGGTCTGGATATCCAGAATCGAATGACGACCATCGAAGAGGGAGATGATGAAGTATAGAGGGGGAGGAAGAAAAAGCGCTTTGTCGCTAATATTCTGAGGGTCCTGAAGACAGAGCAGGGATTGGCCCGACCTCTGAACAGGAAAGATAATTAAATTTCTGAGCTTGGGAAAATCCACGCAACTTCCGTGCTCTCATCAGGCCGTAATGGTCAATGCCCCGTGTTCCGGCTTCTGCAGTTCGGGATGTTTGAGGGCCAGTTCGATCGCCTCATCCATCTTTTGAATAAACTTGAAACTCAACTGATTTCGGATATGTTCCGGAATTTCCTCCAGATCCTTTTCGTTCTTCTTCGGAAGGATGATCGTCCTGATTCCCGCGCGCATTCCCGCCAAAACCTTCTCCTTGATCCCTCCTACGGGAAGGACGAGGCCTCTCAGGGTGATTTCTCCGGTCAGGGCCACATCATTGCGGACAGGTTTGTTGGTCAAAAGAGAGGTCAGAGCGATAAACATCGTGATTCCGGCCGAGGGCCCGTCTTTTGGAATGGCGCCTGCAGGAACATGGATGTGAATGTCATGCTTCTCAAAGAAGTCTTCTTCAATCCCAAGATCTTTTGCTTTCGATCGCACATAGGCCAGCGCCGCCTGTGCGGACTCTTTCATCACATCGCCCAGCTGACCGGTCAATGTCAATCCCTTCTCCCCTCTCATCTTCGTCGCCTCTACAAAGATGATATCTCCTCCCGTGGGCGTCCAGGCCAGCCCTGTGGCCACACCCGGCTCAGAGGTTCGCTCGGCCACTTCAGGGAAGAACTTGACCGGCCCGAGAAATTTATGGAGGGCCTCAGGATTGATGATCACCTTTTCATGATTATTCCCTGAGGCCACATCCTTGGCTACCCCGCGGCAGATGGCGGCAATCTCCCTCTCCAGGTTTCTCACCCCTGCCTCACGCGTATAGGAGCTGATGATGACCTGAAGGGCCGCATCCTGAAATTCGATATACTCCGAAGTCAACCCGTGTTCAGTGATCTGCTTCAGGATTAGAAAATCCTTGGCAATCATCATCTTCTGATCTTCGCTATACCCCGGAAGTTCCAGAGTCTCCATCCGGTCTCGAAGGGGCGGAGGAATGGTGTCGAGCACATTGGCTGTGGTGATGAACATCACTTTTGAAAGGTCGAAGGGGAGATCGATATAGTGATCCGAAAAGGAGAAGTTCTGCTCCGGGTCAAGAACCTCGAGAAGGGCGGAAGAGGGGTCTCCTCGGAAGTCCATTCCGATCTTATCCACTTCGTCGAGCATGAAGACAGGATTGTTCGATCCCGTCTTCTTGACTCCCTGAATGATCCGGCCTGGCAGGGCGCCCACATAGGTTCTTCGGTGTCCCCGGATCTCCGCCTCATCTCTTACCCCGCCTAATGAGATCCGCATGAATTTTCTCCCCATGGCCCTGGCGATCGATTTTCCGAGAGAGGTCTTGCCCACTCCAGGTGGCCCCACGAAGCAGAGGATCGGTCCCTTCATATCGGACTTCAGCTTCCTGACGGCCAGGTATTCGAGAATCCTCTTCTTCACCTTTTCCAGATCATAATGGTCCTCGTCCAGTGTCTTCTGGGCATTTTGAATTTCAAGATTATCCTCAGTCGCCTCCGACCATGGAAGTTCCACCAGCCAGTCGAGATAGGTTCTGGCAACCGTATATTCCGCTGAAGCAGGAGGAATTTTAGACAGACGGTCTAACTCTTTCTCCGCGGCTGTGACCACCTCGGGCGGCATCTTGGCCTTCTTAATTCTCTCCCTTAATTCTTTGATCTCGCTGGAGTGGTCGTCCAGTTCCCCCAGCTCTTTTTTGATGGCCTTCAACTGCTCACGAAGATAGTACTCTCTTTGAGTCCGATCCATATCCTCCTTCACCTGGGATTGGATCTTATTGCCCAGTTCCAGAACTTGAACCTCCTTGTTCAGGACGAGGTGGACTTTGGTCAGCCGCTCCCGGACATCAATCGTCTCCAGAATCCCCTGCTTTTCAGGGGTGGAAACATTGAGATTGGAAGCGATAAGGTCGGCAAGAATGGGAGGGGATTTGATGTTACTGACCATCGAGCCAAGCTCGGAGGTGAGATAAGGGGCCAGCTCAACCGCCCTCTGAAATAAATTTTTCAAGTTCATCATGAGGGCCTCTATCTCCACACCCAGGGCGAATCCTTCTTCGATGGTATCCGTTCGCGCCCTGAAATAAGGCTCTCTCTGAATATATTCCCTCACCCTGATTCTTGAAACGCCCTGGACGATGACCCGCTGGCTTCCGTCCAGTTCCCGGATCATCCTGAGAATCAGCGCGGCTACTCCAACCGAATAGAGATCGCCCTCCTTCGGTTCTTCGATTTCGGATCGCTTTTGAGTGACGATGCCGATGATCCGGTTCGAATCCATCGCATCATCGATCAATTTGACGGATCTCTTCCGGCCCACCATGATGGGCAAAATCAGGTCAGGATAAAGCACAGTCCCCCTCAGGGGAAGGATGGGAAGTTCGGGAGGAATAATGATCTTTTCATCCCGTCCTTTCTCCTCCTTATCTGCGCCGCTCTTTGGCAAAAAAATCATGACAACCTCCTGGGCCGAACTTTATAATGGCCTCGTTTAATATAACATAATCACTGTCAATCCGCCTGTCAATGTAATCGATCCTGTTGATTTATAAAATAAATTCCAATAACCAAATCCCAGATAAATTCCAATTACCCAATATCCAATTAACCAAAACTAAGATAAGAATGATTAGCTGTTTTGTTGAATTTCGGTCATTGATATTTGAAGGAATCGTAAAAAGTCGTCATTCCCGTGAAAACGGGAATCCAGGGAATTTTAACTATATGAAAATATCCCGCTAAGAGCGGGACTTGCGCAGGGATGACAAAAATCTCCTTTTCAGACTTTTTACGAGACTATCATATTTGGTTATTATTTGATTATTGGCCTGCCTGCGAGAAGCCCCGCCTGCCGAAGCCTCGTGCGGCGGGCAGGCGCTTCGGCGGAGGCAGGCGCTTGGAATTTGGTTATTCTCATTAAGATTTACCCGCATAGGGCTTCCCGCAGATATTACAGGCCCCCGCCTCATTGATGGCGCCGATGCAACTCCCATCACTGCATAACTGCCTATTCGACAAATCGCTCTCCTCGTCCTTCGCCAGGACAGGGTTTCCGCACCGGCAACAGAAACGGCTCCCCTCCGGTATTTTTTCTCCACATCCCTCGCAAAGAATATACGGCAATGCTTCCTCACAACGGGGACACTTCATCTACTCCTCCTCAAGATTGAGACTTTTAATAAACCGGTCGATATCCCTCTTGTTCCGCTTCAGTTCATGCAAAAGCTTCTTGGTCCCCTCATCGGGGAAAAGGCGATTAAGATCATAGTCCTTCCCGGGAAAAAGGGTGTTGAGATCCACTTCCCGCTTTTTCTCTTCTTCGGGTCTTATCTCCTTCGGTCTTTGGTCGTTCTCTTCTATTTTTGAATTTTCCATAATCTTCATCCTATATAGGATAGCCCCTCTCATTTGTCAACCCTTCGATACCCTTTAACAATTTCAGAAGTTGGGGAGTAATCAACGATGGACAAAGGACATTGAACGGTGAAGCAACGAATGATGTAATCCCTCAGTTATGGTTTGCTTAAGTTTACCACAACCTGTAACTCAGCCCTTTAGGGCTGCCGCCGGCCCATGAGGGCCTCTGGCCCGGAGGGATTTTCCAGGGCTCCTGCGGCAGGGCCCTGAGTCACATATTCGACAAAGCATTTATCCTTCATAACTGAGGGGTTGCCGAATGATTGTATTTTTTCTTATTCTGTGATAGTTTTTCATATATGATGAGAAAGTTACCTTTGAATTTTCAGCCCTTGTTATGGTCAAAGAGTTTAAAAAAAATGGATGAGGAGCAGGACAGGGTTTATATTATCCACCAGATTTTAAGCTATGGCGGCCTCAAGGAGATTCGGCAATTACTCAGGATTTATACTCTAAAAGAGACAAGGGAAACGTTCATAAATTATCCTAAAAAGGTCTACCGTCCAGCAGTCTTCTATTTCATTAAGCATTTCATCCTTGGGCTTAAAGATAAACCGTTAAAAGAGGAGGACTATGTCAAAACTCCATTTTGACATTCTTTCCGAAGAACAGAAAAAAACCTTCGAATCATTAAAGACATTCTCCAGGCAGGGAGTCCTCGCAGGCGGAACAGCGTTGGCCCTTCAGCTTTTTCATCGGAAATCATATGATTTCGACATCTTCTGCAAAAATCCTATTTCAAAGCCATTTCTTTTAAAAGTAAGAAAACATTTAAAAAAGCTCCAAATACTAATGGACACCGCCGACGAATTAAGTATCGTCTCTCCCCTCGGAGTGAAGATCAGTTTTATCCATTACCCATTCCATCCACTTTACAGAATCATTCCCACGCAATCCTTTGGCTTGCAGAGCTGGAAGGACATCGCCCTGGACAAAGCCTATGCCATCGGAAGAAGAGGGGAATGGCGTGACTACATTGACCTCCGCTTCTGCATAAAAGCCGGGTTCTCTCTCAAAGGCATTATGAATGGATGCAAAAAGAAGTTTGGAGTCCTCTTCTCTGAAAAACTCTTTTTGAGCCAACTCTGTTATTTTGGAGATATCAAAGACTTCTCGATCGACTTCGTCGACAGGGAAGTGACATCGTTAGAGCTTCAAAATTTCTTTGAAAGGGAGGTCAGGTCATTGGGGCTGAATCGCCTGATCTCCTGACCCCGGATAGTAAAGGAACCTTCCCGTTTAAAACGATCATCCCGTCCATGCGCCCTCCATCATAATCCTTAAAATTTGGGACATACCATAAAATATTTGATAGCAGTGTGCTGAAAATTACCATTTGACACTATAGTGCTTTAGTGCTATTTATTTTATAAAAGGAGGTGGTTTACGATATGTCCGGGAAAAAGACAGGCCCTGTTCGCTTGAACATCTATATCCACGACGCAGGGATACGCCGTCATATAAAGGCAGCGGCTGCCAAAAAGGATGTTTCAATCTCAGAATACTGCTTCCAAGCCATCACCCAGAAACTGATGAAAGAAGAGGAAATGGACCACGAAAGGAAGACGACTTCCTTAAAAGATGCTGTAGAAAAAGCCTATCAATTTCAACGGAAGGCATTTAAGGGGAAGGTTTTTACTGTCAGTTCTGCGGATCTTATACAAGAGTCCAGGAAAGACAGGAATGCTTTATGAAAAATGTTGCGGTGGTGGATGCCAGTCTCGCAGCGATGTGGGCAATACCGGAATCTTACACTCCTCAGGCTCTCGCCCTGGCCAATCAATGGGCCCGGGAAGAAACCTCCCTCATTGCCCCCTGTCTCATCCTTTCGGAAGTCGCCAATGCCATTTACAAAAGGATACTTCGGGGCGAGATGGACCTGGATACGGCGATCACAGCCCTCCATGTCGTGATGGAGTTTGGTGTTCAAATTCTCGAAGAACCCGGACTCCACTCAGGCGCCATTCGAATCGCTCATCAACTAAAAAAAACAAACACCTACGATTGCCATTATCTCTCCCTATCAGAGATTTACGACTGTGTCCTGTGGACAGGCGATGAAAGATTGTTTAACTCTGTTAAACAGTCCTACCCAAAGGTTCATTGGATCGGCCATTATTCCTCATCCTGATCTTCCTCTATCGTTAAGTGAAAATGGGTTCCTTAAAAATCCCGAGCAGCTTCCTCTAAATTCCTGGCAGCTGGTGTGTCTTTCATAGCCACCGAAAATTTAGGTTGATTTTTTTGGCACATTTTTATAGTATAGAACATAAATTCATGCATATTCCGAAAATATGAGCATTCCAAATTCCACATTTCAAAATCTTATTCGGGTAAAAGAACTCCACCCCATCCCCCAACGTTACTATTTTCACAAAATCTTTTTAAAAACAAGTTGTTTTCTATCCTTTGAAGGACTTTTTATGAGACCATCAATTTTGCCTTTTTTTCGTAACATTTCGCTCTTTGAAAAAAGTCCTGCCAAGGTCTGTCATTCCGGTGAAAACCGGAATCCAGACTTGTCCCTGCGAAAGCAGGGAACCCTGCAAAACCCTGGATGCCTGCTCCCCTGCTGCCACAGGCAAGCGCTCCCTCCCAATGACATTGCGACACAGTCTCATGTCGGAGGGAAAAGGGAGGGTTGATCGAAAGGAGGATAAGGAGGATATTATGGCTCTTTTTTCTTTTGGCAGTTTACGGACTAAATTAATCTTTCTCGTCCTGATCGCCGTCATTCCGGCATTGATCCTAACATTCTATATGGGCTTAGAACAGCGCCGTCAGGCCCGATTACATGCCCTTGATGACGCATTGGATCTTGCCAAGAAAGTCTCCGATGAAAAAGAACGATTAATTGAGGGAACCCACCAACTGCTCGCAGACCTGGCCAAAATGGACCACGTGCTCGAATGCCCGTCGTCCGGGTATTCTCCATTCCTGGCAGATTTGCTTAAAGAATACTCATTCTATACGAACCTTGGTGTGACAGGACCGGATGGCCAGGTCATTTGCAGCGCTCTTCCAATGAAGCAGCCTGTAAATTTCGCCGATCGGGAGTGGTTCGCTCGTATCCTTCATACCCGTAAATTTACGGTAAGCGAATATTTGATTGGGCGCATCACAGGAAAACCGAGCATCGTTTTGTCTTACCCGATTCTCGTCGGGGCAGACCACTTGAAGGCCGTGGTCTTTGCCAGCCTGGACTTGACCTGGTTAAACATGATCGCTACAAAAGCGCAATTACCTTCAGGTTCAGTGTTTACGGTGTTTGACCGGAAGGGAACAATCCTGACCCGTTATCCATATCCTGAGAAATGGGTGGGCCAAAGCATATCAGATACCCTAATCGTAAAAGCCATCTTGACCCGGCAAGGAGAGGGCACGGTCGAGATTCCAGGCATTGATGGTATCCTGCGTTTATATGCCTTTACGCCGCTGAGCGACAGGAAAGAGGTGGGCGCTTATGTGTTTGTAGGCATTCCTTCTAAAATGGCCTTTGCGGAGGCAAACCGAATCCTGTTCCGTAACCTTGCCTTACTGGCGCTGGTGAGCATTCTGACGCTCGTAGCCGCCTGGTGGTTTGGCGGCTTCTTTATCATGGGTCCGGTGAACAGGCTGCTGAACACGACAAAACGGGTGGCGGACGGGGACCTGACAGTCCGCACAGGGTCTTCCTACCCTCCAGGAGAAATCGGGCAATTGGCGCAATCGTTTGATCAAATGGCAGAATCGCTTCAATTTCGGGAGGCGGAACGCAAGCAGGCGGAGGAAGAGAAAAAGGCGTTTGAGGACCAGCTTCGGCAGGCTCAGAAGGTGGAGGCCATAGGCCGGCTGGCAGGCGGGATTGCCCATGACTTCAATAATCTTCTTACCATCATCAAGGGAAACAATCAGCTCTCCCTCATGGAGATTAAAAAGGATGATCCTTTGCGAGAAAATATCGAGCAGGTTGAGAAGGCGGCGGACCGGGCGGCCGCTCTCACCCGGCAGCTTTTAGCCTTCAGCAGACGCCAGGTGTTGGAGGTGAAGGTATTAGACCTCAACACCATTTTACGAGATATGGAAAAAATGTTACACAGGGTCATTGGTGAAGATATCGGGCTGGTTACTCTATTGGCAGAAAATTTGGGAACGGTGAAGGCTGATCCCGGACAGATCGAGCAGGTGGTGATGAACCTTGCGGTCAATGCAAGAGATGCCATGCCGAAGGGAGGAAAACTCACGATTGAGACGGCCAATGTGGAGCTGGATCAGAATTATGCCCGCAACCATGTAGCGGTGACGCCGGGGCGTTACGCGATGCTCTCAGTGAGCGATACGGGAGTGGGGATGTCGCCAGAGGTTAAAGAACGGATCTTTGAGCCTTTCTTTACGACCAAGGAGAAGGACAAGGGAACAGGATTGGGTTTGTCAACCGTTTATGGAATTGTGAAGCAGAGTGGTGGAAATATCTGGGTATACAGTGAACCAGGACAGGGGACCGCTTTTAAGATTTATCTTCCCCGGGTGGATGAGCCTCCTGAGGAAGCGGGTGAGAAGGTGGTTCAAAAGAAGCTTCCTGGCGGGGGTGAGACGATACTGGTGGTGGAGGATGAGGAGAAGGTCCGGCAGGTGGCCGTTCAAATCCTCACTAAAAATGGGTACACGGTCCTGGAGGCGTCTCATGGGGATGAGGCCAGACAGATTTGTGAGCAGCATGGGGGACCGATTCATCTGATTGTGACGGATGTGGTATTGCCGGGGATGAATGGTCGCGAGTTGGCTGAAAGTCTCGTATCCCGCCATCCAGGGGCGAAGGCGCTCCATATGTCAGGCTATACGGACAATGCCATTGTCCATCATGGTGTTCTGGAAAAGGGTCTGTCTTTTCTTCAAAAGCCCTTTAACCTGGAAGATCTGCTGAGAAAAGTTAGGGAGGTGCTGGATAAGTAAAGCAGAGGGGGCGAGGGGGAGAGAGGGAGACAAGAGGGAAGAGAGACGATACAGAATACAGGAGGCAGTCGGCAGTAAGCAGTAAAAAGTAATCAGTAATCAGTGACCAGTAATCAGAAGGCAGCTTGCCCGCCGAAGCTTTAGCGTAGGTGGGAGGGACGAGGGACGAAGGGTGAGAAAATGGAAAGGATGATTCATCAATCTATCGGAATAAGATTTAATCCGGTTACTCTTGAAGGTTTCGTAAAAGGTCTGAAAAGCCAATTATCAGTCATTCCTGCGAAAGCAGGAATCCAGTGTTTTCAAGCAGTTGGAATTCTCTGGATTCCCGTTTTCACGGGAATGACGACTTTTCCCGATTCCATCACTCTTGAAAAGTGCATGGTATTTAATGTCAAGAGAGGAACAGATATCCGTATCTATACAGACAACCTCTTTTGCCATTTATGCCAACCCTTATGTATTTCCTTAAAGACACTCTCGACATCCTCACCTTCCCAGATGCCTGCATACTTCATGATATTTTTGATTTTATTTTTTCTCCACAAAATAAGTAATCTGCCTTTTTCAACTTTTGCTTCGACAATCATCCCGTCTTTTAGTGAAAGTTTTTTAGCAATTCTTTCAGGGATAGCAATAGCTTCATTTTTTGCAACCTTTGATTCAAGCATCTTATTAAACCTCCATAAATTAAGAACGAACAGTTATCTCTTGATGTTTAAATTTAAGCATTTATCGCCCGTTTTGTCAAATTGTAGAGGTACACGAGGAATGAGAGACGACTAAAGTGCCTAAAGTTGATAGACGTAGCACAGGCGTCACACCTGTGGCCACGAAGGACGAGAGACGATGGACGACAGAAAAGAGAAAATCATGCGGAATGGAGAAAGATAATAAAAATTCAGAGTGATGAGTTCGCCCCGATAGAATCGGGGCAGGGATTTCGGAACTCTCAGTTCGTGGTTATCAGTTTCTGGTTTTCAGTCTAAAGACTCCGAACTACGAACTCCACACTCCGAACTATATTAGGACCTTCCATATTGGAGTTGATAAAGCCGGTAGTAGAGGCCCTTCTTTGCCATCAACTCGGCATGGGCGCCAATCTCCCGAACCCTTCCTTTATGAAGAACCACAATCCGATCCGCATACTGGATGGTTGAGAGGCGGTGGGCAATGACAATGGCTGTTCTCCCTTTGAGTAACCGTGTCAATCCTTCCTGAATGAATCGATCTGTTTCCGGATCGACATGGGAGGTCGCCTCATCGAGGATGAGGATTTTCGGATTGGCATAGAGGGCTCTTGCAAAGGCCAGGAGCTGTCTTTGGCCGGCGGATAAAACTTCTCCTCCCTCTCCTACCCTGGTTTGATATTGATTGGCCAATCGCTGAATAAACTTATCCGCATTCACCACCCGGGCCGCTTCCTTCACCCTTGCTCCATCTGCCCTCTGGTCTCCCAGCCTGATATTCTCCTCAATATCCCCTGCAAAGAGAAACGTGTCCTGCATCACCAGACCGATCTGTGACCGGAGATCGGAGATATCTCTCTCTCGAATATCGATCCCGTCGAGTAGAATCTTCCCTTCTTCCAGTTCGTAAAACCGTTCGAAAAGAGAGAGAAGCGATGTCTTTCCAGCACCGGTGGCTCCCACAATAGCGATTGTCTCTCCCTCGCGCACGGAAAAGGAAACTTCGTTGAGGACCCGGTCCTTTCCATTATATGAGAAGGAGACCTGTTGAAATTCGATATTCCCCTTGACCTTTCCTCTGACCGGTGAACGGGACCGGCTTATCTTCTCATCCTGGTCGAGTAGCCCGAAAATTCTCTCCAGCGATGCCATCGCCGACTGGAGGATATTATACTTTTCGGAGAGGTCCCGGATGGGCTGGAAGAACATCCGGATATAGGAGAGAAAGGCAACGAGAACGCCGAGACTGATGGCTTCCTGGATCACCCTTCCTCCGCCATACCAGATCAGAAGCCCTATGGCTCCGGAGCTTAAAATTTCGACGAGTGGAACGAAGAAGGCATAGAGGGTAATCTGCCTCATATTGGCCAGATAATGGGCCTCATTGATCTTCTCGAATCGCCGGCTGTTCTCCTTCTCCCTCCGGAAGAGTTGAACCACTTTGATCCCTGCGAAATTTTCCTGGAGAAAACCGTTCATCTGGGCGATCTTAAAACGGATCTCACGAAACGCATCCCTGGCCCGGCGGCTGAAGAAGAGGGTGATGACAAAGATCAGGGGAATGACCGAAAAGGAGACCAGGGCCATCTCCCGATGGAGGTGGAGAAGAATGATGACGATTCCGATCAGGAGGATGACATCCCTGAAAAGGTTGATGAGAACGGAGGTGAACATTTCATGGACATTCTGAATATCATTGGTGAGGCGTGTGACGAGCCTTCCCACAGGATTCCTGTCGAAGAATGATACCGGAAGATTCTGGAGATGGGAGAACGCCTTCATCCGGAGGTCGTGCATCATCTTTTGGCCCGCCACCTCCATCGTATAGACCTGAACAAAATTCAAACCGAAATGGACGGCCAGGATGAAAACAATGAGGAGGGAGAGGTGTAAAACTCCTTCGATATCCCCTCCCCTCAGGATGAGGCGATCCTCTCTCTCTAACTCTTTCATCCGGTCGAAAGGGATGAAACAGTAAGGGCCGCTCCTTTCAAAAAAGGATGGATATTTTTTGAGCAAGGCATCTTCTTCCGGCTTTCGGGGCATAAAGAGGTAGTATCGATTTTCCGAGAGCAGGCCTGCCTTCTGAAAGAGGGCCGACTCCTTGCGGTCCATAGACCTTAAGGCATCCGGCGGAAGCAGATATCTCCCCTCTTGCTTCATGGGGATGAGAACCTTTTCAAATTGCTGAAGGAGCCGCCTCTCTTCCGGTGACCTGTCCCCCCGGAGAACCACCTCCCTCGCAGAGGTGACGATGTAGCGGTCAATCGCCTCTTTGGTCAGGTAGGGAATGACCAGGTCAAGCGCCGCCATGACCAGGACGAAGAAGAGGGAGACGCTCATCAGAAACCAGTAACGCCTGAGATAGGTCCACAACCGACCCATCAGTTTCAGATCGTAGGGTTTCCCCAGTTTTCCCTCTTCCATATATCCGAAATCAGCGTACATCGCTCAACCCTTGAATAGTCCTAATTTTTGGGAATCAAATTCCCTCGTCGATAATTTACTCTCCCATCTCATGGAATGGTGGAATATTGGAATAATGGGAAAATCTGTTTCTAATACAAACGCATTAAATGAGATGCTGAAACGAGTTCAGCATGACAAAAAAAGTATGTCATTCCGAACCTTGTGCTGAATTCGTTTCAGTATTGTTTCGGAATCTCGAATTTGGCAATGACAATAAATTAATTACGTTTGCATTAGTTTGAAAATGATTATTATTTGATTTTACCCAATATTCCATCGTTCCATTATTCCATTATTCCAGCGTTATTCTCTTTCCAATTCCTCTTCCATCTCTCTTTCCCGGTAAAGCTTCGCATAGATCCCATCTCTTGAGAGAAGGGCTCCATGATCTCCCATCTCCGCCACCCTACCCTTCTCGAGGACAATGATCCGATCCGCTCTTTTGAGCGGAGCAATTCGATGGGTGATCAGGATGCTCGTCTTTCCCTTGAGGAATTTTTCCAATCCGTCAAGGATCTTCTCTTCCGTCTGGATGTCTACCGAGGAGAGGCCGTCATCGAGGATAAAGATGGGTGCATTCATCAAAACTGCCCTGGCAATGGCAACACGCTGTCTCTGCCCGCCGGAGAGCGTGATCCCCTTTTCGCCAATGACCGTATCGATGCCTGCGGGAAATTCCATCATCTCATCATGAATCTGTGCAATTCGGGCTGCCTCTTCGATCTCCTCCAGTGTGGCGCCGGGTTTTCCAAAGGCGATATTCTCTCTGATCGTGTCGGAGAAGAGGAAGGTATCCTGAGGGACAAAACCGATCGAACTTCTCAACCCCTTCAGAGGAATGCGATGGATTTCAGTTCCGTCAAAAAAGATCGAATCTTTCGGAGGTTCCAGCATCCTTACCAGAAAATGGCACAAGACGGTCTTGCCGGCTCCGGTTCTTCCCACGATGACGATTCTTTCGCCCTTATGGATGTTGAGATGGATATCCTCAAGAAGCGGGGCTCCGCCGTTGCCGGGTGAAACGGTTAGGTTTCTGATCTCAATCCTCCCTTTCGGCAAGACGGAAGAGAGGGCTTCGGGATCGTCGGAAATCTCCGGAACCTCCCCGAATATCCGGTTCAAACGGTCCATGGAAGCGCCTCCGCGCTGAATCACATTGATTGCCCATCCCAGGGCCATCATCGGCCAGGCGAGCATCCCCAGATAGCTCATGAAGGCCACAAAGTCTCCTGTGGAGATCTTCTGGAGAATGGTCAGTTTTCCGCCCAGGAAGAGAACAATGGCCAGAGAAAGGTTCGAAAGAAAGAGGAGCAGGGGGAAAAACATTCCCCATAGCCTGGTCACGCTCACATTTTTCTCGATATAGTCCCGGCTCAGGCAGGAGAGTTTCTCTTTTTCCATCTCCTCCTGAACATAGGCTTTGACGACACGGATGCCCGAAATGGACTCCCTCACCCGTTCGGTGAGATGAGCGAAAGCTTTCTGGAGAACTTCGTAACGGTCGTGAATTCTCCGGCTGAAGAGAAGGGTGATGAGGGTGATCAACGGCATGGGGAGAACGGCATAGAGGGTTAAGACCGGGTCGATATAGACCATGAAAAAGATCGTCAGGATACCCAGTATGATCGTATCGACGATAAAGACCAGCCCGAGGGCCGTCGCCATTCGGACGGCCTCAACATCATTGATCGCATGGGCCATCAGGTCTCCTATTTTGGTCCGTGAGAAGTAGGAAGGGGAGAGCGCCTGAAGGTGGAGAAAGAGGCGTTCCCTGAGGGCCTTCTCCATCCGCCGAGAGGCGCCTAACAAGAGGTATCTCCAGACATAACGGAATCCGCCAATGCCAAGGGCCAGAATGAGAATTTGTAAGCCGTAATTGAGGAGGCGAGGAGGGGAGATGTCTCCCGAAGTGAGATCATCGATGGCATGTTTCACCACTCTCGGAATGAGAAGCTGGAGGACATCGACGATGAGAAGGGCGGCAAGTCCTGTCAGAATTCGCCATTTGTTTTTGATAAGGTCTTCTTTAAGCGTTTTGAAAGATTTCATCCTACCCGCTTCCCCGGTCTTTAAATCTAATCGACCCCTTTTCAAAAATCAACGTAACTCTACCTGAGGCTTTGAAAACTCCAACCACATTCGATGGATGGGGTATGTTTTGTCTTATCGCTCGAGGGTAAGGAAGAATGCCTGTGAAGTCCTGATCCAAATCGGACCGGTTGCCCTGTCCATCTTCTGAAGGAACTGGAGCAACAGCAGACCTCTATCGATACGACTTGCGATATTCTCAGGGTTCTTGGAGAGATCAAGTCCTGGGAGTGGCAGGGCTCTCTGGTAAAAATCGCAAAGGGTTTCGTTAACCATGAGCACGCCAAATTGAGGGAACAGGCCCT
>JAGXSW010000063.1 GCA_018333715.1 Syntrophaceae bacterium | reverse complement strand
ACCGGTCTTATTTTGAAAAAATGTCTTACCCCTTTGAAGTCAATCAAGCCTGAGACGGCAACCACCACAATGCTCGCCAGAACCGCATTGGGAAGGTAATAGAAGAGAGGTGTAAGAAAAAGCAGGATCAATAGGATCAACCCCGCTGAAATCATTGAGGCAAGCCCGGTCCTGGCTCCTGCCTGATGGTTCACGGCGGTGCGAGAGAATCCACCCGTCACCGGATAAGCGGAGAAAAGGGCGGCGGCCATATTGGCGAGTCCCAGCCCTCTCAGTTCGTGGTTTGAATTGATTTTATATCTTTCTTTTACGGCAATTAATTTAGCGATGGAGATGGATTCCATAAATCCGACAAACAGGATCGTCATGGAGGCCGGGAGTAACAGGTTGATGGAGTCAAGGCTCATGGTCGGGAAAATAAGCCCCGGAAGCCCCTGTGGGATATCTCCCACAATTCTGACGCCGGATTGATCCAGACGGAGGAGATAGGTCAGCATGATGCTTCCTGCCACCACTAAGAGAGAGGCAGGAAGCCGGGGCGCCCATCTTTTTAATAAGATATGGAGAACAATACTGGCCAGACCGATCCCCAGCGTGATAGGATGGATCCCACCGATACGTTCGATGGCTTCCCAAAGTGATTGAAGCACAGAATGATGAACCGATAGTTTAATCCCGAGGAGATGACCCAATTGGCTGAGACCGATGATGATGGCTGCCGCCGACGAGAATCCGCTGATCACGGCATGAGAAACGAAGTTTATAAAAAAACCGGCCCCCAGAAGACCCAACAGAAATTGAAATACTCCTACCATTAACGATAGAAGCAAGACCAATTGGATGTATTGGTCTGAACCCGGCTCTGCATGAAGAGAGACACCTGTAAAGACCAGCAAGGAAATCATGGCTACCGGTCCGACTGCGAGATGTTTCGATGAACCGAAAAGGGCGTATAAGATGAGGGGAAATGTGGAGGCATAAAGCCCCATCACCGGAGGCAACCCCGCCAACATGGCATAAGCCATGCCCTGTGGGATGAGCATGATGGCAACGATGGTTCCTGCTGTCAGGTCGCTTTTCAAATTGGAGAGTTTATAACCCTTAAGCCACCCGATAGCAGGGACGATGGTTTGGAGCATAAGGCGTTAAAATCCGGATTTTTCGATCCAGAATAGGATAGCTATGATTCCGACCGATACTGGAAAGACGACCCACCAGGGGTTGACCTTCAACATCTGAGGCCAGGTTATCTCGCCAAAATTACCTCTATTTAAAATAGTCCTTTCCAGTTTTGGATAGAGTTCCGCAAAGAGACCTGCGCCGATCAGAATGCCGATTATCCCTCCGAAAAGGGCGTCCAGAAACCCCTGCCCAACCGCTCCGGCCAGCGTGCCAGGACAATAACCCAGGATTCCAAATCCCACTCCAAAAATCAGCCCTCCTATTACAGAAGAACCCAAAGATCCGGGTTTAGGATGTAATTGAGCCAGGCCCAGGCTCCGGAGCAGATGGACTCAGAGCATTCCTGTGACCACCGCAGAAAGCATGATTTTGACAACGGTGAAATCAATAAGCAGAAGCTGGTTGATGATCACATCGTATTTTGTGACGCCGCCTTTTTGGAGGAGGAGACCGAAAAGGATGCCTGTGAGCAATCCGATGAATAACTGGAGGTTGGTATTTTGATAAAGTATTTTAAGCATTTTACGCTCCATCTTTTACTGTCATTCTGAACTTGGTTCAGAATCTCCAACCCAGACTCTAAGAACATAGAGCATGTTCCTGAAATAAATTCAGGATGACAATGTTAGGAAATTATCATCTTTTAAAAAATCATCATGGCTGTTACAATCCCGCCGATGAAAAAACAGATTGCCGCCAACCAACTGCTGACAGCGAGTTGAAGGGTTCCGCTTATGCCATGGCCGCTTGTGCAGCCCCCTGCCCAGCGCGCCCCGAAACCTATGACGACGCCGCCAAGAAGCGCAACGATCCATCGTAACAAGGGGGTGTGACCGAAAGTGTCCGACCATTTCATCGGCGCCCATATTGCCTTAAACTCTCCGGAAAGGATTGACGAGATAAAGGCGCCGATGAAGATGCCCAGGACAAGCATCCATTCCCAGTCAATGGACGGAGCAAATTTTTTATAGTAGGCTTTTTCTGCGACGGAGCTTCCACGAAGCAGTTTTTCTATCATCCCGCTTGTCCTTGTAAAAGCCGTCGAACAGCCAATGGGTTTATCGGATAGGAGAAAAGTGATGCCGCTCAGGATCCCTATTCCAATCCCCACCACATAGGGAGACCATTGCGCCATGCTCAGATATTCCATGGGTTCCTCCATCTCAATGCAAAGTTCAAAATTAGTATTGCAAAATCATCAATGATTATTGTCCATGGACCTTTTGCATTCATTGATCAATGCGAATTGCTAACTGATTATTTTTCACTGATTATTTAAAATTTGGGTCCATGGGGGGCAACGCACATGGGGCATTCAGGGCCCAGGCCTGCGGCATTATAGCCTGTCATTCCTCCTGCCACATTTGAAACATCTTTGAATCCATGTTGTTTCAAAATGCTGCCTCCAAGGCTTGACCGGTGGCCGGTATTGCATATTACGACCACTTGCTTTTTTGTATCCAGCTCATTATAGCGCTTTCTGAGATCAGGGAAAGGAATAGGAATGGCCCCTTCAATATGGCCACTTTGGTATTCCCCTTTTCCCCTCGCATCAATCAGGGTAAAGGACGGTCCTGCAGTCAGTTTATGATTCAGTTCTATGGCTGAGAGTTGCGGAATGTGTTCTGTTTGAAGGCCGGCCTTCCCCCATTCAAACATGCCTCCATCGAGAAAACCGATTGTGCGATCAAGTCCCACCCTTCTGAGCCAAACCACAGCCTCTTCTGCCTGTGTCTTTGTTTCAGAAACAAGTAGAATGTCCTTATCCGGAGGGAGAACCCACCCTGCAAAGGTAGCAAAATTTCCTCCAAAGTCGATATGATAAGCTCCAGGGACATGCTGTCCCCCAAAAGCATCGTAACTGCGAATATCAAGAACGGTAGTATGTTTTTCGTTCATCCTGTTTGAAAAAGAGGATGGATCAAGAGGGTTTAAAGAAGGAAGATCCTTCACAAGGGTGGGGCCTTTCCGGTTGATATCGCTGCATCGACTGAAGTGGTCAGGCGCCTCGGGCATGTCCGTTGTTAAAGACTCGATGAATTTATCTCTGCCTTTTATCTGAAGGGCATAATTATACTTTTTCTCATAGCCGATGGCGCTTGTCCTTTTGGCAGACATGGCCCTTCCGCAGAGGGAACCTGCTCCATGGGCCGGATAGACTTCACAGAAATCAGGGAGTTTCAACAGTTTTTGGAGGCTGTCATAAAGCTTTGAGGCCAACTCTTTTGCAATATTTGGAAATAAGTCTGGCCTTCCCACATCTCCCACAAAAAGGGTGTCTCCGCAAAATAAAGCAGTAGGATCTTCACCCCGTGAATGGTCCACCACAACATAAGAGATATGTTCGGGGGTGTGTCCGGGTGTTTCCAGAACCTTAAACTCCATGTCCTCAATCGAGAAGGAATCTCCCTCTGAGAGACCGATATGATCAAACCGGCTATTTCCTGATTTAGGGGCGTAGATTTTTGCTCCTGTTTTTTCAGCCAAATCCATATGCCCTGAGATGAAGTCCGCATGAAGATGGGTTTCGAGGATGTGTGTGATCTTCCAGCCCATCGCTTTGGCTGAATCGAGATAGATTTGGACATCCCGGCGGGGGTCAATCACCGCACAGGTCTTCGCCCCTCCGAGAATGTAAGAATTGTGAGCAATCCCATTAACAAAAAACGATTGGATTAACATATGAACCCCCTTTCTACCAGATTATTTAGGGGAGCCCTTGGCGGACTCTCCAATTTTTCGACAGGTTCAGGGTGATTTTGCTTTTTTCTTCAATTCGATCCAGTCCTTCATCTGCTGAAGGTTTTCGGTCATGTTCCACCAACCGTTCTTAAAGGTGGCATAATCCGGGGCGCCGGTCATGGCAGAGGCGTATTTTACGGAGTTCGCATAAAAGAGCCACTGCCTGATCCACATCTGTTCAATAGTCTCGTCAAATGGATTTTTCCCGTGAGGAAGCCCTTCGGCCAGGCCGTGTTTCCATGCCTCGAGGAGCAGAAGTGTGGAGGCGAGGCTCATGCTATCGACCTCTTTTATGGTGTTTTCGAGTTTGGAAAAGTGGTTATTTGTCCAGGATGTTGAATGACATTGATTGCAAAGACCTGACATCGCCTTCTTTCTCTTCTCCTGTTCTTTTTCATCAATCAATCCTTCCTTTGCCAACTCTCCTGTAAAGGCAGTGGGAAGTGGAAGGCCGTCCTTATTCTTCAGCACAGATGTGTCTCCATGCATTGGCTGGGGGTGGGAATAAATGAGTCCGAAGAGTCTCACCCATAACCTTGAGCCAAAATCATGAGTCCTTTCCGCCACCACTTTTCCATCCGGAGTGGTGATCAGGCTGTTATGGCAGGCGGCGCAGGTAGGCGTCTGGAAATCTTTTCCTATTCTCCAGGGAACTGAGTTAAAATCCCATTTCGCATAATTAGAAAAGTAAATATTTCCGTGCTTGCTCTCTTTGTAGACATTCCAGGCGGGGACATCGGGTTCAAGGTGGCACTGGGAGCAGGTATAAGGTTTCCGGGCGACCTCGATTGAGAATTGGTGCCTGGGGTGACACGAGGTACAGGCGCCCCTGCTTCCGTCGGGGTTGATCCTTCCCACCCCCTGATTGGGCCAGTTGGTCAGCCTGGGTGCCTCAATCTCTCCCATCGCGGTCTTAACCGTTTCCATGCCCGACACTTTAACCTCTGTGCCATGGCAACTGAAGCAGGTCTCCTTCCGGGTCAGGTCGGACACATTTTTCTGAACTACCTTCCCATCCTCAACGGCCTTTTTGCTGATTACGGTTTCAACCAATGTATGGTAAACAGGGTTTTTTATAAGGTTTCCCACTGCATGGGCTTTCTTGCTGCCGGAGTACTGTTCTGTCTCAACAGGATGGCAAGTAGCGCAATCGTTGGGGGAGACAATCACATTGATCTTAAACCCCATATGGTCGAAATTGTCTTTATGTTTCTCCGCATTCAAACCGTGGCATTCATAACAACCCACCACAACCCTTTCGTGGGAAGCGGACACTTTTTTAGCGGACATCCTTCTGGCCTTCTCCGATTTCTTCAATGCCGATAAGGGAGTGGTACTTGAATGGCGGCTCTTTAACCAGTCTTCAACGATTCCAGGGGTGTAGATTCTGTGGCATTCCAGGCAGGCTACGGTCTCCCGGCCCATTTTTGGAGCCTTCTCCTTTTTTGCAGATCCCTGGGCAAAAAGAAGGACCGGTATTGAAACAGACAGCAACAGGAAAAGAAGCGCTAACCTTTTGATCAATTTTATCATTCATTCCTCGTTGAACAGCAAAAGTGATCAAACCTCCTTCTTCAGATCTTCATAGACCTTTTTCACCTCTTCAACGGAGGATTCGTCTTCGAGTGTGGTGAGATCGCCGATGCTGGCGCCGGTGGCAACCGCCTTCAAAATTCGTCTCATGATCTTGCCGCTTCGTGTTTTTGGAAGTTTAGAAACAAAATAGATCTGTTCAGGAGAGGCAACCGGACCAATCGACTTTCGAATCAGCGCCTTCAGATCAGCCTTAAGGTCAGGGGAAGGGGAGAAACCTTCTTTTAAGATGGCAAAGATCACGATCGCCTCTCCTTTGATCGGGTCCGGAATGCTTGCCACCCCTGCTTCGGCCACGGCAGGGTGAGAGACTACGGCATCTTCGATCTCCGCGGTTCCGATTCGGTGTCCGGCAATCTTGAGCACTTCGTCCGCCCTGCCGAGAATCCAGTAGTACCCGTCCTTATCCCGGATGGCATAGTCCCCCGTGTAGTAAATGCCCGGAAACTTCGACCAGTAACTTTCCGCATACCGTTTTGGATCGCCATAAACGCCCAGGAACATCCCGGGCCAGGGCGCTTTGATCACCAGCAGTCCTCTCTCCTCGGGGGGCATGGTCTCCCCCTTTTCATCAACGACATCGGCCAGGATTCCGGGAAGAGGGAAGGTGGCGGAACCGGGTTTGAGCGGAGGACATTCGATGGCCGGAGCGGGAGAGATCATTATTCCCCCTGTCTCGGTCTGCCACCAGGTATCCACGACAGGACACTTCTCTTTTCCGATATGTTTATAATACCAGGTCCATGCCTCAGGATTGATCGGTTCCCCCACGCTTCCAAGAAGTTCAAGGCTGCTCAGGTCATGCTTTTCGATCGGTTCCTCACCAAATCTCATCAACATCCGGATGGCTGTGGGAGAGGTGTAGAAGATGGTGACCCCATATTCTTCGATAATATCCCACCATCGGTCGATGCCGGGGTAGTCCGGCGCGCCTTCATAAAGAACGATGGCGGCTCCGTGCATCAGAGGGGCGTAGACAATCGAACTGTGGCCTGTCACCCATCCCACATCCGCCGTGCACCAGTAAACCGATTCTTCTTTAATATCGAAAACCCATTTGTAGGCGGAATGGTTGAAAGTGAGATAGCCTCCGGTCCCGTGCACGATGCCCTTCGGTTTTCCTGTGGTTCCGGAGGTATAAAGGATGTAGAGAGGGTGGGAGGAATCCATCGGATCCGGATTGACAAAGAGGCCGGCCTGGTCCATCTGCTCGTGGAGCCAGACATCCCTACCAGCTTTCATCACCACGGGGATGTTCGCCCTTCTTACAAGAAGCATCTTCTCGACCGAGGGAGTCATTTCGAGCGCCTCATCGGCGATCCGCTTCAATGGCACGGGTTTTCCCCTCCTGAAACTCGCATCCGCGGTGATCAGGAGCTTAGCCCCTGTATCGTTAACCCGGTCAGCAAGGGCCTGAGCGCTGAAGCCTGAAAAGATGACCGTATGGGTGGCGCCGATTCTCGCACAGGCTAGCATGGCAATGGGAAGTTCCGGAATCATGGGCAGGTAGAGGGCGACCCGGTCCCCTTTTTGGATTCCCAGATTGAGAAGGACAGAGGCAAATTTGTTCACTTCACGGTAAAGGGTGGAGTAACTCAGGACGCGAGTATCTCCGGGCTCGCCTTCCCAGTAAATGGCCACCTTGCTTCTTCGCCAGGTTTTAACATGGCGGTCCACGCAGAGGTAGGAGGCGTTGAGTTTTCCTCCGACAAACCAATTCGCATAAGGGGGTTGCCAGTCCAGGACTTTATCCCAGGTTTTAAACCAATCCAGTTTCCGCGCTTCTTCGGACCAGAAGCCTTCTGGGTCTTTAATCGAACGGTTATATATCTCAAAATATTTTTTGAAGGGCCAGTAGGTAGAACCGGATGTTAAGATAGAGTGAACCATGGGTTTCTCCTTTCGTTTTTCAAGATTACACGGATTAGAAACCAATTAAACAGATTATGAAAAGACAGTTCGTGGTTCGAAATCTTGACATGAATCAAAGATACTGATTAAATTTAGCATAGATTTATGGAAAATGGAAGATGTTAAATGTTTCAGCGATTCTTCTGGGGGCGGGTGAGTCAAAGAGGATGGGAAGGGACAAACTTTCCCTCCCCTGGGGAAAGAAGACGATACTTGAACGCTGTCTTAAAACCCTTCTTCGTTCCAGAGTGAAAGAGGTGGTCATCGTCCTCAATGATCGGAAGAAGGAGATCAACCATCGCCTGGGTAAAAAGAAAATTAAAGTGGTCGTCAATCCTGATTATAAAAGAGGGATGAGCACTTCCATCCGGTATGGGATGAAAGCAATAGACCCGAAAAGCGACGGAATCCTCATCGCACTTGGAGACCAGCCTTTTATTAAGACACGGACCATTAACGCTTTAATCGGAGCTTTTGGAAGGGCAGAAGGGAAGATCGTTGTCCCGTCGTTCAGGGGGAGAAGAGGGCACCCAGTCATCTTTCATCGAAAATATGAAGAAGAACTGTTAAGATTGAGAGGGGATGCGGGAGGTAAAACCATCGTGATGAAGCATTCCGAGGACGTTCGTATTATTCCAGTCAAATCAGAAGGGGTCATCAGAGACATTGATACATGGGAGGATTATCTCTCTCTTTTCCCCTCCACAGGCGCCTGCCTGCGCGAAGCCGCTTCGGCGAAGGCAGGGGAGGGGATGAAGGGGAGGGGGAACTAAACTTACTCGCCCCCACCCTCACCCTCCCCCGTCAAGGGGGAGGGAATTAAACTGGAGAAATTTCAAATATCTTTGGCTAGGATTATAAAAAGAGTAAGGAGTTCTGAATGAAATCGGAGAAAAAGATATCTGAACTTCTTGTCTTAATCCGGGGGGCAGGGGAGATGGCAAGCGGCGTTGCCCATCGGCTTCACCAATCCCATTTCAAGCTTTGCATGACCGAAGTTTCGCATCCCCTCGCCGTGAGAAGAGAAGTTTCATTCTGTGAAGCTGTTTACGAGGGAGAGAAGGAGGTGGAGGGGGCACAGGCAAAACTTATCTCCCGACACGATGAGATCGAATCAATATGGAAGAAAGGGCATATCCCAATTCTTATTGATCCGGAGGCAAATAAGACAAGGGATTTTTTAAAACCCGATGTCCTCATCGATGCCATCATGGCGAAAAAGAATCTGGGGACGCATATGGAGGACGCCCCTCTGGTCATCGGTCTGGGCCCCGGATTTAACGCAAGGAAAGATGTCCACATCGTAATCGAGACGAATCGTGGTCACCATCTGGGAAAGATGATTTTGAATGGTGAGGCAGAACCTGATACGGGTATCCCGGGCGAGGTAGGGGGATATACTGTTGAGAGGCTCCTTCGAACGATGAAGAAAGGAATCTTCCGTCCGCAAAAATCTATCGGCGACAAGGTGACAAAAGGTTCGGTAGTTGCGGTGGTGGATGATTATCCTGTCATTGCCGAGGTGAGCGGCGTTGTGAGAGGGCTTCTTCGCGAAGGAATTGAGGTGGAAAAAGGAATAAAGGTCGGTGATATTGACCCAAGGGGGAAGAAAGAATTCTGTTTCACCATTTCTGATAAGGCGAGATCTATTGGCGGGGGGGTTCTGGAGGCGATTTTGTACTGGTTTAATCGGTGAAAATGGTCTCTGGGATAAGGTTACGAAGCCCCTGCCTACCGGCAGGCAGGCGTTTCGGTCACAGGTAACGGTTACGTACAAAGAATTATTAATCGGTCCATAATTGTATAGACATCAAAGATAAATCCCTCCTTCGCTCCCTTTGCCAAAGAGAGGAATTACCCCTCTTTGGAAAAGAGGGGCGGGGGGAGATTTTTAGAAGATTATGTCTTCTCAATTATGGACTCATTAGTAATAGACGACAACCGTGGCCTTCTATTGACGATACGGGCATCATTACCCTGACCGTATGACGAAACCTTTATTTTCTAAACTATGAACAATGAACAACAAGTAGGTATGAAGGGATCTTTATCAGAAGCGCTGGGTCTCCGGGCAAGGGAGATGATCAGCCTGACCGGTGCAGGGGGAAAGACGACCCTGATGTTCCGACTTGCCAGAGAGTTGTCGCTTAAAGGAAAGAAGGTGATTACCACCACCACGACGAAGATATTGAAACCTTCCAGGGATGAAAGCCTTCATCTTTTTGTGTCGGGAGATGAAACGAGGATGAGAGATTTTGTGGACCATCACCTCGGAACATACGGGCATATCACCCTTGCAAAAGAAGAAGTTGGGGGAGAAAAGTTGAGAGGGATCTCGCCAGAACTTGCAGATAGCCTCTGGAATTTATATGATATCGATGTTTTGATCATAGAGGCCGATGGCGCCTCGGGCCGTCCTGTGAAAGCCCCAAGGGAGGAAGAGCCTGTCATCCCATCGAATACGACGCTGGTGGCGGCCGTTCTGGGCATGGATGGCGTGGGAAAGGAGCTGAATGATCAAAATGTATTTCAGGCAAACCGGGTTTCAAAATTGACAGGAATCCCTGAAGATGAGAAAATGACGGAAGAGGGCATGGCTCTCCTGATGACCCATCCCGAAGGCCTTTTTAAAGGCGCCCCCAATTCGTCAAGATTGGCCGTCTTTCTCAATAAGGTCGATATTCCGGATGGCGTGGCCAAAGCAAAAAAGATCACCCGAAATATTTTTGAAAAGAAAGATGTCAAAATCGAGAGAGTCATTTTAGGACAGTTAAAAACCGAACCGCCTGTAGTAGAGGTCATCTTTCTATGAAGATTACCAAGTATTATCCTCCCCCTTGATGGGGGAGGATAAAGGTGGGGGTGGACACACGGATTTATTCCCCCTCACCTCAATCCTCTCCCACCAGGGGAGAGGAAGTATCTGGTGAGTTATCTTCTGAGCAGAGTGGGAGAAGAAGATGGAATATCGTAAGATCATTGTAGCGGGACTCCTGATATTTTTAGGTCTGATTTCTTTTGCCTTTGCAGAGGATTTTTCTCTTCAACACTTTTTAGCCAAGGTTGCCCCGAAACCGGAGGCCCTCTCGAAAAAGGAGAAAGTCGAATTGTTGAACCAGATTGACAGACTGCTGGAGCAGACCCTGCAGGCCCACAGTAAAATAACCCGTGATATCCAGACAGGAGAGATTGATGTCCGGTATCAGGAGGGCGATTTCTGGATATCGAAACTGAAAGAGGATCAGAAATCAATAGAAGCTGGAATGGAGCAGGTTAAATTATTGAGGACGAAGCCCGGCCACCTTGTGGGATCAGTCATACTCTATAAATCCCTGAAGGATCTCTCTATCAATTTTAACGCTTACAATAATATGCCTTCTTTTTCTGCTTTTGTGGGCGATTTAGCTCCTGAATTGGAGTTATGGGCCGATCCGGTTTTTTACCAACTTTACCTTTTACCGCTCGCCCGTTTAAAAGATGTTGAAAAGACGCCTCCTAAAAAGGAGAAGATGCCGGCGCCAAAAGGGAAAAAACCGTAACTGTAACACTTTAGATTCTTACACGTAAAATATGAGAATTTTCTTCTAACATTTTGAAGCCCATTGTTGTCATGCTGAACTTGGTTCAGCATCTCGATTTACCCTGTGGGTGAGATCCTGAAACAAGTTCAGGATGACAGGTCTGAGAAATTTCAAATATGTTTGGCTAGTTTTTTGAAAAAGAAATCTGATCAGGATATCGAAATATTACAAATCCCCCTCAATCCCCCTTTGCCTGCCTTTGGCAGGGAAAAGATTATCAAAGGGGGAAGTATTTCTCCTCCCTTTGGCAAAGGGAGGTGGGGAGGGATTTTATAAAGCCTTTTTCAAAGCACTAAAGTGTTACCCTTAACTGAGACGGGGTTTGGATCAATGAAAGATATCGATGCTGAAATAATAAATGCGCTTGAGGCGAAGGAGCAGTTAGCGCTGGCCACCATTATCAACCGTGTGGGTTCGGCCCCGAGGGAAGCAGGTGCGAAATACCTGGTTAAGAAGGATGGAACTGCAATCGGCTCCATTGGAGGAGGGTGTGTTGAGGCCGATGTATGGCAGGAAGCCCGGAGAGCGATGGAGAAGGGAGAAGGGAATGTTCTTCATTTTAACTTAACCTCTGAGCAACTTGCAGAAGGGGGGCTCATCTGCGGGGGGAATATCGATATTTTTTTAGAACCCATCATGGAGGACTCCTTAAATATCTATCGGGAGGTGTTAAAGGTCAGACAACAAGGGGGATCAGGAATTCTGGCAACAGTTATCTCTGTGGATGGTTGCTATCCCAAAGGGGAAGGTATCAAGGCGTTTATCAAGGCATCCGGAGAAAAGACCGGCTCACTTTTTTGGGGAAAGGACCTGGAAGAAAAGATTTTGGGAGAGGCAGAGAGAGTATTGAGGGGGAGAAAGATAGAGATATTGGCTATAAGTTCTGAAGAGGCAGATCATCCCTGTAAGAAAATAGAGGTCCTGCTGGAGCCCATCATTTCAGAACCGACGGTCTATATCTTTGGGGCAGGCCATATTTCTCAGCAGTTGGTTCCCCTTGT
>JAGXSW010000062.1 GCA_018333715.1 Syntrophaceae bacterium | reverse complement strand
CTAACCAAACATATTTGAAATTTTCCCCATTTAATTTCCTCCCCCTTCGATGGGGGAGGATGAAGGTGGGGGTGGACAAAACCAATTTGGTCCCCCTCACCTCAATCCCCTCCCGCCAGGGGAGGGGAGATTTTTGGGGGGGCCAAAATGCTAGAGATAAATTCTCAGACTTTAATGTGTAAGAATCTAATGCTTTCTCTTTCTACCATCCCCAACATAAATACAGGGGGCTTTCTAACGGGGTAAAAAAGAACAGCTCTCAGTCAAACAGCTAAACCTTTAGGGGGGTGAAGGCTTTAGCTTTGGATATTCAACTGAGAGCCGTTTATTCTGTTTTTCACAATCAATACAATACTCAGGATATCGAGCCCCTCCATCCGGGAAAATGGTGACAATCACACCCCGGTCCATCAACTCCGCCAACTTTAATGATGCCCAGAAAGCAGCTCCCGAAGAAGGACCTACCCATAGCCCTTCTTCTTTGGAAAGACGATTGGCCATTTCAAAGGCATCTTCCGTCTTCACAAAGAACGTCCCATTCAAGATGGTTTCATCATAAATGCCCGGTCGGATGGCGGTTTCAATATGCTTCAACCCTTCGATTCCATGAAAGCCACTGTCCGGCTGGACTCCAAAGAGTTCAATATTTGGATTATACTCTTTCAGTCTTCTACCCGTTCCGATCAAGGTCCCGCCTGTTCCCACGCCTGCAACAAAGTGGGTCAATTTCCCTCCTGTCTGATGAAAAATCTCGATTCCCGTTGTCTCATAATGGGCTCTCCAATTTGAAGGGTTATTATATTGATCTGCCTTGAAATACCGTTCCGGATTGGCTTCATAGATCCTCTTTGCTTCCAGAAGCGCGCCATCTGAGCCCAATATAGGGTCTGTGTAGATCAGTTTCACACCATAGGCTTCAAGAGCTTTCTTTCTTTCCTCGCTGATATTTGCAGGCACGACCAATTCCACCCTGTACCCCTTGATGGCGCCGATCATTGCATAAGCAATTCCTGTGTTGCCCGATGTTGAATCAAGAATGACTTTATCCCTTGTGAGATTCCCTGATCTTTCCCCATCTTCAATGATTTTTTGACCCGCGCGGTCCTTTACGGAGCCGCCGGGATTGAGCCACTCCGCCTTGGCAAAGATCTGAACTCCTCTGAGGCGCTGGGTCAACTGTTGAATCTGAATCAGGGGCGTATTTCCAATTGAGGTAAGGAGCGAGAAAGGTCTCTCCTTTTTCAACTCCCTCCGAAAATCCAAATCATCTCTTATTTGCAGGGCTTCCATAGACGCTTCCAATTTTATCCCCTCACCTTTATCCTCTCCCCTGGGGGGAGAGGATAAAGGTGAGGGGGGTTAGATCATTTCAATCTCTTCGGGATAGATCGCATCCTCCCTGATTCTAAAAGCCTTCACAACCGGTGTCTCTTCCTTCAACGAAATAATGACGGAGAAGACCTCAGGATAGAAAGCCAATCTCACATCGGTCTCGGATGGAAATGGGATCGTATGAGTATGGGAATGGTAGATGCCCACCATCTCCAGCGATTCCTTCTCCATCTCTTCAAAGACCTTCAACTGCTCCTGGGGAGACATCGAATATCGAATCGGGCTCTTTTCTGTATTGGAGAATTCGAAACCCTTCTCAACAGTCCCGTCTCTTCCTCCGAGGATGCCGCAGCATTCCAGAGGCGACTCTTTCCGGGCGTGTTCAATCATGGCGATATAGATGGGTTTTGGAATTTTTATCACCTTTGCCTCTACTTCTTCGGAGGCCCTGTCTCAATAGGCTCCTCGCTCCGGCTCCATTCGATCCAGGAACCATCATAATTTCTCAACTTCTCAAGGGGAAAACCGATCAGATAGAGACTCACCAAACTGTGAGTCGAGCGCACCCCGGACTGTCAGTAAATATAGATCTCCTTATCCGGAGTCACCCCTAAATCAGCAAAGAGTTTCCTTATCTCCTCGGCGGATTTCCAGTATCCTTTATTGGGTCCGTCCTTGATCAGTGCATTCCTCCAATCGGTCCAGGCCACTCCGGGAATCCTGCCGGGTCTGACTGCGCCTGTCAGAGTTTCTTCGCCCTCATATTCCGTCTTTGCACGAACATCGAGGACCACTTTCTTCGGATTCTTAAGCGCATCTCGAACCTCTGGCAGGGTACATAATAGATGTTCGGTTGGTTTTGTTTTACCCGGAAGTTTGAATTGAGACTGACTGACCTGCGGAGGAATCATTTCGGTCGGATACCCCTTGGCCTTCCATCCATCAGGCCCACCATCGAGTAACTTCAACCGGTTGATCGGAAAGCCGTAATAAGCCAGGATCCACCATAGGCGCGTATGGTCAGGACCGTCGGAATAGATAACAAGCGTATTTCTGTCACTTATTCCCAGTCTTCCCATCAGCTCTTCGACCTGTTCCTTCGGGGCCATCATCCCAGGTAAAGGATGGTTTCTGTCCACGATATCGGGCCGCCACACATTGACGGCTCCCGGAATATGACCGGCAAGATATTTGATTTTTTCCCGGACATCGATAACCCGGATATCGGGAGCCTTCCGGTCGATCAGGGGTTTAAGCTCTTCAGGTTGTATCAAAAGTTCAGGCCGCATATATCCTCCATTGGGTATCGCGAGGGCCGGTTGGCCTGATATGAGAAGAGCAAAAAGTGAGACGAGGGTTAATGTTAAACCCCCCACGAATCTTTTTAAATGATGCTCAACCCGCTCCATCTTCCTTTCCTTTCTCCCCCCCCACCTATTTAAACGGTAGCTTGACTCGTCCTGTCCAAACGACAGGCCTCATGATAATCCGCAAGTTCCTTAATCTTTGGCTCCTCATTGCAGAGGGGACAGGATGGACTCTTCTTAACTGGAAAGAGTTTGAATTCCACCTCCAGCGAGTTATAGATCAAGAACTGACCGATCAAAGGTTTTCCAATTTTCAAAATAAGTTTGATCGCCTCTGTGGCCTGGATCAGTCCAACTTGCCCGGGCACAACTCCCAGGACGCCTGCCTCGTCTCAGCTGGGGACAAGCCCGGGTGGAGGCGGCTCAGGAAAGAGGCAACGAAGACAGGGGCTTCCATTCCCGGGAGAGAAGACGCTCGCCTGCCCTTCAAATTGAAACACCCCGCCAAAAACAAAGGGTTTTCCCGTAAAGAAGGCCGCATCGTTGACCAGGTATTTCGTCGGAAAGTTGTCCGACCCGTCCACAATGATGTCGTAATTCTCAAATATCTTAATCGCATTTTCAGATGTGAGGCGCTCCGGATAGGTGACAACCTTAACATCTGGATTGATCCTTGCGATGGCCTCTTTAGCCGATTCGGTCTTTGGCCTTCCCACATCAGAAGTGCGGTGAAGAATCTGCCGCTGGAGATTGGTCAGATCCACACGATCATCATCGATGATTCCCAGTGTTCCCACTCCTGCCGCCGCAAGATAGAGACCTATCGGACAGCCCAGGCCTCCGGCGCCGACCAGAAGGACTTTTGAATTCAATAGCCGGATCTGGCCCTCTGCTCCAACTTCTTGCAAAAGGATATGGCGGCTGTAACGGGTGAGCTGTTCGGAGGTCAGTCCGGTATCGCTTGCCACTTCATATCCTGCTTTTTTCCACCCCTCAATCCCTTCCCTCATCGAAGAAACCTGAATGTAACCCATTTCTTTCAGGGTTTTGGCCGCAAGAAGTGAACGCACCCCTGCCGCACAGTAGACGACAATGGGAACATTTTTATCGGGGAGCAGGGTCTCTGCTTTCTCCGGCAGGCTGGCCCGAGGAACAAAAATAGAGTTCTTAAGATATCCGAGAGCTAACTCCTCATTCTCACGGACATCGAGGAGAACCATTCTTTCTCCCTTTTTGAGAAGACGGTTTACCTCCTGAATGGAAATTTCAGAAACGTCCCTGTGTTTCTCTTTTAAAGCCCTTCTGAGCAGAGGGCCTGCCACTTTCCAGAAAATCTGCTTTAATCTATCTCCCATCTTAAATTCTCCTGTATCTTTACCCCAAAATGAGAATTAACATGTTGCTGGAAAAGTCACTATTTGTCACCCTGAACTTGTTTCAGGGTCTCGCTTTTAATAGATTTTATTGAGATGCCGAAACAAGTTCGGCATGACATATTGGGCGCTTTTATTGTTTTCCAGCAACTTTCTAACTTTAAATCCGCAATCTGCAATTTACTCAATTACATCCTTTTCCACCGGTTCTGCTTTTACTCCGATTTTCTTCAAATAGTCGAGGGCCTTCAAATATTCCCCCTCCTCTCCGTCAATCTCCAGCGTCACCCAGCCGACATTCTCCGTAACATTGGCGCTCCGAATGTTGGTGACGATCTTAAATTGATGACCGATATTATAGATGACCGGTTCTTTGATCCGTTCCGGAGGAAAGGTAAGGGTCACTCTCCTCTTATTGGAAGAGCCTCCGGCAATGGCTGGAATGATGGAAACCTGATCCCCGTCCTTTACGGGGGTTTCAAGGTTCTGGATAAATCGGATGTCTTCATCGTTCACATAGATATTGATGAATCGCCTCACCTCTCCCTGCTCATCCCTGAGCCTTTCCTTGAGCCCTGGATAAGTTTCAGTAAGCCATTGGATCACCTCTCCAACCGTATTCCCATTTGCTAAAACGATATCCTGTTCTCCGGCCAGCTTTTTAAGCGGCGTCGGTATTCGAACGCGAATTTCCATCTCTCCCTCCTTTTTAAATCTTAAATAGTAGCCTGAAGCGGGACTTCTCTATGCCTCTTCTGATTTGGCGTTACGATCTTCTCAAACTCCGAGAACTTCGCTTCTATAATCAGAGGGCGGCCAACTCTGTCCTGAATCGCTTCCTGTGTTTTTAAGCCATTCCCCGTAATTGAGATGAGAATCGATTCATCTCTCGGAATAATTCCTTGATCGATCAACTTCTTCGTCACTCCGACCGTCACTCCGCCGGCTGTCTCCGTGAAGATCCCTTCGGTCCGGGCCAGGAGTTTCATGGCTTCCACAATCTCCTCATCCGATACATCTTCGGCCGACCCTCCGGACTCCCGAATCGCTTTCAGCGCATAGAAACCATCCGCAGGGTTTCCAATGGCCAGAGATTTGGCAATGGTTTTGGGCCGCTGGGGCTTGATCCAGTCGATCCCTTCTTTAAAAGAAGCCACAATGGGATTGGACCCGGAAGCCTGAGCCCCATAGATTCTGCTATCGACTCCATCGAGCAGGCCGATCAGTTCCAGCTCTTTGAACCCTTTCCATATCTTTGTGATGAGGGAGCCTCCAGCCATTGGGACCACCACGTGCCGGGGCGCCCTCCATCCCATCTGCTCCGCAATCTCATATCCGAAGGTCTTCGATCCCTCTGCATAAAAGGGCCGGATGTTGATGTTGACAAAGGCCCATCTGTAATTCTCGGCAATCTCACTGCAGAGCCGGTTAACTTCATCGTAGCTTCCTGTAATTCCGATCAGGTTCGTCCCGTAGATCAATGTGCCAAGAATCTTCCCCTTTTCCAGATCATGAGGGATAAAGATGAAACTTTCCAACCCTCCCTCAGCAGCCAGGGCGGCAACCGAGTTGGCAAGATTTCCCGTTGAGGCGCAGGCGACGACCTCGAATCCAAACTCTTTGGCTTTTGAAACAGCAACAGAGACGACTCTGTCCTTAAATGAGAGAGTGGGATGATTGACCGCATCATTCTTCAGGTAGAGATCCTTCACACCCAGGACTTCCGCCAGCCTCTCTGCTTTTATGAGCGGAGTAAATCCGACATTCCTTCCCACGGCTGGATCAGAATCCAGAGGCAGAAGTTCTCTGTATCGCCACATCGTCTTTGGCCTTCCCTCTATCTTTGCCCGATTTAGACTCTTTTTGATCTCCTCATAATCATAAACGACCTCAAGAGGACCAAAGCAGAATTCGCAGACATGAACTGGCTTGATCGAATACTCCCTTCTACATTCCCTGCATTTTAGACCTTTTATATAGCTCATAATCTCACCTTTGATTTGCATATTAAATTAAATTTAATGTTTATTAATTTTATCAAGTTTATATTTAAAAGATAAGGGGAAATGAACAAATCTCCCCTTATCTTTTTTACATTATCATATTGTTAACTGTTTGATAAAAAAGAATATTTACCATTTCATAGCTCCTTTTAAAGAAAAGGATAATATAGTTTACAGTTTATGTCAAGAAAAAAATCAATTTTACCCTTCGACAGGCTCAGGGTGAACGGTCTAACCTATTGATATCCCGTTCGTGCTGAGCTTGTCGAAGCATGAACGGTAGACAGAAAACGACTTTTTAGTTTATTAAATATAGTACATGAATCTCCGGTCAAGTTCTTTTCTCAGTCCCATCTCTTTCGCCATTTTACAGAGATCTTTGATCGTTATTGAATCAAAATATTCCCTGAGCCTGCTTCCTGCTTCATTCCAGACGATCTGCGTAACACACTCTCCTGACTTCTCGCAAGGCTTGCTTGAATCCTCAGGGCTGACGCAGAGTACGGGGTTGATCCCTCCTTCGGTAATGCGAACGATTTCTCCCACAGTTATCTCCTCAGGCTTCTTGCTTAAAAAGTATCCTCCTGAAGGACCTCTCTTGCTGCCGATGATCCCTCCCCTTTTTAACTTCTGGAATATCTGCTCTATATATCTTGGGGAGATTCCCTCCCGCCTGGAGATATCTTTTACCTGTGTGTCTAACCCTTCGGAATGATAGGCAATATCAAAAATAGCCCTCACTCCGTAACGACTTTGCGTAGATAATCTCATTTTGTCCCCTAAATAATTGTGGTTTAAATGTATAATTCTTTATTATATTTGTCAAGATATTTTTTAAAGATTTCTGTACTTTTTCAGAAATCTTTTTTAAAAAAATCAGTTGCCTCAAAATTGATTTTTCTTTATAATTGCCCATGGCCGATAAGCCATTCACGAACTATGAAAATGGTTCTTTGGCGAGGGTTAGATTCTTACGTAATAAATTCTGAGAATTTATCTCTAACAAATTGTCCTCTAAAAAATTTCCCCTCCC
>JAGXSW010000061.1 GCA_018333715.1 Syntrophaceae bacterium | reverse complement strand
GAAGAAGCGAAACCCATCTTCGTCACTGTCCATTTTCCAGATGTAAAAATCGAGGTATCCTTCTTCGTCTGTTCCGATGGCTGAGTTGATTGCCTCATTCCATTTGTTCATAAATTCCTCAATGGAAAGAGGAGTCTTTACCGTGCCACACTTTCGCAACGTTGAGTAGTAACCCATTGCCCTAACCTCCTTTCTTGGTAGCGTTTAGCTCCATTACGGTTGTGATAATAGAACCCCTCCAGCCCCATTTTCGGGCGAGGAGGACATACTTGCGAGCCGTTCTCACTCTCTCGATACGGCGCGAAACTGTCAAGCCAGCGTGCGCCTTATTCGGATTCTTGAACCGGGGCGCTCTGACATTCCTGCTCCTGAAAAATGACAACGCGAGAATCGCATACTTCAGACCCTCATCATAGTGCATTATTATCGCCTCCTTTCGATTCTTCCATCTCATTGAAGAAATGGTTCACGGCAGCGGGATTAACGGAAGCATCGAGGGGCATTGCATCGAACACTTTAAACGTTTCCTCGGTCGGAGCGCCTTTTTTAAAATCCCAGTCTCTGATCGTCTTTAAACGATCAAATCCTTCCGTGTCGCAATCCAAAATTAAGACCTGCGCCGGAACATTTGAAAAAATGTCCCGAATCAAGCCACCGGATACGGTCACAACAAGCTTCACTTCGGTCATCCAAGTCACCTCCCTTCTCCGAGAATTTTCTCCATCTGATCGGTATGCTTGCATTTTCTTCCGTAACGGTTGAAAATCCATGCCTTGCAATCACATGACAAAATCCACTCCCCATTGTACTTTTTCACGGTCACTTCGTCGGGTAAGGGAAGGATGTCGCCATCCCCCCTCCCCTCAGAACCGTGCTTGAAAGTTTCCCTTCACACGGCTCAAGCGGCACGCAACTTGTTCTTTTTCCTGTTCGAGTGCCATTGATAGTGGCATGACTCATGATAGATAATTTTGTTTGATATATGATCACTTCCACCTTCATTAACAGGTATAATGTGATTAATATCAACTTCTTCACCATTCATAAGCCAGTTGCCACACAAGTAACACTTCCAATTCTGGTTTCTTGCTAATAAGTAGCGTGTGCTATCTTTTGCAAATTGGACTTTACCGAGCCTATTACCCCTATTTCCCCAATACTCTAATAATTTTGGGTCATCAGGGCTATTCTTACCCTTCACTCTGATGTAGCGGATTATAGGGATCTTATCGATCCGATATATCCCTTTGAAGGTCATCGAACTTCCTTTACCGGATTTCTCATAGTATTTATTGAGAATCCAGAATTTGGATTTGTTTGGATGTCTTCTCTTGGCCCATTTCCATAATATCCAATGAACTTTATATTGAATATTGGAAAATGTTTCCTTACTACATACAAAGCGATAGTAATAAGCCCAACCTCTGAGGATTGGATTAAGTTTCTCAATGACTGCTTCAGTTTTGACTTGTTTATTTTCATCAAGCCAAGTCCTGATCTTGCCAAGAAGTCCCTTAATCTTTTCCTTTTGGGGTTTGATGATGAGCTTTCCATCCTTATACATTCTGATATGGAATCCTAAAAAGTTGAATCCCTTTTCTCGATGTATAATTTTAGTTTTCTCATCATTCAATTTCAGTCCACGTTTAAGGAGCCACTGTTCTACCTTTGGCTTGATTTCTTCAATGGCTTGCTTAGTTTTTGCCATGATGACAAAGTCGTCAGCGTAACGGACGTATCGGTATCCTTTACCAAGATGTTTCTGGAGTCCATCTAATGCAATATTTGCCAAGAGGGGACTTATTACTCCACCTTGGGGAGTTCCTATTGTGGTTTCATGGATTTTTCCAATTTCCACAAAGCCCGCCTTTAACCATCTGGAAATCAAGTCTTTAGCAGGGAAGTTTCCCAACTGGTTCAGAATAAACTCATGGTTGATTGTGTCGAATGCCTTGGAAATATCTGCATCCAGAATCCATTCATTTCCACCTGCAACACCATTCCTTAGCGCATTGAAGGTTTCCTCGATGGCATCATGGGCGCATCTACCAGGACGGAAGCCAAATGAGTTAGCCTCAAATTTGGCCTCGTATTCTGGTCCAAGAGCAGTCTTAGCAATTCCTTGAATTATCCTGTCTTTGATGGTGGGGATTCCCAAGGGTCTCATAGGTTCGTTAGAAAGTTTAAGTCTCCTTCTTAACGACTTTTTCAACTTCTTGGGTTTCTTTGGAATATAAGCTCTCACGACAGGAGGAGGATTATAGCTGTTGAGGTCAAATTCCTCATTGGCTATTTTCACTCTACCAGCATGATCGTCTATAATCTTACCATCAACACCAGGGGTCTTTTTACCATCATTGATCTGTGTAGCTCGCTTTATCGCCAACACTTTTACAGCAAAAGACTTTGAGGCAAGTTTTTGCAGGTTTGCGACCTGTTTCAAATCACCTCGTTCAGTTGCTTTGAAAATCCTCCGTTTCAGGTTGGTTACTTTCCGCTCCACTTTCCTCCAATCAATAGAAGTCCATGTAGGGACACGATCACATTTTTGCATTTCTGCCTCTAATCCGTTAATCATAATTTTGTATCCTCCTTTAAGGTTAGATTTTCCTGCTACCCATATAGGGGACGTCAGCACCCTTTCAAGTTAGGTCAAAAGACCCTATCCACCTCATTACAAGATGGCCTTCGCTTTTTCCCCAGTCCCATTCCTGCTGGACATTGACATCGTTTGCACTTTGCTGAGTTCTGAAAATATATCAGAACAATCCAACAGGGTTTCCATGTTCCCCAGAATTGAGATGCGATTGGTTTAGGGCCTTCCTGTTCTCCGATGGGAATATAATCTGTTGTCATGGTGAAACCATAGCACCATGACTACCCATTTACCTTTTGGTTAAGGCTTGTTTTGTCACTTCAGCCTTTTCGGGATAACGGAGTTTATTAGAAGTTACTTTTCGTTACCCATGCCAATCTTCCCCTTGCTCCTTTTCCGGCGTGACTACCGAATTGGGATACGTTTATCACCTGCTCCCGCCCAGGTTCGTTGCCAGTCCTGAACTGGTGATATGGGGAATGGTGAACAGACTCACCATAGGCTATAACATATTGAAATCATAGGCTTATAGCCCGCTCAAATTCTGAGACTTCATGTCACAGATGGTCATTCCCGTCGATCAAAATGCAGAACGGGAACCTGTGAAGGAAGGCGAGCTTCAGATCCTGGACTGTCAACTCATTATTCCCCTTGCCAAACACCATGCAAGCATAGTCCCTTAGTTCTCTTACCCGCATAGCCTTTCGCATTCGGGTTTCGTAGAACACATCAGGTTCTGTGTGATACGGCAGATCGCAAATTTCCTGATATTCAAACTCCATCTCACATCACCTCCAATTTAAGTTTTTTCGATCAATCATCACTGGTCACTCCGTCACATTCGGCACAGACAAAATCTCCCTCCGGATAGGGACGACCCATCTCGGCCCTTACGATTATGCTGTTTCCGTCGGGAATCCTGTTCGCAAACAATCCGGAACCAGGCCTGACACTTCGACCACACACACAACAGAATTCGTTTAACCACGGTGTTCCAAAGGTGATCGTCGTTTTCTTTGCCATCGTTTTGACCTCCTTTTATGGGATTTCCCTGAACCCGATCATGTCCGATTCGAAATACCTATCAGCTTTTACGTCGTGAATCACATCGCCAACAGACATCGATGTATGGCGAAGTCCCCTGGTAGAGATCAAATCTTTTGCTTCTCCATTGGGACTCCACACCTCCCCCTGCATTTTGTCGAACACGTCA
>JAGXSW010000060.1 GCA_018333715.1 Syntrophaceae bacterium | reverse complement strand
ACCCACCAGAGGGAAGAAGGCCATTGACCGAGCCAATTCTTTCTCACCAAAGGATAAACTTTTCCCAACAGGTAGAATGGTCAAAAATGAAATGGCTCGAAGAAAGTCTTTCATCTGGCGCCTTTTAAAAATAAAGGGATTCCAGATACCATGAAGATCACCTGATCGGAGGCTTCGCCTATCTTCTGATTAGCTATACCTGAAAGATCCCTGAATCGTCGGCTCAAAGGGTCTGCTGGCACAATCCCCATTCCAACCTCATTGGATACGAGGATCATGGATGCTCCAATCTCTTTTATGGCGATCCTTAATCTCTCAATTTCCTCCATGATCCTCGAATCATCATCCCATTTCAGAAGGAGATTGGAGATCCAGAGGGTGATGCAATCGAGCAGAATCACCTCCGCCTCCTTCCCATATTGCCTTATTTTATCAACAATCCCTATGGGTTCTTCTACAGTTTCCCATTCAGATCCTCTCATTCTCTTATGATCTTCTATGCGATTGACCATTTCCTCGTCGAGAGGCTCGCAGGTGGCGAGATAGATTTTCTTTGAAAAATAATGGTTGGCATAGTCTAACGCAAAACGACTTTTACCACTTCGGCATCCTCCGGTGATGAAGATCACCTTCTTTTCCATCTCTCCTCCAATACGGTGAGCGATCTTTGAAGGTCCTCGAGCGAAAAGACTTCGATAGAAACAATGCCTTTGTAATCGTTTAAATTGAAAAAGATCGTTTTCAGAGCCGAATCGGGAAATCGTTCGATTCCCAGATGGTCAATTCCATCCTGAAAACCATGGAGGTGGACGATCGAGGTTTTTATGAGATATTTTTTCATATAGTATTCCAAATCCTGTCCGTAAAAGAGGATGTGGCCGATGTCGAGGCAGATGGAAAAGCCAAATTGATTGACAAGATCCTCCACATATTCAAAAGGGTATCTCAGGGTCTCAATGGAAATTCGGTTTGGTTCGATGGGATATTCCAATATCTCTTCAACACTTCGGATAATCCGTCTCCGCCATGTTTTAATATCGGCATGGTCTTGCCCATTTTTATCTCTCAGGTCGAGATGAAGTGTATAGAGCGAGGGGTTGAGGCAGAGGGTTCGTTCGATTATCTTTTTTACCATTGAAATCCCCCTCGACCGCACCTCCTTTTTTTCGTCTCCGAGGAAGATATCAATGGGAAGATGGATATTAAAATTCACTTTCCGATGGAGGGAGAGGCTCATCAGGCCATTCATTTGGTCATCGTCCGGATAGTTGTCATGCCCCCCACTTTCAAAAAGGACGATTTCAATCTCATCAAAAAATGGAGCCAGCCTTGCCACATTCGGAAGAATATGATCAGGAAAGATGTAAGAGGTGGTTCCCAATTTAAATGGAAATTTCCCTCTATAACTTTTCAGAAAGGGTTGACCCATTTCTTCTCCCACGAGAAGGGAAATCGGCTTCGAATTTGCAATTGATATCGGGTGTGGTTCGAATCAGCGAATCTCTAAGATTTACAACCTCTCCGACGACCAGAACCGCTGGGGGCTTAACCTCTTCCTTTTTTGAGGCATGTAGGATATTTCCCAGATTCCCCTGGACAAACTTCTGGTCGGGGAAGGTTCCCCTTGTAATTAATATACAGGGCGTCTCCGGACCTTTGCCCTCTTCCAATAGTTTTTTTATGATCCTCTCCAAGTTGGCAACGGCCATTAAAAACACAAGGGTGTCGGCATTGACAACCTTGACTTCCTCATCGTCTCTCCGATGGCCTGTAATAATCGCCACAGAGGAGGCATAATCGCGATGCGTCAGTGGTATGCCCACCGAGGCAGGAACAGCGATAGCGGAACTGACGCCGGAAACTACCTCGCAGGGAATGTCCTGTTCTGTTAGGTAGATGGCCTCCTCCGCACCGCGGCCAAAAATGAAGGGATCTCCATTTTTCAAACGAACTATGATTGAATGCCCTTCAGCCTTTTCGGCGAGGAGCCGGTTGATCTCCTCCTGCTTCATCGTATGACAGGACGAAGATTTTCCCACGCAGATGAGTTCCGCATCCTTCCTGGCGAAAGCAAGCAACTTCTCGTCGATCAGAAAGTCATAGACGATGGCATCCGCCTTTTGAAGGAGTTTCAAACCTTTCACGGTGATCAGCTCCGGATCGCCAGGCCCCGCACCAACAAGATAGACTTTCCCTTTATTTCTCTCTTTCATCGCAATTTACCCCGCCCCGCAGAAAGCCCTGTGATTTATCACGGGGATGAATCCAGCACTTTAATAAGTGCTGGATGAATGCTGTAAATCCGAAGGGCCCCAATGCCCCGCATTTCAACGCGGGGTCGGGGTTTACCTCTCCCTATCCGTGAGTGTCCCGCCCTCGAAAAGCTCCTTCATACGGTTTCTGATCCGTACGGACTTTGAAGGGGAAAGCCCATCGGTCGATACGGCGATAGTGATCCCTCTTTTCCTCAGCACCGCGGGCAGGATGAAAGACGACTCCCTGGCCGAATCAGCCACATTCACAAGGAGCCCCAACCTGGTCGCATCTTTTGCGATCTGGGCATTGACTCTCCGGTGTGAAGTGGTGGCATAGACGAGAAATGCTCCCTCTAATGCATCCGAATGATATTCGGCCCGAATATAATCGATCTTTCCTCGTCTCACCATTTTCATTAATAGACCGGTCAATTCAGGACTGATCACTTTTACTTTCCCTCCACAGAGGAGGATATTTCTTATTTTTCGTTCAGCCACCCTGCCTCCGCCGATCACTACGCAAACCTTCCCTTTTATATTCAGGTTAATGGGGTAGTATCTCATCGTTTTCCGTTTTCAGTTCGTATCCCCGGGGGGTGATCATATATCTGCCTTTGACGTACGTCTTCGAATTGCCGACGACGATCGTCGTCCCCATATCGATCTGCTTGACTTCGAGCATATTCCCAAGGGAGGTAATCATCACCTCTTCGTTGTCTCTTCTCGCATTTCGTACGATCCCTACGGGGGTTCGAGGCGATCGGTGTTTCATCAGAATCTGCCAGGCCATCTCAAGGGGTTTGATCCTCTTTTTACTTTTCGGATTGTAGAATACGATCACAAAATCGCCCTGGCAAGCCGACTCGACCCTCCTCTCAATGACTCTGCGATCCGTGAGGAGATCGCTCAAAGAGATCACGGCAAAATCGTTCATCAAGGGCGCCCCCAAGAGACTGGCGCAGCTCGAGGCCGCCGTAATTCCGGGAATGATCTCTATTCTGACCTTTCTCGTCTCTTCTTTTTTTAAAAGCTCCAGGATGACCCCGGCCATGCC
>JAGXSW010000059.1 GCA_018333715.1 Syntrophaceae bacterium | reverse complement strand
AGAGAATGAGCAACTCAAGAAGAGGATGGCCGATCTCCAGAGGGAGAACGATCAGATGAGGGAGATGGTCCTCTCCCATGAGCGTCTCCGGAAACTCCTCCAGTTTCGGGAGACGCTTTCATCAACAGTGATTGCCGCCGAGGTGGTCGGCCGGGACCCTTCCTCGTGGTTCAAGAGTGTCACCGTCAATAAAGGGGAGAAGGATGGAGTTCAGAAAGGGATGGCGGTTATCTCTCCGGAAGGGGTGATCGGCCAGATTCTTAAAACCGCTCCTTCCTATTCGGCCGTCCTCCTCATCACCGATTACAACAGCGCCATCGACTCCATCATCCAGAGAACCCGGGCCAAAGCGATTGTGGAGGGAGGGGGCGAGAACCGGTGTCAGTTGAAATATCTTCTTCGTGCGGAAGATGTGGTTGCGGGAGACAGGGTGGTCACCTCCGGTCTGGGTGGAAATTTCCCTAAAGGATTGATGATCGGAGAGATCAAGAAGGTGGACAAGAAGGGTTATGGCATCTTTCAATATGCGGAACTGACGCCCAGCGTTGATTTTACAAGGCTTGAGGAAGTCCTGATTATCAAGGAATCTCCTCCTCCACTTGCCGAGGAGAAAGGCAAGAAGGTGAGGAAGGCCAAATAAGTTTTCATTGCCGCCTGGCCTCTCACGAACATGAAAAATGCCGACTCTTATCCTCCCCCTCGATGGGGGAGGATTGAGGTGGGGGTGGATATGGCATTTTCCCTCTCACCCCCGCCCTCTCCCCTGCCTTCGCCGAAGCGGCTTCGCGCAGGCAGGCACCAGTGGAGAGGGGATAATTGGAGTTATTTTCTACATGAGTTCGGAGACAATCAAGAAAAGTAAAGAAAAAGGTTAAAAAGAAAAAGTGAAACGGATTTTTTTCCCTCTCATTTTAGGAGTTCTTTTTTTGATGGTTCAGACGACCTGGCTCACCTTGGTTCCGATCCGGAGGATACGGCCGGACATCGTCCTGATCCTTACCCTCTACCTGGGCCTTTCCTCTTCCCCCATCTCCGGAGGGATATTTGTCTTTTTCTTAGGTTATTTGATGGACCTCTTCTCGGGAAATGGCTTCGGCCTCTATGCCTTTTCGAGACCCTTTCTTTTTTACTGCGCACAGTTTTTAAAGGGCCGCATCTATCTTGAAAGCTTCCCCTCCCGATCTCTTTTCGTGTTTCTCTTTGCCCTTGGCGAAGGACTCATCCTCCTGATCCTTCTCAAGGCTCTCAATCCGGAGCGCCTTCCGAATCTCTATCCTCTGTTCTTCACCGTTTTTCTTCCTCAGTCTCTCAGCACAGCCATCCTCTCCTCGGTTTTCTTCTCCCTTTTGAAAAAGGGATCTTCTCTGCTCTATGCTCAGCCCGGGACAGGAATCGGAGGCAAGCGGTAAGTCATGATGGAGCTCAACACCCAGAGAATGGAAGATTTCAAAGAGAGGTCCCGATATCTTAAGCTCTTTGCGGGGGCGGCTTTTCTCTTGCTCTTTGTCTATCTCTGGCACCTCCAGGTGATCAAGGGAAACGATCTCCGGCAGTTATCGGAAAATAATCGAATCCGGATTCGCGAAATGGTTGCTGACCGTGGAATGTTGCTGGACCGAAAGGGGCAGATCCTGGCCCATAATCGGCCCTCCTTTGAAGTCTTTCTTGTGCCGGAAGATATCCGATCAAATCCGGAAGCGCTGGAGAAGATCGGGGAGATACTCAATCTCCCCCAGGAAGAAATCGACGAGAATATAAAGGGCCTTAAACGGCGGCCTGCCTTCAGGCCGGTCAAGCTCAAATCGGATATCGACTGGAACAGACTTGCCATCCTCGAGTCGAACCGGATTCATCTACCGGGGATTCTCGTGGATGTGAGGCCGAGGAGGGCCTATCAATATGACTCTCTCGCTTCTCATCTCATCGGTTACATCGGAGAAGTGGACGAAAATGAGCTGAGACAGGCGAAGGAGAAGACTTACCGCATGGGGGCCATGATCGGGAAGCATGGAGTCGAGCGCGAATGGGAAGCTCAACTCAAAGGAACAGACGGCGGCCGTCAAATTGAAGTGGACGCGCTGGGAAGGGAGATCAAGCCCCTCCGGAGCGTGGAGCCTTTTCCCGGGAACAATCTTTTTCTGACAATCGATTTCGATCTCCAGAAGGCGGCTGAAGATGCCTATCAGGATAAGAACGGAGCCCTCATTGCCATGGATCCAAAGACAGGACGCATCCTCGCCATGGTGAGCAAGCCTTCCTTCGACCCTTCCATCTTTGCGAGAGGCGTCAGCGCAGAAGAGTGGAGGGCGCTGACAGATCATCCTTTCAATCCCCTTCAGAACAAGGGAATTCAGGGGCAGTATCCTCCGGGGTCGGTGTTTAAAATCGTCACAGCAATCGCAGGCCTGGAAACGGGAGCCATCACCGCTCAAACACAGATTACCTGCACCGGCGTCTTCCCATATGGGAACCGGGATTTCCGGTGCTGGAAAGAGAAAGGACATGGAACCCTCAGCCTCCACCAGGCCCTCGTCGAATCCTGTGATACTTACTTCTATCAGGCGGGATTGAAAGTTGGAGTGGATGCCATTGCCCATTATGCAGGCGAACTCGGTCTGGGTAGAAAGACAGGGATTGGCCTCCCCCATGAAAAGGCGGGGATTGTTCCATCCACCTCATGGAAGAAGAAACGGTTTGGGGTTTCGTGGTATAGCGGAGAGACCCTCTCTGTTGCCGTGGGTCAGGGATATTTGAACGCCACCCCCCTTCAACTTTTAATCCTCATCTCAGCGGTCGCCAATGGAGGCAGACTCCATCTGCCGCAGGTCGTGGAGAGGGTGGAAAATATTTATGGGGAAAAATTGAAAGAATATCCTTCACAGGAGACAGGCAGAGCGAACATCTCAGAGAAAACGCTCCGTGTGGTCCAGGAAGCCCTGATGGGAGCGGTCAATGAGCCTCGTGGAACAGGATATGCCAGCGCATTAAAGCAGGTGAAAGTGGCGGGAAAGACGGGAACCGCACAGGTCGTTCGAATGGCAGCCGATTTTAAGAAAGGGGATATGAACCGGATGCCGATCAAATTTCGAGATCATGCGTGGTTTGCGGCCTACGCCCCCTTTGAAGATCCCCAGATCGCGGTTGTCGTCCTTGTTGAACATGGGGGTTATGGCGGGACGGCGGCTGCTCCCATCGCCAGAAAGGTAATCGAAAAATATTTCGATCTCGAAGCCTCTGCGCCTGCAAAGGCGGAGGAGGCTTCATCGGATTCTGTTTATGATTGATCGACGTCTCTTCATCCATTTTGACTGGGGTTTGCTTGGGATTGTCCTCCTCATCGTTTCGATCGGGATTCTCAATCTTTACAGCGTCACTTCGAACGAAGAGACAACCGGCGCGCCCCTCTATCTGAAACAGGTCCTATGGCTGGCCATTGGTCTGGGAGCCATGTTGGTCATCGCTTTCGTTGAATACCGATTCTATACGGACTTCGCCTATATTGCCTATGCCGTTGCCATGGTCCTTTTAATGCTTGTTCTGGGCTACGGTATTATCACTTCAGACGCCCAGCGGTGGGTGAAAGTGGGCCCCCTCACTTTTCAGCCTTCCGAATTTGTTAAGATTTCATTCATCCTGGCCCTGGCGAAATTTTTTCAAAGATACCCGGGCCGGGAAGGTTATTCGCTGAAACATCTTGCTTTCCCTTTTTTCCTCCTTTTTTTGCCGATGATTCTTATCCTTAAACAGCCCCATCTGGGGAATGCCATCATCCTTCTCCTGGTCTTCTTCTCAATTCTGGTCTTTGTTAAGGTTCGCTGGTCCTCTCTCATCACGCTTGGGGTGATCGGGGTTTCCATCCTTCCCCTTGTCTGGAGATTCCTGAAGGATTATCAGAAGCGGCGGATCATCACCTTCTTCAATCCGGACCTCGACCCCCTGGGCGCCGGCTATCAACTCATCCAATCGAAGATTGCTGTTGGATCGGGCGGGATCCTCGGGAAAGGTTTTATGAAGGGGACACAATGCAAGCTGGGGTTTCTGCCTGAACAACACACCGATTTCATCTTCTCCGCCATAGGAGAGGAATGGGGCCTGGTCGGAGGCTTCATTGTGGTGGGCCTCTATTTTTTACTGATTTTGTGGGGCCTTCGCATCGCCGTAGGGTCGAAAGACCGGTTCGGCGCCATCGTCTGTTTTGGCGTGGCGGCGATGCTCTTCTGGCATACCTTCATCAATATCTCGATGGTATTGGGATTGATGCCTGTGGTGGGGATTCCCCTTCCCCTGCTCAGCTACGGAGGCTCTTTCCTCATCTCCACATTGATCGGAATCGGCCTTCTCCTCAATGTGAGCATGAGGAGGTATCTCTTCTGAATGCGGAATGCGGAATGATGATTGCGGAATTTAAATCTGAAACCCCAATTCCGAATTCCGCAATCAGAAGGGCACCTCCTCATCGGAGCCGGGAAGGCCAGGATCGATATCAAATTCCTTTTCCGAGGCAGAGGCTTCAACAGGGGCCCCCATTGTCCCCAACATCTGCATCTGGTTGGCGATGATCTCCGTGGTATATCTCCGGTTTCCGTCCTTATCTTCCCATGTCCGGGTCTGGATCCGGCCCTCAATATAGACCTGTTTCCCTTTGCTCAGAAACTTTCCGCAGATTTCCGCCAATTTGCCGAAGGCCACGATCCGGTGCCATTCCGTGAGTGATATCTTTTCTCCGGATCGGTTGACACGGTTTTCGGTCGTTGCAATCCGGAAATTGGCGACCTGGGTGCCGCTTCCGAGGAATTTGACCTCCGGGTCTGCTCCCAAATTACCGACGAGAATCGCTTTATTGACTCCAGCCATAACCTCCTCCTTTAAGGAATGGACCCTGCGGAATTTATACCTTGGTAGGGACCTAATTTAATTCAACTTTAGTGTGAACCTTACATGGTTCACACCTTACCATTTCTTCAATCTCTTTTCAAGGAAATGTTTCACCAGGAAATGTTTCAACCCAAATCCCGATTTAGAAATTGTCATTGCGAGGGAACCGAAGCAATCTCGCCTTTTTCAATAAGATTGCCACCCCTGCGTGCCGTAATCCACTTCGGCGTGCAGGCACGAACCATGAAAATTTGCAAGTATTATCCTCCCCCTTGATGGGGGAGGATTGAGGTGGGGGTGGATAGTGTGTCTTCCCCCTCACCCCCAC
>JAGXSW010000058.1 GCA_018333715.1 Syntrophaceae bacterium | reverse complement strand
GGAATGGGCCTCATCGTAACCACCATGGGTCCATAAAAAACACCTGAGGGCTTGCAAGGAATACTGGAGATAAACATCGGGACATTCTTTTTCTCTTCAATATGCCGGACAGGAACGTTCGCCCGGAGCAACGCCTCTTCAAAAGAAAAACTACAACCCAGGAGAAAGGTGACGAAATCAGACTTCCAGAGACTTTTGATTTCTTTGACGGTCGTTTCTAATTTACCTATTCGATAGATATTGTAACGGGGAATATCCGTCCGGATATCGGCATCTCGGGATAAAAATTCCGTCCGGAAGTTCCCCTGTTCCAGAACTTCCAGCAAGGGGCAGGGTTTCGGATTTCTCTGGCAGAAAAGGAGAAAATCGAAGGCATATCTCTCCGGCAGGATAACCAGGTTAGCCTGGGCATATCCCATCGCCAGTCCCGCCGTGGGGCTATCCCACTTTCCTTTCCGGATGAGGAGACGGATTTCTTTGGGTAAAAGTTGGTCGATATCATTCATGTTGGGCATATAATGTATCAGAAAAACAAGGTTATTTCAATGGAGTGCCCGGTTTCTTAACCAACGATAAAGTTTTTGAATGGGTTAAGGGAATCGATATCCTCCTCCTCGACAAATTGTTAAAATCGTAAGATAGGTCACCATTTGCAGAGGTGCTTTTCCACATTTCTTCATGAACTGAGCACCTTGGAGAATCTACCTCGGGTGACAAGCGTAACAGGTATTCCGAAACTATCAAAGGAGGGGACGGTACAAAAGGGGGGATAATGGAAAAAGGGACTTTCGCAGGGCTCAACAAAAAACCAAAATCAAGAAAAGGGTGGCAAGAATGGCACTGTAAATATGCGCTCGCATTCTTCTCTGACCAATTAGATAGAGTAGTACACTCTGCATCGAAGAGGCATTACGTTATATCTCTCCTGAAGAACTGGGAGAAAAGATTTAGGGCAGAATGTGCAATAAAGAGACCCGAGGAGTATGTTTCTCCCCCTGGCAACCTTGTTGAGAACCAGATTAACTTTGTGACTGAATACGTGGCTTGTGCAATAATCGATGGTACCAGTGATCAAAATTATGGAAAGATTGAGCATTTTCTTTCGATGCAGAGTGCACAGAACATCGGGCAACGATTTGATCAGGTTCGTAGGAGGGTTCCCACTTGATGCATACGCTTACGTGGATTCATTAAAGGACATCGATATTGCAGACGTGTTCTTTATCACAGAATTTGAGAGTATGGATGTCTACCGGCCAAAATTGGAAAAATGGACTAAAGGAGCAGCAAAACGCTTCATTGATGAAATGAAAAAAGATGTCCTGTTTGATTTTCCACAAGCAGTTTTTATAGTTGATCCTGAGCCAGTGGGTCGGGTTGGGTTAGAAATTGGCATTGAGGTTGATGAGTCCGCTCGAAATCTCAAAAAATTGCAATGCATGCCCCCAGCATTCATTCAACGGTTTAAGGGTGGGCGGAAAAAACTATGAATTTATGGTATGGCCTATAATAATTGGGGCAGCCTATGCGGATAAAGACCAACTCGATCAGGCCATCGGAGTTTGCACAAAGGCTCTGGATTTAAATCCAAATTGTGGTGAGGCTACGGCAATGGTGGAAGAGTATATTACCTCAATGGTCAATACTGCAATTCTCTTTGGATTTCGATTCGGTCTGGGTTTGGTTGCCATAATTGGAGTTATTATCGCTATAGTACATAAGTAAAACAATGAAGTATTGACCAAAGAAGGTAAAGGAAAGACTTCGGGGACGTACTTAAGTTATTTAAATAACTTTGACGGCGCGAGGTGGGTTTTAAAGCATTTCAAGATACTTATTCAAATCTGACGCTTCTTCGGAAACGGCCAACCGATTGACAGAAGAAGTTGTAACCAAGCAGTTCTTCGCTCTTCTGCTTTCTCGAATATCAATTGGACATCGCCGAATAGGGTATGAGTTCGCGGTGAGCTATGGGCGCCCCCTGAAGCGAAGGGTTATGCCGCAGCTTCTTTGGGAAGTTCCCAGCCAGGGAAGACCAGAACACCTGGGTGACACTTCAAGGCCCGACCCAGAACTTTTGCGCGCTCCACCCCAAGATGGATTCGGTCATTTTCGATTGCCGAAATTGCAGCCTGAGGAATGCCTGTAAGCTGTGACAGTTGATTTTGACTTAATTCCTGAAGTTCACGAATGATTCGCACAGACTCCCCAATCAAAACCGTAATCCGTTTCTTTGCAGGACGATACTCCCTCATTTAAGACCTCCGATAGTCATGGGCGGTTATCGAAGCAACCTGGAACAAAAGTTTTTCGAGAATAACTCGATAGATCACCCGCCATTATAACCCAAGCCGAGAAGACCGGGTTCTGTTTTTATGACAATAACAGTTCCAGATCCTCTTTTGCCAGATTGCGTATGAGGCTGTTGTCTGCATTGATAATGGCATCTGCAAGGTCACGCTTCGTCTGCTGGAGCTCTAACACTTTTTCTTCCACTGTATCTCTGGCAATGATGCGATAGGCAAACACTCTTTGTGTCTGGCCGATGCGATGAGTGCGGTCGATGGCCTGTGCCTCCACGGCGGGGTTCCACCACGGGTCCAGCAGGTAAACATACTCGGCTGCCGTGAGGTTCAGTCCGAGACCTCCGGCTTTTAGGCTAATGAGGAACAGCCTGCAGTCAGGGTCCGTCTGGAATCGTTCAACAACCGCTCTACGGTCGCGCGTCTGCCCGTCGAGGTATGAATAAAATGTCTTCTGCCTGTCCAATTCTTCCCGCAGGATGGCAAGGAAGCTTGTAAACTGAGAAAAAACCAAAACTTTGTGATCTTCCTCCATGATCTGTTCAAGTTGGGGGAGTAATGTTTCGAGCTTGGCGCTGGGGTGGGATTTTTTCGACCTGTCGATGAGACCCGGATGGAGGGCCGCCTGGCGCAACCTCAAAAGCGCTTCAAGAATCTGAATCTTGGACTTATTCATACCGTCACGCTCCACCTGATTCAGAAGGGTGCGACGATAGTGGTCCCGCAATTCATCGTAGAGTTTTCTCTGTCTCGAATCGAGATCGCAATAGAGAGTCTGCTCGAGTTTTTCCGGCAACTCACGAGCGACCTGTCCCTTGGTACGGCGCAGGATGAAGGGTCGAAGGGCCTTTCCCAGCAACATGCGTGTTTCCGGCTCGGGGTTGCGGGCGCCTGCGCCGGTGAGCTTGAACACGGAGGCCGATCCCAGCATACCGGGGTTGAGAAACTCGAAGAGACTCCAGAGTTCGCCAAGATGGTTTTCAATAGGGGTGCCGCTCAGCGCCAGACGCTGGTTCGCATGAATAAGGCGAACGGCCTTTGCCGACTGGGTGTTGGCGTTCTTGATCGCCTGTCCCTCATCCAGAATGCAGTAGTCAAACCGAACATCCTTGAACTCAACGGCTTCCTTCCTCAACGTCCCATACGTGGTCAGGATGAGATCATAATCTTCGAAATGCTCGCCTGGCTTCATTCGGTTGGGGCCCGTATGATCAAGGACTTTCAACTGCGGAGTGAAACGCTTGGCCTCCTGAATCCAGTTGAAGACCAATGATTTCGGCGCGACAACGAGGGAGGGCCCTGGAACGCCGTTCCTGCGGATCGGGGTATTGCCATTCCCCGCTTCCCGCGCCGATGCTGTCCGTTTTTGTCTTCTTTCCTCCAGCATGGCGAGAACCTGCACCGTTTTGCCCAGACCCATGTCGTCCGCCAGGCATCCCCCGAAACCGAACTTTTCGAGAAAATGGATCCAACCCAACCCCTCCTTCTGGTAACCTCGCAAAGCGCCCGTGAAATCTCCCGGTGGATCGCACGGCTGAACCCCTTCAAATCTCATCAGTTCGTTCCGCACGCGTTGGAAGGTCTCATCACACGTGGACTCCGGCTGGGAGGCCAGCAGGGCATCCAGCAGTCCAACCTGACAGCGCGAAAATCGGAAGTGATCGTCATTGGTTTTTCCGAGGCCGGCCAGGCTCCCGTATTTTTTCAGCCACTCCTCCGGCAGCATCCCGAACGTGCCGTCATCCAGGGGAACCAGGTTCTCACCGCGCTTGAGGGTCGCCAGTAATTCCGGTAGATTTGCTATCCTGTCATCGAACCGGATTTCGCCATGCAATTCAAACCAGTCGATGCCGGAGGTCACCGACAGGTTGAACGCGCCGGGCCGGCGGTAAACTTTCCCTTCAGCCTCGACATGCCAACCCGCAGCCAGCAATTCTCGCACGGCTCGAGGAAGATGACGGGGGGCCACTTCCCGCCGCACGTCCCCGTAATACTGGGTTTCCTGGAACCCCAAACTCCGGACCATTTCATAAGCCTGCTGCTCGACCGTGCGATCTCTCAGCAAGAAGCGACGCGGCTCCGCCATGAGAAACCCCCGACCAGGATCTTCATAAAGAATCGTGTGTTCCTCGTAATCGAACGACAGCTTCCAGTGAAGTCGGTCGGCGTCCCATCGATTTCTCCTTTCCGGCGCTACAACCGTGAGCCGGGGCCGGGGAGTAACCCGAATCTCCTCGTATTGCAATTCATCGGGAAGAGACAGCCGTGGAAGCGACGGCATGGCCATTAACTCCTGGATGAAGGCGTTTCCCTCCTCGAAAGGGATGACGACATCCTTCCGCTTTCGCAATATGGAAATCCATCCAAAGGCCCCATGATCCAGGAGGCGGGAAACTCTGTCTTCGAAGAAAACGAGGCCTCCTGCGACCAGCAGGGCAGGTTTTCCCAGCGTAATACGATCCGGCCCTCGCTGGAGATAACCTTTCAGTGCATAGGCCCCGGCAGATGTATCCTTTTCCGCGCTCACGCAGAACTCCCACGGCTCCCCATCATCCCATTGGAGAAATTTATGATCGTAGTCGGATACGGTTCTCCGGAGGAAACACCGTCCCGTGCGGCAGAGTTGTTCCATCAGATTTTCCTGGACGGGGATAGGCAGGATGCGGCGAAAATCCCCTCTTCCATAATAATAACCGGAGTAGCCGCGCCAATCGGCGCCGTCCTGGCTCCCCATCAGCAAGGCCATGATGCGCTGGTCCTCCGGGTCACGCAGGTTCTCCGGTTTAAAGTTCGAACCAGAAAGGGGCTTCAGCCGACCCCATTCGCCGTTCTTCTTCCTTTCCCTGTACACCGCCTCAACAACCAACCCCTTCCCTTCGAGGGTAGCGGGAACATCGACAAAAAAGAGAATCTGCCGGGTCGCCGGCCAACGGCCTTTCTCCGCATCCCGCTGCGCCTGCAAAGCCCCGCGCAGGGCAGCCAGATGATCCTTCCATCCGGGCGGCGGGGGAGCGACTTGAAGATGGCGTCGCTCCTGGGAATGCGGAAAATAAGAGGGCAAGGCGTAACCGGGGCGGATTTCATTTTCGTCCAACGCTTCATCCTCTTCCTCGTTTTCATCCCAATCATCGCCCTCAACATCGATATCGAGATGCGCCGGATCGCTGTTGCTCTTTCCTCTCAGGTAGCCTCTATTCTCCGCAGCAAGGAGCGCTGCCCAGATATGTTTGCAGGTATCCCCCTCCCCTTCGAGATAAGGACAGGTGCATGAAACATAAACCGTATCCCCCTCTCGGTACAGGTTGATGTGGTATGCATTGGTCCCGATGACGATTGCCCGCATCTCTTCTTTGTTCCCATGGATAATCTGAACAGCTCCATCTTTATAGTAGGAGTTTCCGCGGCTTTTAACCTTGCTTGTGACATAACCGGATAGATGAGTCGTTAGCGCCATTCTTTAACGTTCCTTTCTGCTGATTATCCTTGCCGCCATTTTTCCGAGGGTCAGCTGGTCATAAAATCTTTTTTCTATCGTAGCTGAAAATCTTCCTTCACTTTTTTGAGCGCTTTGTTAAATGCATTTGCTGCCTCTTTGGAAGGAACCGTTTTTCCATCCCCCAATTCAATGCCTACATGAAATCGGATGGGAGTGTTCGCTTTCGCCTTGATTTTTAGTAAATCAGGCATGATCTCACCCAGATCCTGGACCTGGGATGGTTCAAGCTCTGCGTTCGCGACAAGAACACTCTTTAAATACTGACCTCCGCCCGTATCTGCAACCACCCCGGGAACCCCCGTTGTGATATTGAACTTCACAAGGTGGGCAGCAGGAAAATCGCAAGGCCATGCACTGCCGGTTTCTTCCGCAATCTGTATAAATCGAGCCTGAAGTGCAGCGGAAATTACATCTCTAACAGTCTTCCATGGTAAGTTTTTCCCAGCCTTCAACGACAGGGCAGAGGCGATGGATAAACCTGTGCAGACATTACCTTTCCATGCGTCCGGCAAATTTTCGGAGAGGATCTCTGGGGCAGCAATGCTCGAAGGCGGCGCACACAACTTCGCCTTTGCATTTAAGACCCCCGTTGGAATGGGTTCCCCTAAAATGCTTGCGGGACCGGAAAGTAACCACAGACTACCATTTTCAACGCTGGCAGCAATGGCCTGCTCCAGAACGGCCTGATTAGCCTTCGGAATTTGCATTGGTTCCTGGTACCCGCCTCGATCAAACTGAACAACAGTTGAACCGTTGAAATAGTCCATAACATTTTTCAGAGTGATTTCATCCCCAGGCCTGCCTGCCGTAGCATCGGCGAAGGCAGGCCAAAGCCCGGGTAAGATTTTGGGAGTAAGAAGCCCGGGAGAAATCTCACCTAATTCTGCGGCTTCGGGCAAGACAAGCTCCAACGCAGGATCAGCGAGCGCATTCTCATCCGGTCTCGACATCCACCAGGTGCGATACGTGCCGTCCGGCCGGGTGAGTCGCAGGACAAATATGCCTTTCTCACAACCCTCAGCCAGGGTATCAAGTATGGCGCTCGCCTTTAGCATCTTCGGCAAATGTGGAAGCTGGGCGAAAGCGCCAGCCAGGTCTCTGACGCGCCGCGAAGTCTCGCCAGGATGCCAGAGGTTATAAGGCCCGTCCGGCAGGAGAGCCTCTGCAGCAATGGCCGTGTCCTGGACACGAGAACGCTTGTCGGCCTTGATGATATTGAAATGCGGTTCGTCTGTGATGGTGATCTTGAACGCCTGGATATCCTTCTTCTCGGAAACTGTCACCACGATGGAATAGGCCTGTCTGATGGCCTCGGGAATTCGTCCTTTGGCCTTTTCAATATTGATTTGAAGCGTCTGCGCGCGGGCAGGATCAACGTTGCCATTCTTTTGTTGTTTCTTGACCTCCTCGCGTACGGCTTCCCAGGCAAGATAATCCCTTACCCGGGCCGTTGCCAATTCAAGGCCATCTTTTGAGGGAACAAGTAGAATGACGGCATTCCGGTACACCCTGGGTTTATCTGGCCCTGTCGTATCATCTAATAATCGCCTCGCTTCAGCGCCGGGTTTGCCGGATTCCGATGCAGCGTTCAGCCCAAGAATGGCGTAGTGGAATGCCCCGTCGTCCTCAATATCCTTTGGCTTCGTTGGGAGCGTATGAACACGCACTCCGATTGCCGAGGCATTAGCCGAGAGCGCCTTTACCTTACCGATATCGTCCAGCAAACGGGCGCGGACTATGTCTTCTGAAATATTCTTTGCCGCAACTGCATGCATCTGGGTAAGATTGGGGCGGTTGCCCAGACGCCAGGCGCTCGGCAATTGGTCTTCTGCCCCCGTGGCGTAGAGATCGTCAAGCCAGTAACTGGTCTGGGCCCAGCGCGAGAGCCCCTTTTCCAGTTCGATCTTATCCGGCCGAGTAGCGCCAAGCAGCGCCACAAGGTCCCTGGTTTTCGCACTCTGGCCGATAGGTTGAGAGTGGAGGAAAGTGGTTACAATGGCTTGCTCAATCTCACGGTGCTTGAGACCTACGGAATCCCTCTGAATTTGTTGGGCCCGTGAAAACTCACCATCGAGAATACCGGTCCATGCCTGTTTCTTTCCTTCCCACTCCTCCGTATCTGCAACTGCGACCATCTCGCGCAGGGCTTCTGAAAGCCCTTCCTTGCCCGGAGCGGTCAAGAAAACTGCTGGCCCGACAAGAGGACTCACGTCCCATTTCGCAGACTCTCGTAGAGCCAGAGCGAAGGTTCGAAGTACGCCGCGTGTTCGCTGGAAACGGGAAAGCTGCGTCCATTTGGAATAGAGCACTTCTGTGAGGTCGGGATGAAACGGGTAACTTCTGAGGAACCTTTCTTCTGCCTCCACGCCCTGCTTACCGATTTGTTCGTCAACAACCTGAATACCTTTCAGCGCTGCCATGACATGTTGACGAAAAGATTCCCTATCCTTAAGCGATTCGCTCTTGAAAAACCGGCGGCGCAAAACCTCGGCAATATCTTCTTTGACGACTGGCTCTACTGCCTCCTCACGCTGGCGCTGAAATATATCATAGAGCTCTGCCTGGATCTCACGGCCCAGTTTGTCACTTTTTCGTGGATCTGTTGCAAGAAGCGAAGCGACGAGACAGCATCGATCAACCTTCACCGCCGCCTGCGTGAGATACTGAAAAAAGTTTGCAAGATGGACTCTCCAGCCCGGATCGTGTGTGACTTTCTCCCTTGCATACATCAGTGCTTCGTCGATAAGCACCAGGGTTCCTAATCTCTCTTTGCCCGGGATCTCCAGGAGTTCTGAAAGTAGGTTCTCAGCGGGCGCTGAATCACGCTCCTCTGCCTTGTTACCTGCGTGGAGGAGCTTTAGGCCTTCATCTCCGGCAATCTGGTAAGCCAGAACACTCCATGGATTTTTAAGGGTTCGAATCTTTCCAGCAGGCGACAAAACCTCCATTCCTTTCTCAACATCGAGCTTATCGAAGCAGAGACCCGCCACCCTGCACTTGGGAGACTTTTGGCCAATTTCCTGGATGAATTCAGCCACGGATGGAAGGTCCGGCAATTTATCCGGCTCGTGCACAAGGTGTCTCAGCGTAATTAAAGTATGGGTCTTTCCGCCTCCATAGGTAAGCTCAAGTTGCCGGACAGCCTTGTCATTCTTTCCCGCCAAACGAAGCGCCACATCCCTTACCAACTGGCGCAGGTTGTAAGTGGGGAATGTGAGAGCAAAGAACTCACGGGGGTCTTCATAGACCGGCCTTTTACCTCGCTGCATCATGACTTCATAAAGGTCGGCGGCAAACATATGAAGCGGTAAATTTCCCGACCTGAGGTCGTCACGAAGCTTCACTACCTCGTGCCATGCTTTCCAGGGAAGTTTAGCCATAGTCATTCTCCTTTTTGAAACAGATGTGCTGCTAAAGCATGCTGGTTTGTTTCAGCTTCCGCAGACAGCGTCTGCGAAATCATAACCTCTATGGAAATGTTTACCTGCAACCAGAGCATTACTCCCAATTTTGCAGACACTGTCTGCAAAAATCACTTCGTCCACAATAGGGCAGACAACGAGATGGGGACAATTCGCGGATCAGGTACGCGCACATCGTCTTCCAGGGTAACCAACAGACCAAAAGGGGCGTTATAAACAGTCCTTTCCAAGAATGCCCTCAACCCACGGGTGTCATCGTGGGGATCGATGCGTCGTCGGTATTTGACCTCGATAGGGATTCTCCTCGTACCCACTGTGAGAATGAAATCAATTTCCGGTTCGCTGCCTCGCGCCGGGAAGTGGGCGATATCGAGACTTGGGATCGAAGCAAAGAAGTACCCTAATACGCTCTCTGCCAGGTGTCCGGCCAGGTCGGTGAGGTGAGGATTGGCCTGCAATCCCTCGATATCAAGCGGTACAATCTCCTGCAACCAACCCGCTCGCAGGGCATGATCGCACAAACAGATCTTCGGAGGGGACTTGCGCTTTTTCAGTCGTAACTCTAACGGCTGGATGAGCCTGATCAACATGGTTCTATCAAGAAAACGGAGGTAGTTTAGAATGCGGTTCCATCCAACATTTGCAGAAAGGGCCTGCTGTATTTCTGGAACGAAGGCGGGCGGACCAGGCGCTTGTCCGGTATACCGACAGCAAAGACGAAAAACCTCCTCCAGAAGCTTTTCGTCTCGTTTCTGCCCCCGGGGCCCCGTTCGAAGATCATGCTGAATGGCCCTTTTAATAACCGTCTCATTGAGGTTATCGGCCAATTCCTCCCATGGAATGTCTGCTCTCTCGTGGGCCATGGGATAGGCGCCTCTGTCGGAAAAGGCTTTGAATGAGCGCAACCGAATTCCTTTCGCCTTTTGCCCGTGCTCAATCGCGTTGAACCAGAAATCCTCCGTGGAAAGTTTGTCGACCGTATTCTCTGGCCAGAAAGCTTGTAGGTCTTCTCCGAAACGCAGTCCCGCGATCTCGCGCAGGAAGAGAGGACCAAGATCGAGGGTGGTGATACGTCCGGCCAAACTATCGCGCCCGGATTCAATCCGTAAGGAAGAACTGCCGGTGGCCACCGCACGCAGGTCATGATTGTCCACGAGATTCTTGATCTGTGGCGCCCAGTTGGCGAGATTCTGGACTTCGTCGAGAAACAAATAGGAAGGACCTTCCTTGCGGGCAAACTCATTAAATGTGTGCTTGAGGATCTCTTTTTCGTACCAGCGGGAAATATCGAGGACCGGTTCTTTTAAGCCCAGCAAGGTGGGTAGCTCGTCGAAGGGAACGTATAAAATCCGCGCAGGATTTATCCCTTCGGTTAGGAGAGATTCGATCAATTGTCGCATCAGGACTGTCTTCCCAACTCGGCGAGGCCCCCGCAGGACAGTGGCCGGTGTCATCCCCTGCGTTAACAGGCGTTTTAGCTTTGGAAAAGCCCATCGATGGAATGGAGGCACCTGCTTGCTTGGCTTTCGGACCCACCAAGGGTTGAGCGAATGAAGGTTGTCAGCCAATTCTATTGGTAATCTACCAAACAACGGATTGTCGTTTATGGAAACTCGGTGGCTCTTCACCGCTTTCACCCCCTTGTCACGTCATCTGTTGTCATTCCGGAGAAAGCCGGAATCCAGTCTTTTCAAATAGAAATAAGTTTTCTGGACTCCGGTTTTCACCGGAGTGACGACTTTTTGCGAAACCATTACCTTTCAAATCCTGGCAGTGAAGCTGGCTTATCCTTCACTGCGCCTCGGGCCTGGATATGGTTGCTGATGGACTCCAGAAGCGACCGCTCCTCACTCCCGTGGGGCGATAGCTCGATGATTGATTGGAGAAGTCGCCTGAAAAGTTCCTGCCGCCTGAGTCCATTCTCATCGAGGTATTCGTCAACCTTGTGGAGGTCCCCTCCCTTCCATAAGTGCATGAGGCAGTGAACACGGTCAATAAACGGAATAGGCTTGCCTTCGGGAGCTTCATAACCGAGCGAACGGGCCTTTCGCTGAACCCAGGTTTTAAGTTTCACTTTACTCCCCGAACTCTCTTCTTCGAGAGTAGAAGTGGCTTCCACACCACTTTCGTCTTCTTCGTCCACATCTTCATCTTCAAGCGACGAGACGTCGCTTCTACCCTTTGTGAAGTTTATGAGGTCCCATGTGGAAGCGAGTTCTCTGTCTGAGATGCCACATGAAATGGCATAAAGAATGCACGCTCCTGCGGGCGCTTCATCTAAACCAAAATCATGGCGATGAAGGAGATAATAACAAGTCGGCTCGTCAAGAGTAGACGCGACGTCCCGTCGCGCTTCTTCGTCTTCAAGCGGCGAGACGCCGCTTCCACTCAGCACCCGACCGACTACGAAGTCAACGACGATACGCCTGACCTGCGTGAGGAATTCCGAGACAGTCATAACCTGACCCGGATCATTTGCCTTCTTAACGACAGGATGCTTGCTGTAAGCTTCAAGTGCTGGCCCGGTGGCTGCCCACACAAAGTCAGGCCCTCGAATCCCCGCATCCCAGAACTCCCGAAGCTTGCCGCGAATATTCTCCCGCATCTCCTCTAAGACTTTATTGTCCCATCCTGGTTTCGGTAGCACAGGCCTCTGTGCCTGTCCATTCTGGTCAGGCAGGGACGCCTGACCCACTGCTCCCCTTTTTTTACAAACAAGCCAGACGGAAGAGGCAAGCGCTGCGGAAGAAAGCGCCCGAGTACGTGCTTCTCGTTCTGTCTGAATTGGCCAACTCGCGTCAACGACAAAACCCGAACGAATAAGGGCTGAAACCAGAGTTTCCCAAGCCTCAGGTTGCTTGTTGGCAAAAACAACAACCAACTTCCCCACGGGATTGAGAACGTTGTGGCATGCCTGAAAGACACGAGCCATGCCGTCTTCATAAACGGCCTTTGACTTGACCCTATTTCCTTCGTGGCGACTGGGGTCGTCAATGAGTTCACCGTCGTTTTGTTCATGGATCCACTTTGGGGAAAGCGGCTCCTTGAACACCGAGTCCAATTCCGGTGAAAGACCTTGCAGTATACGCCTGAGCCAAACATAAAAGAAATCCATCAAGTCCGAATAGGGTATCGCATCGTAGTATGGGGGGTCCGTCACGATTGCGTCAATGGCTCCCGCTGCTTTGCTTGCTGATTGATTGCGAACACTTGGGGAGGGTGAATGACTGTGAGCCTTCAACACATTAACAAGGGAAATCTGTAGCCATTCGAGCATGGTGGAGTAACCGCCCGAGAAACCCTCGATGATATTTGCCTCCGTGAAATCCCATGTGATTGGCAATGCCCATCTGGTAAATCCATGCGCCGTTGCTGACGTGCTGAGATTCCATGTGGCCAACATAGAATTGTAGTCGAGGGATTTGCTCACCACCAAACCAAGGTAAGCCGAGACCCCTTCTACCCACTCAAGCGAAAATCCCTGCTTGGCCTGTTCCTCCCCTGTCGCCCGGGTACACTTCACAAATGTCCCTAACGCCAAAAGCTGGCGAGACGTAAAAAGTTTTTTCCATCGGTCGAAGCCGTAAAGAGGCACACGAAATCCCAACGCTTCTTTGCTGGGAAGTGGCTCCTCCGGAAGACCGAAAGGAATCTGGGCAAACACTCTTTTAAGCTCTTCCTCAATGGTGGGACAGGCCTCTGTGCCTGTCCTTTCTGTAGCAGGCAGGGGAAAAGCACCCGGCAGGGACGCCTGGCCCACTACATGACCCACTCCCTGGCCTACCAGTTCCAATTCATGTAAGGTAGGTAGACGATATTCCTTGCCGCTTCGTCCATCCACCACCACAGCAGTCATTATTTCACTCAGTCTTCCTGCTTGTCCTTCAAGACGGATATCCTCCATCGTCATTATGGTCTCGCAGCAAGGGCACTTGGCTCCGGAGCGTGACATTGTCCCCGCACCAATACGTTTGTCGTGTTCGCGGCGCTGAGCGGCGTTGCTTCCCTTGACCGGAACGTCTTTTTCGATACCAAAGACGATCATAGTAGATGCGACGTCCCGTCGCATTGCCGTAGAAGCGTCGTCTCGACGCTTCTCTTGTAATTTGCCCTTTGGATTATCTCTGATGTATTGTCTGACCCGTTCCATCTGCGCCGGGCTCCGCATAATATGGTCAAACGACTCCTTTTGCCAGACCTGTCCGCTGCGTCCTAACTGCTTGTTGATTCTGTGCGCCGTGTATGACTTCCATGATTGAAGAATTCTTGAAAGAGTGCTTTGTTCTAATGGCGAAACAAGAGCGTGAACGTGGTTAGGCATGATCACAAACTCATCCAGATAGTAGCGCTCACCTTGAAAATGGCGAAGTGCATTCTCTACAATCTCTTTGACATCGGGCCTGGCAAGAATGCACTCGCCGTATCCTGCATCCAGCCAGGACTGAAACCGCTCCGGAAAAAGTCGGTAATATTCCTTGCGAGTTCCTTCGTCATGAGGCTCGGGGTGCTCTTTCAGCCAGACCTCTCGCTCCTGCTCCCACTGTAGAAGCTTATCCTGTGGCATTGAATCGGCAAGGCGAAAAGTCACAAAGTAGCTTACTCCTTCCTGCCTCCAGTGAGGGAGATTGCCCGCCAGGTTCGCAATCGGTTCATTAGGATCGAAATAATGTAGAAGCGGCGTCCCGCCGCTTGCTGATACGCGACGAGACGTCGCGTCTACGGTAAGAAGCACGCGCTTATTATCTTTCTTGCAGAGCCAGCGGGTTTTGAGGAGCGGTAGTGTCGTCCGGCAATTCTTGCACTTTACTGTTCTTGCCCACAGGTAGGCGACGGTAGATTTGGCAATCCATCTCGGGTTTCGCTTGTCAGCAAGGTATTCGTTGCCGAACTCCTTGTTCAAAGCATCAATATCAGGGGTACCGTCCTCCTTCAGCAGCACAAGCCGCATGGGCTGTTTCTCATAGGGTAGAAGCGGCGTCCCGCCGCTTGCTGATACGCGACGAGACGTCGCGTCTACGGGTTCAAAATCGGCATAAACGGGATAGTACCTGGCCAACTCCCTCCTGGCGCGGTCCAAGACCCACTGTCCCCATGCCCGCACATGCCAGGCAAGATCAGCTTCAATACTACCCTTATCTGCTAAGTTAAAATCGAACGCGCTTTGCTCCCCTTCCTTAAGTTTACGTCCTAAGCGTTCAAGGGCTTTTGCCGTTTCTGTTTTGGAATATCCTTTCGCCTTCGTGAAAAAATTGCGCATGAAAGTTTCGTTTAGCAAAATAAAATCCGGGAGGGGCCATGTCTTTCCGGCCAGTTTCTGCGGATATTCGAGCGTGCACTTAAGGATGAACCAGGCAACAGGATTGATGTCAATGGCGGTCGCTTCGCAACCCAGGCGCATGGCTTCAAGTGGAATCGCGCCGCCTCCTGCAAAGGGATCAAGCACCTTTGGGGCTCTGCCACCATAAGCTTTTTTGATTTCCTGCCGGAACCAATCCAGGAGTTCTTTATTTTCTGTCTCTCGACCCCAATGGAGAATCCCTCCTTCGGTTACCTCTTTTTCACGTTCAACAATCTGGCCGTTCGGCATCTTCTTACGTTCAATCTTCTTGACGACCTTACCGCCAATCTTTTCACAGAGTTCTTTCCGCTTTTCAGGCGTCCCAGGGTCAGGTAAGAGAGTAGCAATGAGCGCCGCCCTGCAGGCTGCCAAAGGCCGCCTCGCCGGCCAGATATGAAGCGTAGAAATATGCCCATGCCTCACATTCTTCTCATGAACCGAATCCAGAGAAGCTTGTTTCAAAGGAAAGGCGTATTCGATTAAACGAGGGATGTCTGTCATGGCAAATTCAATCCGGTTTTGATCGCTATTTTCTTGGCCAAGCTTTCAAAGTCCCGATATGCATCTTGAACTGCATTCATGTGTGCGCCGAGTGCACCATCTGCTGGTTTGAGGTGAAAGACCGGCTTACGGGATTCCTGGGCCATTGGCACAAGACTTCGGTAATGTTTCATGAGCGCAAAGCAGTTCGGATCATCCGCAACCTTTGGCGGATCTTTCACCATTGAATTAACGACGAATTCCCGATAAGCGCCTGGAATCCGATTGATCCACTTCTCATATGACTTGACGGGGCGATCACGCCGTACGGAGTGTTGCATGACTATATAGCCGATCGGCTCCATATTCCCTTTAGGCAGCACCAGATCCTTCCCCGGACTCTTAGTGAGTCGTTCAGACCAACCCTTGCGCCACACCCTAAGCGTCGGTCCAAGGTTGTGCAATCCCTGCAATGAGAAAAGGTCCGGACCAAGGGGGACAACGACATAATCAGAAGCGATCAGAGCTGCGCGGTTGATAGCGCCGAGGTTTGGCCCAAGATCCATCAGGACGACTTGTGCTTGCCGATCTTCTGCCCCTTGCTGTAAGATTCGCCAGAACGCGGACATTACTCTGAATGATCGTTCGTCCTTGTCGAGGCATTTTGGCCAGACTTGCGACAGGTCGTCTTCAAAAGCAGAGAGGGACATATCGCCAGGAACCAAGGCAAGCCTATCGTTTATTTTCTCAAGCCTGGGAGGGCTTATATCCCCGATCCCCCGTTGAAGAGGCCGGATTGCGCCGTAGATAGTTGATGTATGTTCATTTTCGGGCCAGAGTTCTTCAAGGCGTCCTTCATCCAGGAAGGCAGCAGAAAGGTTGCTTTGAGGATCTAAATCCGCAGCCAGCACGCGTAGGTTCAAATCCGAAAACATCCATGCGATGTGATAGACAAGCGATGTTTTACCTACGCCACCTTTGTTGTTGAAAAACGCAATAACAGGTATGCTCATGGTCGCCTCCGAACAATAACCAGGATATGGTTCTCATGCACATCAAATTCCGGTTCCGGATTTCCATTATCCGCCAAAGACTTCCTCGCGATCTGGATGCCTACGCCGAAGCGTTGGACGAATCCGAGGTTGTGCATAACTTCCGCTACAGAAGGGTTCCGGTAATCTGTAATTCCTGGATTGCCGAAATTCTCCACGGTAACTTGCCCATAGGGGCCACCGGGATTTTGTATTTCGATTCGATTTGTAAACCAGGTTAGCCGGACCGGGGCATTGGAGGTGGCATAGTCACGGTGCATAATGGCATTCCGAGCGAGCTGCTGAAGGGCGTCCAATGCGTAATCAGGGTGGCGAAGTTCCGTGGAAGCGGACCGAATGTCGGTTGGTATATGAATGTTTGCATTGAGAATGTCATCCAATGTTCGTAGGAGTTCTGGTAACGGCCCTTGGACCTCTTTTTGGTCTCCTATCGGATCGGTTAAGGTAACCCCCTCAATTCTGAGAAACTGGAGGTACGCCCCTGGGATATAGTCGGATGGTGATTTTCCAACTGCCAGAAGGCCGATGACAGTAGGGGCCACCGGTTCGGTAACTGTAATAAAGCGTAGAGAAGTCAATTGCTGCTGCTGTGATCTTGCATTTCCCCTTAAGACTTCTGCCGCCACGGCAGAAGGTAGATATATTCGATTGAAGAGATCCAGATCGAGATCATCAAGTGAAGCAGATGGAATAGGCTGCAAGTCGAAGGGCAAATCCCTTGCGCGTCGTTTTTCAGCGAGGCGACGCTCCTCTTCAATTGTTGCTGTTGCCCGCCGTGGTCCAACGCGAATCCATATCCGACCATTGTAACGGACTGGAGGGAAATCAGAGGGATGAACTATTACCACTGCCAGCTCGCAGCCGCACAGTATCCTTTTTTGCACTGTCATCATTGGAATTGGAAGGATATTCCCGTCTGAACGCATGTCGGACAAAGTGCGCAACAGTTCGTCATTGATTGCCAGATTCGCGTAAGTGCCATCGTCCCTCACACCAATGAAGATCACCCCCGGTTTGCGATGATTTGGCATGTCATTCGCAAAAGCGCAGATCGCCTGCCGTATCCTTCCGGTGTCGGAAATGGACTCCTTCCGTTCCACCCGGTCCGACTCCATATCCGCGAGTAGCTCTTCCAATTGCTCATCCTTATCTTTCATAATGTTTTTCTCCATTCACCCTCGCAACCGTTGCGGAAACTGACTGCATTGGTTGCGGGTAGTTGCGGACTCGTTTCTGTCATTATCATTGCTTTTATCCCATTGACACCTGCATGATTTCTTTTGCGCTTATTAGAACGCTTCCCTTCGCTTTTGCCAGAAGACTTCCAAATGGATCCTGGACGCGGACGAGTCTTGGGTTGGGTGTGGCGCAATCGTAAACGACATAAAGCCAATATCCGTCTCGCATGTTGCAGGCCTTGGCCCATTCGTTCGCTGAAACCTCCACGTCTCCCATTGCGGCACGCCCCTTGACTTCTATGGCACGCTTCTCGCTCCCCTCTCTTACGGATAGTAGATCAAAGCCTGGGTTATCCGGCAAGCCAGCTTTTCGTGCGAGGTCCGGCATATGCACATCCAAGACTTTAGCACCAGCAGCCTCTTCAAATACCCAGACCACCTTCATGGCTGCCATTTCCACGTTAACATCGTGCTCTTGAATGTCCTTCGGATCGGCGGATGGGACAACCATTGCGTGGGCCACAAAAGTGACTGGTCCTGGCATGATCAACTCCGGTTCCCGCCTCATGACTGCCAGGCCATTGGCCCTTCTGTTGGCAAGCTGCTTCTGTTGTTTTTTGACCTCTTCCAGCGATTCGATGGCCTTTCGGTTTCCGGACCTTGCCTTCTCGGCATGCTTCGCCCGCGCGATTGCGAGTTCCGCCTCCTGAAAATCGAACGCACGCTGAAGTAAACCTTCCCGCTCAGACATACTTTCAAGAAGCTGCCTTCCCCGATCCAATGCCTTTTCTCGGGCAATGCGTTCTATGAGGAAAGCAAGGGCCTGTCCTTTCATCTCTTCAGCAATGACAGCCAAGCGCTGCCCGGAGGGTGGCAGCCCATAGCCTCCTTTAAGAAGCAAAAGATGCTCAATTGGGCAAAGCATCACTTCTGCGCCTTCGTACTGCTTTATACCTACCAGTAGGCATTCGAGCGTTTCTTCCTTTGAAAGCTCAGGTATTTCGGGATCGGCCTTTCGTACGATTGAGAGAAGCGCCATATGGAACAGGTAGGGTCTTTCTGTTGTTGGGTCTACAAAGACTGCTCCTCGGCGGCCCGCACCAGCGAGGCGCTCGGAAACAAGCGCGCGGAACTTCTCAAAAACCGGCTCTCCCGGTCGAATCCAGATAGCGTCTTTTTGGTCCAGAGGCCGGGATACGGACAGACGCTCATGCATTTTCTCGGGGTAGAGTTCCAGGGCGGGCAGGATCGGGTCAAGTGCACTCGAGCGTTTTGGTCGAAAGGAGAACATTTTCTCGGCGTCCCCTTCGATCTCGATGTCTACCAGCGGAGCGGCTTGCTCCAGATAGTGTCGCACATACCCCGGCAATAGACGGAAATGGATCTCTCGTTCCACATGTTCGCGAAGGCGGGGCAATTCTTTCCCCACGTCACCGCCCGTTCCATAAAGAGATTGCTCACGGGCAGCAAGGGCCTGCACTTGATCTTTTGTCAGTCGCCCATCGAGCTCCTGGGCGACGCGGTCGGAGTCCTCTGTAATGGCGAGCTCCATATATTGCTTAATGGAAATATCCTGAAAGATCCGGCCGATACAGTCGAATACCTTGTCAGACTGAAGTTCTTTACGAATCCTCTCAAGTTTTTCCAGGAGAATCTTTAGCACTTTTCCCTCGCGTGTTGAAGGGGCGACGAGATTCAGGATGATCACGGGATCGTGTTTTTGAAGGTAGCGATGTATACGTCCCATTCGTTGTTCAAGGCGGGCCGGGTTCCAGGGAATATCATAATTGATCATGATCCAGCAAAACTGAAGATTGATCCCTTCGCCTGCTGCATCTGTGCAGACGAGAAATCTGGCCCCGCCTTCCCCGGGCGATTTGCGGAAACGCTCCACCTCATCTTCACGCTGGGTATAATGCATCCCACCATGAATCTGTGCGACTTGCCCGGTGTAGCCCATGCCATCCAGGCGCCTCACCAGAAATACCAGTGTGTCTCGGTGTTCGGTGAAGATGATCAGTTTTTCTTTTCTGTACTGTGGATCAGTTAGAACTTCGGAGAGCTTCTCAAACTTGGACTCCAGTCCTGCATCGCAGACCTTTTTAGCAAGGTCGCGGAGCTTCTTGACCTGTTCTTTTTCAGCCATGAGATCAATTAGCGAGGCGGCGACAACGCCTTGCAAGAGCTTATCTTCAGCCTGCTCGTTCTCCTCCCAGCCTTCCTCCGTGGTTTCTTCGTCGGCTGTTTTGGTCTCCAAAATATCATCTTCTTCATGAATCCGCTGCTGGAGAAGGACGAGTTGCTCTGTGGTTATTTTTCCATCCTGAACCTCTTCGATGAGCCTGTCCAGCTTTTCGATCCGGCGTTCAAAGGATCGGAATAGTGCGTAGGTTGAACTTGCAAGTCGCCGCTGGAAAACGGTCATGGCAAGACGGGCCGCCTCGCGGTTAAGAAGTCTTGCCTTGTTGTAAACGAACCGAAGGTAATCGGTCGTTTCGTTATAAAGAGCCTGTTCACTGATTTCTCCCTGACTCAGATCGTAACCGAGTGTATCCGAAATACGCTTTGGGTAAAGGGGGCTGCCGTCCAGATGGACCATCTCCTCCTTGGTTCGACGGATAAAATGTTTTCGACGCTGGTCAAGTGCAAATTCGTTGAAAGCCTCGGGTGTGGAGAGCGCTTCTGATTCAAGGAGCCGCCAAAGGGCATAATAAGGATAGTCCTTCCCCATGTGAGGCGTGGCCGTTAGCAGGAGTAGGTAGTGAGCGCTCCAGCCCAGAGCCCAGCGTTCATGGAGGCCTCGAATCCCTGCAAGCGCTTCTGCAAGGCAGTAACGATCAGTCTTGCGAACGCGAAGGTCCGAGCCACGGTCTGCGGAAAGCTTGTGCGCCTCATCAAACACAACAAGATCATAGGGCGCCACCGAAGGTTCCTTGAGCCGGTTGAAAAGGCTGGGACTGGCCAGTGTATCAATGCTAACAATGATCCGATTGCTATCGTCCCCAACAAAAGGATTCCCGGCTCGTGCATCAGAACCACTGATAATCTTGAATTGCAAATTAAATAGGGTAGTTAATTCTCTGTGCCAGTTTCCGACAAGACCTGCGGGAGAGACAATCAGAATTCTCCGAAGAAGTCTTCGTGAGACCATTTCACGGATATAGAGCCCCGCCATGATTGTCTTACCAGCGCCTGCATCATCGGCTAAAAGGAACCGGAGGCGCGGCTGCGTGAGCATGTGATCATAAACAGCGATACGCTGGTGGGGGAGAGGATCGATCCTGGAGATTTCCGTGGCAAAGGTTGGATTCGCTAAGTGGCCAAAAGATAAACGTTCCCCTTCGGCGAGAACCTTGACGATCTCAGGAGGAGCAGTGAAATCAAGTATCGCCGGCGATGATGAATCCGCATCATGCTTACTTACGGGAAAGGACTCTTCCGCCATTGTCAATTCAAGCTGGCGAAGTTGACCCCATGAAAGCTTTGAGGGTCTTGTCTGGTCGTTCTCCCATCGGTTCACTGTTGCAAAGGAAACACCCAGCTTTCCTGCAAGGGCTTGCTGGGTAAGGCCAAGATCAACACGGAGACCCTTAATCCGATCAGCGTAATCTTCAGTTGTATGGTCGACAAAGAATCTCCTGATCACCGCCAAACCCTCAACCCAATTCTAATTATCGGCCAATATATCAAATGTTATATTCCTTGTCAAGTCTTCACTCGATCTTAACCAATTCACTTTTGAATTGGTTAGCCGAGGACGGTGGAGCATATTAAGGATTAGAAGGGGTATTATAAATTGAAGGAGATGAGGTTTGAGAGGATAAAATCATCGAATAGGCAGTTTCAAAGCCGAGGCTGTTCAAATTTATCCAATGAAGTTAATAACTTTGGCCTTTACCATGGTTTTTTAAGTAGCCTTCTAAATACTCTCAGATTGCCGCAATTGCTCCAGCATGTTTTTGATATCTCGATAGCACTTATTAAAAGAATCAGCACGACGCGCTGAATTCATGTCAAAAATAGCAGCAAATGCCGGCTGATCCGTTGTTTCTGCGTAAGCTCGTCCAGGCCGCATTTTATCAGTCATCCATTCCTTTGCACCCCGGATGTTCTCAGGATATGCTGGAGATTCAAGATCACCTGGAAGGCCAAATTTGCCCCTTAAGGATTCTGCCGCTGCCAAAAACCACGCTTCAAATTCTCTTTTTGCAAGAATAACTGCAATCGACAGATCGCCACGTGTAACGATAGCTCTTTTCAGCAAGACCGGACCTTGCTCGGCCGGGCAACAGTTTTCCCAGTCACAATCCACGATGATGAGAATTCCGCCTCTCCCCTTAAGCTTTCGAGCGGCGAGCTCGACAGACCGTTCAGCCTCGCCCTCCTTTAACAGTCGTGTTGCGGGAACCCGAAGGGGAGGCAGAACCTTTGGCACAAACCCCGGATCAATCGTTTGTGCAATCCTTCGTATGAGAATAGGCACAGCTTCACACTCGCCATGTCCCTCGACGATTGCAGCAATTCTCACTTCTGTCATGGCTTAAAGTCCGCGAAAAGGTCCAACTGGTACGGGGGTATCTTCGCCACCGCCTCCTCATCAGGCTGTATCTGATTCAGTCTCAAAAGCTCACCCGCTGTGTATAGGCGATCTCTTATCGCTGTTCGTCCCGCTTCATCGAGTGGAGCAATCTCTGTTTCCCCATTCTTATTCACCACTGCCAAGATGCTTTCATCGTGAATCTCTTTGTCATCCAGAAGATCCGGACTATGACTGGTCACTGCGATCTGAGTTGTTTTCGATGCGGTAAGCAGGCCGTCCCTGAGCACTCCCGCTGCGCCGGGGTGCACAGCTACCTCCGGCTCCTCAATTCCCACGAAGGGGACTTTCTTTCCCGCTCCGTTGGATGACTGAAAAAGGGCCGTCAAAACGCCAAGTGCCCGCAGGGTGCCGTCAGACATGTTTTCCGCCATGAAACGCCATGCATCTTTACTGTTTCCTACAAGCTGGCGGAACTCGATCGTTTCTTTCCTTCCTACATGCTTAACGTCAATGCCCTGGATTCCCGGAACCACTTTTGACAAGAAAGCGACAACACGATCAAACCCTTCTCCATTTTCTTTCTTTATCATGTTCAGGACACTTGCCAGATTGCTCCCATCCCGTTTTAGCACTTCTCCGGTATCAGGCGGCTGGAGTTCCCTGATTTCATCCGGATTAAGGTTGTAGAAACCCATCCGCGACAATGCGTCATACAGCGGCCTGAAAGGGGTTAGGCCGGATGCAGCCACAAGATAGAGGCGGTCGCTGGAGGCTGGAGGGCCAACTTGAAAGCTGGACTTCTTAAGTGTGCCGTCTTCAACTCTGTAAAAGTCCTTTTCAAAAAGTCCGCTGCTGAAAATCCTGCACTCTTCCTGTTGAATCTCAAACCCACCCCTCTTCTGCGCACCAACACGAAAGGCATAGGTTCCCTGTGTTCCGTCCTGGAGTTGCCATTCGAGGCGGATTCCGAAATGCGTTGGATGTCCGGAGGACCGTCGTCTGACTTCATTGATTCCTCCCTTTTCTCTGAGCGCGTGTTCTAATGAGGTGTTGAGCGACTCCGTCACCAAACGAAGGGCTTCAAGAAAGTTACTTTTGCCTGCTCCATTCTGCCCGACAAGAAACGTTAACGGCCCAAGGGGCACCGAGCATCCCTTGATGCTCTTATAATTGTTCAGAACCACCCGTTTGAGAAACACGGGGTTAATCATAAATGCCTCCAATCTTTTAAATTTGCCTCACGACACTCTTCTTCTGGATCAGCGAAAAGGTTGTGATGGATATCCTGCCTTATTGCCACGTAGAAAATCACCTGGGCCAAAACTCATTTATGGTAAAACTATAATCAATTCTCTTGGGGTGATCAAGAGAAAATATTGGCGAAGAATATTGGACAGTTTTGCAGTAGTAGGAAAAACCAATTAGGGTTGAGAGTGATTGATTTGCTTTGACCTGAATCATACCGGTTCGGATAGTCACTTAATGCACTTTACATTTTTCCTTCAATAATTTGACGGCCTTCCAGGCGGCTGAGAATATCGATGAGCTTTATTTTTCGGACATTGGCCTGGCGGAGTTTGAGCAGATAATCTTTCCACTCCTCCTCCCTTTTCAGTTTTTTCAAAAGGCTATGGATTTTTCTCTGGTAGCAAGCGGCCTCTTAGAAAGGTTTTGACGATCCTCAATATCTTCACGAACAGTTGGATATCTTTCAGACAGATCTTTAATCAAGGTAATTGTCCATGGCCGTTAGTTAGGCCACTCACAGACCATGGAAAAGGCACAGGTTATGTTCAGGGTTAGGAGGCCCGTATCGTTTAGCGTCAAAGGGTAAGCTACTGGAATGGTTTGGCATAAATATTCTTGAAACAAACGTGAAAAGGTTTGATATCTAAATTTAGCATGGATGAAAATATCTCTGAATCCACAACAGAAAGGGAATGATCATGGAAAAGAAGATGAATCGAAGGGAATTTTTGAAGGTATCAGCAGCCACAGGCGCCATCCTGTCCATGGCCCCCAACATCTCTTTAGCGGAAGCCCAAAAACCTATTGAGCTTTTGAAGCCTCAAACTGGCAGTGGCAATCCCATCATGCAGTTATTATGGAAAAGAATCTCTTCAAGAGAATTCAGCCCGGAACCGTTACCATTAGAAGTCCTCTCCAACATGCTTTGGTCAGCCTTTGGAATCAATCGCCCCGATGGAAAGCGAACCGCGCCTACGGCAAGAAATCGGCAGGAAATCGACATCTATGTGGCTACTGCTAAGGGTCTATACCTCTATGATGCAAAATCAAATCTATTGAATCCCGTCCTGGCAGAAGATATTCGGGGGATAACAGGGCGTCAGCCTTTTGTGAAGGATGCTGCTGTTAACCTCATCTATGTGGTAGATTATTCGAAGATGGGTACAGCGACCAATGAGGATAAGGATTTGTATTCGGCAGCCGCCACAGGGTTCATCAGTCAGAATGTTTATCTGTATTGTGCTTCCGAAGGATTAGCGACTGTGGTGCGTGCACTCATAGACAAGTCGTCTTTGGCGGGCGTAATGAAGCTTCGACCAGATCAGAAGATCATTCTGGCACAGTCGGTGGGATATCCCAAAAAGACATCATAGGGAAGGGAAACAAACAGTGTGGGTTTTTGACTCAACTCAGCCCACCCCGTCCTTCTTATCTCAATTGTGCACATTTTAAATGATGATCGTCAACTACCATAGGACTCCTTGCCATGAGTTTTCTTAAACTCGCTTTTCGCCAATAGGATCACAGCCATAAGGATAAGAGCGCCCCCAGTGATCCTCATCACCCCGATCTCTTCTCCGAGAAAGAGAAAGGCAAGAATCACCGTTGTGACAGGTTCAAAGGTTGAGAGGACCGAGGCATTTGTGGGCCCCACTCGCTCAAGGCCTGCGAAAAAGGCGATGATAGCGATGACGGTGGATAGGAGGGCAATCCCCAATACCCCTCCCCAACCGAGCCATGTATGGGGAAGGTTGAGGCCCTTCACCGCGACCGCCCCGCCAAATACCAGGCTGGCTGAAATCATCACCACGATGGATGAGGACAGAACCGGCGCCTGTCTCAGGATTCTGCTCCCGACAAGGATGTAGGCGGCATAGATGAACGGTGCAGTCATGGCCAACAGGATGCCGAGGAGCTGCCCCCCGCCTACAGGCCCGATGGTCAGGACAGTGCCGGTTATTGCAAGAAGGAGGGCAAGGAGCTTAAGTCCGGTCATTCGCTCTTTAAACAAAAGAACTGAAAAAATGGTCACCACTGCCGGATAAACATAGAGCAGAATGGCCACCAAACCTGCCGAGGCCATGGTCAGCGCCGTAAAATAACAAAACGAGATACTAACGTACCCGATCCCTCCCATCAATATCAGCCCGAGGAGGAATCGTCCCCGGGGGAATGGGATATTCCCCAAGATAACCCATGGAAGCATGACCAGGGAGGCAATCGAAAACCGGAAGAAGAGCACGCTGATTGGGTCTAACCCTGCGCTGTAAGCCGTCTTTGCAAAAATCGCGATGGCCCCGAAAGCGATCGCTGAAATGATAACAAAGAACATGCCTTTCAATTCAGGCTTCCTGTAAGACTTTCAGGGAAACATCCTCGACGATGTCCTTGACCTTTTCCTTGTAGGCCAGCATATGAGGCGCAGTGAGATGATCGCCAAGCGCCTCCAGGCTCTCCCACTTCTCAATGATCGTGACCATATTTTCGTCCAGAACCTGTGGGGGTAAGCCGGAATCAACATCGACTGCCGGAACATATTCCACACATCCCTTTTCTCCCCTGACCTTGGGGACATTGGCCTTAAATATTTGAAGAAACTCTGAACGTCTTCCCGCCTTCACACGAATCGACGCAATCACACTGATCATCCTCTTCCTCCCTCCATTCACAGAAATAAATACGCATCCGTCTATTTATTGATTACCCTGATCGCCCTCGCATTATCGGATGTCATGAAAATGCAGGTTTCTTTTTTGGCTGAACTGGCAGTGGCGTACATGTATTCGATATCAATGCCTGCATCGGCGATTTTCTTTGCAACCTTCTGCAACTCCCCCGGTTTGTCCGGCACCTCCACCTCGACCACATCCTTTTCTTCAATCGCCACGCCCAAGGGTACGAGGACCTTCTTCGCTTTTGCATTGCTGTCCGTGGTCAGCATAAAATAGGCGCTCTCTTCCATCCCATACGCGCATATGGCAGTGATATTCACCTTTGCTCCAGCAATGGCTGTGGTGATCTCCGAAAGCAAACCAACCTTATTGGGCATGGTAAAACCGATCTCCTTTACTTTTTTCGCCTTTGCCATAGTCCGTCCCTCCTTTTCTATTTTTTCGAAATCGCAACTTGAAAATAAATCTATCCCACTTATTTGCATACTGAATGGTTGATCATCTAACGATTACAATCCCAGGAAGGCTTTTCTGACGGTGTCGGACTCTAACAACTCTTTTCCGCTGCCTGTGTGGATGGTTCGACCGGTCTGCAGGATGTATCCCCGGTCTGCAATCTCAAGGGCCTCTCGGACATTCTGCTCGACGAGAAGGATCGTATAGCCCTCTTCTTTTAGCAGGGAGATCGTTTTAAAGAGCTCGGTCACAAGTTTCGGCATGAGGCCAAGGGAGGGTTCATCGAGCATAAGCAACTTAGGCCGGATCATCAACCCCCTGCCAATGGCAAGCATCTGCTGCTCTCCGCCGCTCAGGGTCTCTCCTTTCTGCCGGAAGCGTTCTTTTAATCTCGGGAAAAGCCCGTAGACATGATTTAGATGTTCTCCGACCTCTTCTTCAGAATCGGATGTAAAAGCCCCTAATAGAAGGTTCTCCTCCACGGTTAAGGGGCCGAAGATACGCCTTGACTCGGGCACATAGACCACGCCCAATCTTACGATTTTTGCCGTCTGCTCGCGGGTGATGTCCTTTCCGTTGAAGACAATGCTTCCCGATACCGGACTGACCGCTCCAACGATGGCCTTGAGCGCAGTGCTTTTCCCCGCGCCATTGGCGCCCACCATGGCCACCAGTTCTCCCGGGTGGACCTCCAGGGTGACCTCATGGAGGGCTGGAATCCCTTCATAATGGGCCTTAATCTTATCTACCTTTAGCATATCTCTCCCCAAGGTAGGCCTCGATCACCTTCTCCTGCCGGGCCACCTCGACTGGCGGCCCCTCCGCGATCTTTTTTCCTGCGGCGATGACGATCACCCTCTCGGAGACGGTCATGATAAACTCCATCACATGCTCAGTCAGAAAGAGGGTCAACTTCCTCTCCTCTTTGATCTTCTGTAAAGTTTGAATGATCTCTTTGGTCTCAAGGGGATTGAGGCCGGCGGCCATCTCGTCCAGCATCAGGAGTCTTGGCCGCGTGGCAATGGCCCGTGCCAGTTCAATCCTCTTCTGGGCCGCGATAGGAAGTCCTGTGGGAAGAGCTTCCGCTTCTCCGGTGAGACCCATCAGATCTAAAATCTCCCGCGCCTCTTTCCGTGCGATCTGCCGATTGCCGGTTCGACAGAAGGCTCCGATCATCACATTCTCTTCAACGGTCAGATTGGGCATGATCTTCATTCCCTGAAAGGTCCTGGCGATTCCCTCCCGCGTGACCTGGTGCGGAGGCCAGCCCGTAATATTCTTTCCCTCAAATAAAATATTTCCGCCGGTGGGTTTATAATAACCGGCAATGCAGTTGAAGAGGGTTGACTTGCCGGCGCCGTTCGGACCGATCAGGCCCAGAATTTCTCCCCGTTGAAGTTCAAAGGAGATGTCTCCGTTGGCCACCAGACCGCCGAACTCCTTTACAAGATTCTTCACCTCCAACATCATCGCTTTACCTTGCCCCTTTTTTCCTCACCCGCTCGATGATTCCCCAGATCCCCTTCGGCTCTTTGGCCGCAATCACCATCATGATCATAGCGTAAATCATAAAATCGATACCCAGACGCTTCTGCGCTCCCAGCCAGGCCCCCAGGTACATATCGAGGGGAATGAGAATGGCCGCTCCGATGATAGGCCCCCAGATGGAACCCGCCCCTCCAACCATTACGGTCATCGCGATCAGGATGGAGAGATCCAGGGGCATGACGGCATCGGGATCGATGTAAAGATAGTAAACGGCCATGAAACTTCCTCCGAGGGCTCCCAGACCGCCGGTGATGGTGTAGTTGATCACCTTTGTGCGGTAGACATTGATCCCAAGACTTGCGGCCGCATCCTCATTGTCCCTGACTGCCTGGACGTCGTAACCCAGCTTTGATTTCCTGAACCAGTTCATGAAGAAAAACTGCAAGAGGAAGAGGAAAAGGATGAAGTAATGGTAATAGATGGGTGAGTTAAACTGCATATAGACGAAATCCACCCCGGATCGGATCGGTATCTCCACACCCCGGGCGCCTCCTGTCCAGTCCCAGAAGATGAAGAGCTCTTTCCAGACCAGGGCCACGCAGAGAGTGGCAATGGC
>JAGXSW010000057.1 GCA_018333715.1 Syntrophaceae bacterium | reverse complement strand
GCAGAGCACGGTCTCGGGAGAGATATTGTGAATGGCCATGATCGTTGGATACATCGAAGCAAAGTCGATCTCCGCCACTTCTTCGAAGATCCCCAGCTTCGGCTGAAAAACAAGGCCCCCTTTATCAGCAATGAGTAGATCCCAGGCCGTCTTGAATTGCTCCGGCTCCCCTTTTCTCCAGGGGATGAGAATGCCCTCCTGAAAGGCCCGGTCGAGCTGCATCGAGGTGATAGCTGTTCCCGGAGAGGTGCGGGCCATTCGCTGAACCGGAATCTTGGCCAATCGCGCCAGTTCGATCACCCCCTCCATCCCCGACTCCCCATAGATGAAGGAGTTCCGCCGATCAATATGCCATCTTCCGAAAAAGAGATGAGCAGGAGCCCGGTAGTAAGTCCGGCCATAAGAGAAGTAGGAATGGCCTCTGGAATTGGTCTGCCCCTGGATGGGATGGGGTTCCCTGTCCCAGGGAATGGAGGTCTTCCATCTCCTCTCTAATGCAAAGAGAAGAGGGAGAAGAGAAGCGTCTCCGTTATCACTCAGGATCACATCGGGATCGAACTGTTTGATAAACCTTCTGATCTCTCCAATATCCACATCCTCCATCTCAACCTGGTATCCTTCGCATTCCATCAGGAGCGCCTTTCTCCACCCTGAACTGTAATGGTTCAGGGCCATCACCCGCAGATCAGGAAGGTCTCCTTCATCCATCCACAACGATTCGGATTTGTCGGGCTGAATTCCGAAGATTCGAGTTCCCTCGATTTCAGCGACACATCGACCTGTTGGAAAGAGTCCCTTTTCGTAAAGGTAAGCCTGAGGGGAAGGGATATCGCAGTTATAGAAGGTTATTCTCTCCTCCCATGAAGGAAGAATCCTCAGGAGTTGAGCGTAATGTTCCGGATCGGCCGCTTCGATCTCCATCACCTCCACTTCGTGCCCGCTCCAGAACTCCCTCTTTTTAGTCCACTGATACCAGGTAGCCTGCCGGCCTTTATGAAGAGAATCAAATAGAGCAAGAAGATCTCCCCGATTCCCCTGCGCATAGAATCGAGGCCGGAAAGGATCTTCAAATCGATGAAGCAACCCATCCTCGCCCTTGATCCAGAGAATCATCGAGGAGTCGAGTGGATAGAGATCGAAAAGCCATCCCTTAATTTCCATCGGTATATCTAAATGCACCTATAAAATATCAAAAAATTTTCCCCTCTCCCCTGGCGGGAGAGGGCAGGGGTGAGGGGGAGGAATTATTTTCCCTCTCCTCCAACTCTTTCAGCTTCGATCTTAATTCGACCAACGTCTTCTCGTGCTCCAAAAGGATGGAGATCAGGATCGTTTCAAAGGGCCAGGGCCTCGAGGCATAGACTCCAGCCTGCGCATGAAGCCTCGCTTTTTCGAAGAGCCGGTCGAGGAACTGCTGATCCTCCTTACGCAGGCCCCTTCGAAACTTTCTCCACTCCTGGACTTCCTGATCCAGAACCTGACTGAAAGGAAGAACGGTGCGACCCATAAACAAAACCTCGCAAAGAGCATAGGGCATGGTGCATAGCGGAATTCAAAATAAGCACCAAATCCCAAGCACCAAATAACAAATAAGCTCCAATGAACCAAATCCGAAATCTCAAACAAAATCGTTTAGGTCATTCGAAATTGGCGCATTTGGAATTTATTTGGGATTTGTGATTTGAAATTTGGGATTTACAATTTGGAGATCCAAATCCCTAATCCCTGAGTGTTTTATTAATCCTTTTTCCAAAACCATCTTTGTCCCTTGTTCATCCAAATCGATTTTCCAGGCAAGATCGGAAAACTGGGAGAGCCTTTTCGTCAGATAGGCTCTCCGGGAGTCAGATGGCACAGAGGGTTGAAACAGAAAGAAAGGAATTCCTCTCAAAGCCATCTCCTCCATTTTTTGCAAAGCCCTCTCAAAGAGAGGCCGAATTTCTCTCTCCGGCACATCTTCGTCCAAAAAGGTGGTGATGGGGCCCAGGAGGACCACCCAGGGATTTTTTGTTGGTACGGTTGCTCTCTCTTCCTTGAGAAGAGCGGGCAAATGTTCTCCCATCAGGGTTGCCATCTGGTAGCAGGTGAAGGCCCTTGCGATTCGAATCCTCTTAAGAATCTCTTCCGGGGAAATCAACGCCTTTCTGGCGAAGGGTGATGCTATATAAGGATTAAAACGATTGGCGCCATCCAGAACGATGACGTCCATCCCCTTGCCTGCCATCCACCCCGCTGCATAGGAAGCGATCCCTCCTGTCCCTTCCCCACGGAAAAGAATCTTCTTCGGAGAAGAAGGAACACCATCCAGAGTCAACTGGGCCAGGACTTCATCGAATGGATACTTTAGAAGTAAATTCATCGTTCTTCTACAAAATCGATAAGTGATCAGGTTATCAGGCTACCAGGAGGAGGACATCAGAATGCCAGGACATCAGGTTACAAAATATGATCTAAATTCCTGATACCCTGATAGCCTGTTATCCTGCATCCTGATTCCCCGATGACCTGATAATCTTGAAATTAGCATTTCCTAAAAACTCCAATAACCTTGCCCAAAATTTGAGCCTCTCCTGCTCCCTCTTCAATCTGGATCGTCTCCCAGCGCTCGTTGTCCGGCTTCAGCTCGATCTTTCCCCTCTTTTTGAAAAACCGTTTCACTGTCGCCTCCTCACCCATCAGGGTCACCACCACATCCCCATTCTCAGCCGAAGGCTGGGACCGAACGATCACATAATCGCCCGGAAGGATATAGGGGGACATGCTGTCGCCCTTCACTTTCAGAAGGAAAACCTCCTTGCCATTCACCCATTCTGTCGGAAGCGGGAGGGTCTCCTCCACATGCTCCACGGCCAGTGTGGGTTTCCCTGCCGCAACCCTGCCTAAAACGGGAATGTCCCGGATCAACGGCCTGCTCCCCTTTCGGAGCCTATCTTCCTCAAAGACAAGTATCTCAAGACCTCTGGACATTGAGCTTCGTCGCTTTAAATAACCCTTTCTCTCCAGAGCTTTGAGATGGTCGAACACGGCCCGGGGGGAGACATGAAAATGCTCGCCGATCTCCCTTACCGAAGGGGGATACCCCCTCTCCTTGATAAACGCCTGGATAAAGTCGAAAATCTCTCTCTGCCGGCTTGTCAGTTCCATAAATTACCTCTTTGAATTCAATCTTCTATTTTCAAATCATTACCTTTGAGTCTAAGGTCTAAAGGTAAGGACAAAGAGGCCGGTTTTGTTAATGCCTGCCTGCGGTAGGCAGGGGTGCCTTTACCATTAGATTGAAAATGACGTTTGTCGTTGTCGAAGCTCGTATCGAGGCCCGTGAATAGAATCTGGATGCTCGAGATTCGTTTTTCGAGCCTCTTGCTTCGATACGAGCATCGTCACCCATAGCCGTTTGAATATCAATCCAAACTGGCTTCATAGCCCCAACCTCTTCACCTTGCCTAAAAGTCATTTTCATGGTTCGAGGGTGAAGAATTTACTCCGAACTGTATTTTACATGGATACTATACATTTGTTTAGTTGTCAAGACCCAAATGAGATTTCTGGTAATGCGTCACTCGAGCGGGGGGGGAAATCCGTCCATCGAGCAGTCATGTCTCCAAAAATCTTATCAAGCGGATGGTTTATATTTTTTTGGGCAAGGGCAACATTGCCCATTGTAGAACAGTCCTTGTCAT
>JAGXSW010000056.1 GCA_018333715.1 Syntrophaceae bacterium | reverse complement strand
CGTCCGCCTCTGCCACGGTTCTGATCGCTGGAGAAAGCGGCACGGGCAAGGAGCTGGTCGCAAGGGCAATCCACTACAATAGCCCGAGGGCCTCAGCTCCCTTTGTTCCCGTCAATTGCGGCGCCATCCCGAACGAGCTCCTGGAGAGTGAACTTTTCGGCCACATCAAAGGGGCCTTTACCGGAGCCACTGAAACCAGGGCAGGCTTCTTCCAGACCGCTGATGGAGGAAGTATCTTTCTCGATGAGATCAGCGAGACCAGCCTCTCAATGCAGGTAAAACTTCTACGAGTGCTCCAGGATAAGGAAGTCTGTATGGTTGGATCCAGCCGTTCTCGAAGGGTAGATGTGAGGATTCTCGCATCAACCAACAAAGACTTGTCCGGTTTGATCAAGAAGGGAGTATTTCGGGAAGACCTCTTCTTCCGAATCAATGTGATCACAATAGAAATACCCCCGTTGCGGGAAAGAGGGGATGATATTTTGCTCTTAACCCACTTTTTCACAAATAAGTTTGCCGAAGAATTGGGAAAACCGACACTTCGGTTTTCCGATAATGCACTTCAAATGCTAAAAAACTATCATTGGCCAGGCAACGTGAGAGAACTGGAAAATGTGATTCAACGTCTCGTGGTCATGACAGATGGAGATCTCATCGAGGTTCCTGACCTGCCCTCCCTGATGCGCTTCTCAGCGCTGAGGGAGAATGGTTTCAACCGAACTCTTGCCGAGGTGGAAATTGATTATATTCAAAATGTTCTGGCCAGTGTCAACGGCAACAAGACCAGGGCCGCTGAGATCCTCGGGATTGACCGCAAAACCCTAAGAGATAAGCTCAACAAAATGAAGAAACCTTCCTCCTCTTAAAGAGTCTTCTCCCAGTCGAGTGGGTAAAATACTTCATGAAAATATGGCCATCATCGTTATTGCTCCCCTTGGAAAAAGCGACCTCTATTACCCCCCCTTTTGGCAAAGGGGGGCGAGGGGGGATTTTAAGAACAAATGCTTTCCTATGATAAACAGTTGAAAGCCTTATCGCAGCATCTCAGAAAAAACATGACAGATGCTGAGAACAGGTTGTGGTTAAGATTGAGACGTAAACAATTGAAGGGGCGTCCGGTTTATCGCCAAAAGATCATCGGAAAGTATATCGTTGATTTTTATTGTCCGAAGGCTGATCTTGTGATCGAACTTGATGGAGGGCAACACTATTCTGAAACTGGTAAGGCAAAGGACGGGGCAAGGGACGACGCTTTAAGAGAAATGGGAATAAAAGTTCTGAGGTTTTCGGACAGGGATGTTTTTGAAAACATAGACGGAGTTATGGAAAGGATATGGGGTTGTGTATGATTGATAAAATCTCCCCTGACCCCTCTTTTCCAAAGAGGGGAGGAGAAAAAGCAGATATGACCCACTCGATTTGGAAAAGACTCCTCTCAAAACTCTCGGAGAGAAATCTCCCCGGTGGTTCAAAATTCCCCACTCATATCCTCTTTTTTTGAGGACTCTTTCATGCAGTTCTGTCAGAAGTAAACTTTCTTTCCACAGTTAATTTATTGTTTTGACTCCGCTTTTGACTCTCCCTCTAATAATCCGTCTCCATTCCCCCTTTGCCGCCTCCGCTGGCAAAGAGTTTGCACTATCCAAGTTGTTACCTATTGACGCAAAGGAGGGTGCAGGATGAAGAGGAAGACCATATCGGAGCTGAAAGTAGTAAACCCCGTTAGAAATTCCAGGGAAGTGTTAGTCTCCGATGCAGATAAGCGGGATATTATTTCTAACGGGGTAAAGGGAAAAATCCTCACAGAATATTTAGGGCTCTGCTCATGTTGCAGTTACGCTCCGGCCTGCACCTATCCAAGAGACTCCGGAAGGCCGGTCCTCCAGTGCGATGAGTTTGATGGAATCTCTCCCCCTCTGAACCAGATGATGAAGTGTGTGGAAAAACCCTCTGTGAATCGCTTCTCAGGACCAATTCCCGACGCTCAAAGTCTGTCCATTTTAAGAGGCTTATGCCCTTACTGCGAGAACCTCAATGCCTGCACCTATCCGAAACCGGAGGGAGGGGTGTGGCATTGTGAGGAGTATTGCTAAAAAAATAGAAGTGTAACGGTAAGGGTAACGAAACCCGTATCGTTAAAAAAGGCATCGTTTATCGTCTTTTAATTTTTTACACGTAACCGATAACCGAAACGGGCCTCCTGACCGTAACCCTAAGAGCTTGAATGTTTTCTAAGAAACTCTTTATAAGCGAGCAAAGGAATGAACCCGGAACATATCAGGGAGATCGTTGATCATCATGAGGGAGGGAAGAAGGCTGGAATTATCTCCATTCTGGAGGACATCCAGGCTCAATACAGTTACCTGCCAGAGGAAGCACTGAGGATCGTGGCCGAGAAGACTGGACGCTCCCTTGTGGATATTTATGGCGTTGCCACTTTCTATAAAGCCTTCAGTCTGAAGCCAAGGGGGAAACACCTCGTCTCCGTCTGCCTGGGCACAGCCTGCCATGTCCGGGGCGGGCCCCGTATTGCCGAGGAATTTGAGCGTCAATCAGAGATCAAAACAGGAGAGACCACCAAGGATAGGGAGATCACCCTGGAGACGGTGAACTGTCTCGGCGCCTGTGCCCTTGGCCCCATTGTCACAGTGGATGGGCACTATTTTTCGAATGTCACTTTCCCCAGGGTAAAAGAGATTATTCATAAGGCCAGGGCTGGCCTTGACAGAGTGGATATTCAAACAGACGAGCGAATCTTTCCGGTAGAAGTCGCCTGTCCCCGCTGCAATCACAGTCTTATGGATCGCCACCATTATATTGATGGTTATCCTTCGATTCGGGTGACTGTGTCCTTCAGACAGAAACACGGCTGGGTCAGGCTCTCCTGCCTTTATGGCAGCTTCTCTGTTGACCAGGAGTATGAGGCGCCAAGGGACACGGTGGTCAACTTCTTTTGTCCCCACTGCCATGCGGAGCTGATCGGCGCCTCGGAGTGTATGACCTGCGGCGCCCCCATGGTCCCGATGTTGGTTCGTGGAGAAGGGGGAATGATTCAGATCTGCTCCCGTCGGGGATGCAAAGGCCATATGCTCGATTTGACAGGCGTAAATTTCTAATGAGAAAAGAGCCAACGGAAACTCTTAAAACAATTGACAACTTCTTGGCGCTACAATCACGTCTGGTTACCAACCGAAACCCCGCCATTCCAAGAATCATCATCTCTGCAGGAACCTGCGGTCAGGCAAGCGGCGCCAATGACCTCATCCGGATTGCCAAACGGGAGATCCTGGGAAAAAAATTAACAGAGAGGGTCCGACTACGGATCACCGGCTGCCAGGGATTCTGCGAGATGGAGCCATCGGTCCTCGTGGAGCCCAGGAGAACCTTCTACCCAAAGGTGACCACTAAGGACATGGCCCGAATTGTTGAGGCAGTGGCCGCAGATACAATTCTAGAGGATCTCCTCTTTGCGGATCCAATCATCGGAAAGAGAATTGAAACGCAGGATGAGATCCCTTTTTTCAAGAATCAGGTCAGGACCCTCCTTGGTTTCAACGAAAAAGTCGACCCGATCCGCATTGATAACTACATCGAGCATGGCGGATACCAGGCAATGGTCAGAGTCCTTTCCAAAGGAAATCCCGGATGGGTCATTGAAGAGATCAAGGCTTCCGGGCTTCGCGGTCGCGGCGGGGCAGGATTTCCCACAGGGCTGAAGTGGGAGATGCTCGCCGGACAACCCAATGGCCATGGTAAATTCCTGGTCTGCAACGGCGACGAGGGCGATCCGGGCGCCTACATGGACCGCAGCGTTCTCGAAGGAAATCCTCACAGCATCATCGAGGGAATGCTCATCGGGGCTTACGGAACCGGAGCAAACGAGGGCATCCTCTATGTCCGCAACGAATATCCTCTTGCCATCAAACACCTCGTCATCGCCCTCCGTCAGGCTTATCAACTCGGCCTGCTGGGTTCGGACATTCTCGGAACCGGGTTTTCATTCAACCTCAAACTCGTCAGAGGAGCAGGCGCTTTCGTATGCGGCGAGGAGACGGCATTGATCAAGTCCATTGAGGGAAAGGCCGGAGAGCCCCGCCAGCGTCCACCCTTCCCCATAGAGAAAGGACTCTGGGGCCATCCCACTTGTATCAATAATGTGGAAACTTTGGCCAATGTGCCTTTGATTATCAACCAGGGGGCTGAACAGTATGCCAAGGTAGGAGTGCCGGGAAATACAGGAACCAAAATTTTTTCCTTGGTAGGAAAGATCAAGAATACCGGATTGGTAGAAGTTCCTTTTGGAATAACCATCAACAAGGTGGTCTATGATATCGGTGGAGGTTCGGTCGGCAAAGCTAAAATTAAGGCCGTGCAGACAGGCGGCCCATCCGGGGGGTGCATCCCTGCATCTAAGTTTGACCTGCCTATTGACTACGAGAGTCTGAAAAAAGCAGGGTCCATCATGGGTTCCGGCGGCATGATCGTTATGGATGAAAATACCTGCATGGTGGATGTCGCCAAATACTTCATGAACTTCTTGAAAGGCGAGTCCTGTGGCAAGTGTTTTACCTGTCGCAAAGGCACACAACGCATGTATGAAATCCTCGATGACATTTCCAGGGGAAAAGGAACCCTTGAACATTTATCACTTCTCGAAGAACTGGCCCACATTGTAAAAGACACCACTCTCTGTGGCTTGGGACAGACGGCATCGAATCCGGTTCTCAGCACACTCCGATACTTTCGTCACGAGTATGAACGCCATATTTTGCAGAAGAGGTGTGATGCCTTTGTTTGTAAGGATTTAGTGGGAGCTCCGTGCCAGACGGCCTGTCCCCTGGGGACAGAAGCCTGGCGCTATGTCGCCCATATCCAACGGAGGGAGTATGAAGAAGCCTATCAGGTTATCCGGGACGCCAATCCTTTTCCTTCGGTCTGTGCCCGGGTCTGCCATCACCCTTGTGAAGAGAAGTGTCGAACAGGCATGAGTGGGAGCCAACCGATCGCCATTCGGGCCCTGAAACGGTTTATCACGGATCGAACTGAACCTCCCATTTATAAACCCCTCAGGGTTGTGAAACAGGATGGAGAAACGCAACGGGTGGCGGTAGTTGGATCAGGACCTGCGGGGTTAAGCGCTGCGAACGCCCTTTCTCTCAAGGGCTATCAAGTTACCCTTTTTGAGGCAGAGCAACAATTGGGAGGGATGCTCGTATGCGGCATCCCTGCCTATCGTTTACCCAGACAAATATTGAACAGGGAGGTAGAAGCGCTGTTAAATGAAAACATCACCCCCAAGTTGAACATGTCTTTGGGAAAAGAATTTACGATTGACGACCTCTTTAAAGATGGTTTTAAGGCCATTTTCCTCGCTCTGGGGGCTCACAAAAGCCGAAGGCTCCGCATTGATGGAGAAAACCTTCCGGGGGTTTATTCGGGAATTCAGTTTTTAAAGGCTTTTAATCTAAGGGGGGGGAATCTTTCGAAAGGTCATGTAGGGATTATTGGAGGAGGGAATTCTGCCGTTGATGCCGCAAGGGTCGCGCTTCGTCAAAAGGGGGTCAGGCGGGTAACGATTCTTTACCGCCGAACAAGAGAGGAAATGCCTGCTTTTGAAGGGGAGATAGAAGAGGCCCTTCAGGAAGGAGTAAAACTTGAAACGTTAGTTTCTCCCCGAAGGATACTCTCGAAAGATGGGGTTGTTGCCGGGATTGAATGCATCAGGAATGATTTAGGTGAACGGGATCAAACCGGCAGAAGAACCCCACGGCCGATTTCAGGTACGGAATTCACTTTATCTTTAGGCACATTAATTGTTGCCATAGGGGAAGAACCGGATGTCGCAGGTCTCGTCTCCATGGGGATTGAAATCCGTGAAGGAAAGATATATCAAATGGAGCCGGAAACATTTTCGACGAATCTTTTGGGGGTTTTTGCAGGGGGAGACGCATCCACCGGACCCAATACCGTTGTTGAGGCAATTGCCGCAGGAAAAAAAGCTGCAAGGGTAATGGACCGTTATCTCCAGGGTAAACCGCTAAGAATACCTCCAGAAATAATCTTGCCTGAATTTTATGTCGAGCCACTCAATATAGGGGAAAAAGAACTTATTGAATCACAAAGGGCCCATCTCCCTCTCCTTCCTGTGGGATTGAGAAGGAGGAACTTCCATGAGGTTGCCCAAACCCTTTCTGTCGAAGACGCGATCCGTGAAACAAAGCGATGTCTGAGGTGTGATTTAGAATTCACTGAACAAAAGGAAAGAGAAATCAAAGATGAATATGCAGGAGTGAAAACAGCATGATTTCATTAACCATCAACGGATTAGAAGTTTCGATGGAAGAAGGAACAACCCTGCTTGAGGCATCAAGGTTCTATGGGTTCCCTGTCCCCACACTCTGTCATCTGGACGGGCTTTCTCCCTATGGAGCCTGCCGTCTCTGTGTGGTGGAGATCGGCCAGGGAGCGAACGCAAAACTGGTCTCCTCCTGCACTTATCCGGTTGAAGAGGGCCTTCGGGTGCGCACCGCTTCCTCACGCGTGGTGAAAGCCCGGAAGATGATTCTGGAGCTTTTTCTCGCCTCCTGCCCGCAATCAAAAACCATTCAGGACCTGGCCTCCAGCTATGACGTTCGTCAACAGCGTTTCAAACAGGAGCATGAAGATTGTATTCTCTGCGGCCTGTGCGTCCGGATCTGTGAAGAGCAGATGATGGCCAAGGCGATTGGCTTTCGCAGTCGGGGTGAGAAAAGAAGCCTGGGCGCTCCCTTTGACCTCAAATCAGAGGCCTGCCGTCTGTGCGGGGCCTGTATGTATGTCTGTCCGGCCTGTCAGCTTCGATGCACCTATACGGAGCCTGATAAGGCTATCTGCGGTGGATGCGCCAATCTGAGTCCGCCCTGCCTTGAGAAAAATTCTTTCGACGACATGATGTGTTATATGGAGCCCTGTGTGGCCTGCGAGATAAAGAAGGATTGAAAAGAAGAGCCTGTTACATAAATATATTAACCACCCTTCGACAGGCTCAGGGTGAACGGAGTTTAAATCATTTTTTTCCGTTCGTGCTGAACTTGTCGAAGCACGGATATCTGCTTTGTTGAACAGGCTTAAAAGAAAGGAGAGTAAACAAATGGCCTTGTCCAAAATCAACGCTTCGGCCGCTACGTTAACCAAAAACCGGACCGAAGGTTCGGTGGTCCCCGCTTCAGGGATGTGCGTGACCTGTGTGGACGGTTGTATCGGAATGTGCGAGATCGGCAAATCCGCTTACCGGGGCCATGAGGTGATCTACCCGCAACCCTTCGGAGTCATCACCACTGCTTCTGAAAAGAATTATCCGGTGGATTATTCCCATTTTAATATCATGGGCACTGCGGTAGGGGCCCAGGGGATCGAACCGGACAGTGACAAAGCGATCTTTCCGGCAGTGAATCTCGAAGTGACCCTCGGCCATGATAAAGGGATAAAATTTCATTATCCCTGGTTGATCTCCGGAATCGGCTCAACCGACATTGCCAAAAACAACTGGGAAGGGTTGGCGATTGGATCGGCCCTTTCAGGGACCGGCCTGACCATCGGGGAAAATGTCGTTGGCATGGACCCGGAGGCTGTGATTAAAAATGGCAGGGTCATCGATACCGTGGAACTGAAACGCCGGATCAAACTCTACAAGGATCACCAGCGCGATGGCTATGGAGCAATCATCGTTCAGGCCAATATTGAAGACACCCGCCTTAGCGCCCATGAATATGCCATTGAAAAACTCGGAGTCGAATGTATTGAACTCAAATGGGGGCAGGGAGCAAAGGATATCGGCGGCGAAGTAAAGATAAAAGATCTTAAGAAAGCCCAGATGCTCCATGAACGGGGTTATATCGTCCTGCCCGATCCGACCGATCCCGATGTGATCAGGGCATTCGAGCG
>JAGXSW010000055.1 GCA_018333715.1 Syntrophaceae bacterium | reverse complement strand
GGGTAGGCCTCAATGATTTAAATCTCTCCGGAAGGAGATGGCGACATACATATTAAATGCCATTTCCGGAGGGAACAGGGCAATCCGGTCACCGTCATTTAAAATGCTGTCAGTTGCAACACCCCTCCCATTCAGCAAAATCATCCTCACTTTCTCAGGAGGAATTCCCAGTTCCCGTATGACCTCATGAACGGTTGCTTTCTCCGCTGTCTCCAGTCGAAAGAGACCATCGTTCGAATCGCTCCTTCCGTAGGGTCTGAGGGAGGCATGTAATTTGACAGTAACCTGCATCCAAGCCTTTTTGAGATAAGACAAGCAGAGGTGGAGATTCTGTGCTCCCCCGCTCCTCAATCCCCTCCCACCAAGACACTGTGTCGTACTTAGCCATTCGTCCTTCGACACGCTCAGGAGGAACGGCTAAGTGATTGATTTTTAACATGCCGTATTCCGTTCGTGGTGAGGCTCTCGAACCATGAACGGAATTGCAACACAGCCTCCAGGGGGAGGGGAAGTTTTTTTGGAAAATCGATTTTATAAGTGTTAGAGACAAATTCTCAGATCTTATTGTGTAAGAATCTAAAACTTATAAACCTTGTCCAGATCAACATCGGGAACTAAAAACGTTATGTTATGGGGAGGTAGTTTTTCCTCTTTAAAGAATTCGGGGAGCCGGTCGTCCACATTGGAAAACCCTGCCCGCTCATTAAAATCCCTCTCCACCTGCAGAATCTTTTTGCCGAGTGCAGCCACATCGTCAGCAGTCAGATTCAACCCATAACAGCCATTGAGCATTCCAATCACACCCTCAAAACATTCTGGAATATCCAGCGCCGGAAACGCAATAAACAGGCAGAGACCTGTTGAATCAACAGCCGCTGTTGTAATCTGAAGAGCCTGAGACAACCCCATCTGGCCATCAGGTTTCAATGGATCGACATATCCTCCGACTTTCATAATATTTGTCGCCGTGGCATATCCGGCCGTATGGTCGGCTCCCATGGTCGAAGTGGCATAGGTCACGCCAATCCCCTGAATAGCCCGTGGCTCATAAGCCGGCATCCCCTGGTTTTTCACGACTGGAACCCGGGTCACTCCAAAGGCCTTTCCTGTAAAACCAGCGCCGTTTCCGATAATCCTTCCCAGAGGCGTTCCTTTCCCCGCCTCATGGATTAATTGAATTGCCCCTTCTGCATCTCCAAACGCTTTGACTCCCGCTTCCATGGCTACCCCTATCGTGCATCCCATCTCAATCGTATCAAACCCATAATCGTCGCAGAGACGGTCCATACGGGCGATCGCATCCAGGTCGTCGATTCCGCAGTTGGCCCCATTAGCCCAGATGGTCTCATACTCAAGGGCTGAGGTGATGTATTTTCCTTTTTCATCCACGTACTCATTCGAACACTGAATGATACAGGTGGTGCAGCCGGAATGGGTTGTCTTTCCTCCCCTCTTCGAAATAATATCATGCATCGTTTCTCCGCTGATCTTGTCCGTCCCCTCAAATCGTCCTGAGGAGAAATTCCGGGTCGGATACCCTCCCGCCTCATTGATGATCGAAGCCAGAACATTGGTGCCATACTTCGGGAGCCCCTCACTGGTCACGGGATGTTCCCTCAATGCCTTCACAAACTTCTGGGAAGCCTCCTTAAAAAGGTCCGGGTTTTTGATAGCGACCTTTTCAGCCCCTGTGTCATCTACGACAATCGCCTTCAACCCTTTTGATCCCATCACCGCCCCTATGCCTCCCCTTCCTGCATGACGGGAAGGAGTCCCGTTGGTGCTGGTGACGGCAATACTGGCCATTGCCATCTTCATCTCCCCGGCTGGCCCGATCGAAATGATGCCTACCTTTTTGTCATATTTTGACTGAAGTTTCTCAGTCAATTCATAATTCCCCAGCCCTTTCAAATCATCTGCTGGAAAAACCTTGACCCCCTCCTTGCTGACGGCCAGGCCGAAAAGCTTCCCTTTCTCCGGCATCCCTTCGATAATGATAGCGGCAATGCCCAGCCGCGCCAATTTGGTTGCCGCCGTGCCTCCCACGTTGCTCTCCTTGATCCCTCCTGTCAAAGGGCTCTTGGCGCCGATGGAAAGCCTCCCCGAATTGGCAGCGGTCGTCCCCGTCAAAAGCCCGGGGGTGATAACCAGTTTGTTATGTTGACCGATCGGATGGCACGTGGCCGGGACTTCCTTGCTCACCACCATAGATGTCAGCCCCCGGCCTCCTAGTCCCACATAATCCCCGCTCACTTTCTCCTCAGAAACCTTAAGAGCGCCCATGTTTACCCTGAAGATCCTGTCCATACAATTCCCTCCTTTCTTTTCGATTCTGAATTGGATCATACGATCCAGGTTAAAAAATGGGTTAAAAAGAATTCAAGTCCCGGCCTTATCCAATAAGGCCATAAATAGTATCAAAAAATAAAAAGCAACGCAATAGAAAATAAATGTTATGATTGACACCCCCTTTCCCTCTTGGTTATGATTCAAAAACAGAGAGAAGGGGTGGAGGAGAAGACCATGAACCAGCAACTGATTCAGAGGGCCGCTCAAGATATTCTCCAATCGAAAAAGACGATCGCCTTTACCGGAGCCGGCATCTCCGTGGAAAGCGGAATCCCTGACTTCAGAAGCGCTGAAGGGCTCTGGCAGAAATATGATCCCGAAGAGTATGCCCACATTCACGCCTTCTATTCCGACCCGGATAAGGTCTGGTTGATGCTGAAGGATATGTTCACCCTCGTCATGACGGCCAGACCCAACCCTGCTCATATCGGATTAGCCGAACTGGAGCGGATGGGTTTGCTCTCCACCGTCATCACACAGAATGTGGACGGCCTCCATCAGGCCGCAGGAAGCAAAAACGTGATCGAATTTCACGGAAGCCATCGCACCCTCTCCTGCCTCAAGTGCTCTACGACCACCGATGGGACCTCTCTTAAAATTGAAGACCTTCCGGCCCGCTGTCCCCGATGCTCTTCCCTTCTCAAGCCCGATGTCGTCTTTTTCGGCGAACCCATCCCACCGAAAGCCCAGAACTATTCATTTAAAGAGTCCAAATCTTGCAGGGCCGTGCTCGTCATCGGAACCTCTGCGGTTGTCTATCCGGCCGCATCCATCCCCATTATGGCGAAAGAGGAAGGAGCCACGGTCATCGAGATCAATATGGAGCCTACCCCTCTGACGGGCCAGATATCGGACTATCTGATCTCCGGCTCTGCAGGAAAAATCATCCCTGCCATCGTTGAAGAAGTGAGGCGGCAAAGCTGAAAACGGGCGATATTGCAATCCCCCATTTAAGGTGATATGATTTAATTGATTGAGGTGAAGATTTCTATTTGAAAGAAACGCAGGTCGTAGACTCGACTCTTCGAGAAGCAACCGCCGGAAAGGTCATCTTTGATGATCTCCAGATTGCCAACAACCTTTTCGGCGTCCATAGCGAAAATTTAAAGCGCATTGCCAGGACGGTCGGCGTCAAGATCAGCGCCAAAGGCAATGCCATCACCATCCAGGGGGACGACCTGGATGTCGACCTCTCAAAGCGTGTCCTGAACGACCTCTATGGCCTTCTGAAAAAAGGCTACCCCCTCTTTCCCAATGATATCGACTATGCCATCCGGATGATCTCTGATGACCGGTCGGTCAACCTCGAGGACATCTTTCTCGATACCGTCTACATCTCCGCCCGAAAGAGAGTGATTACGCCAAAGAGCCTTGCCCAGAAGCGATACATTGATGCCATCCGGAAATACGATCTGGTGATCGGCATCGGTCCTGCAGGAACGGGAAAGACCTATCTGGCCATGGCCATGGCCGTTGCCTCACTCGTGAAGCAGGAGGTGGAAAGGATTGTCCTGACCCGCCCTGCAGTGGAAGCGGGCGAAAAACTGGGTTTTCTTCCCGGAAACATGTACGAAAAGGTCAACCCTTATCTTCGTCCCCTCTACGACGCCCTCCACGATATGATGGACTTTGACCGGGCTTCCCGGCTTATTGAGAAAGGGGCGATCGAAGTCGCGCCTTTGGCCTTTATGAGGGGAAGGACGCTCAACGACTCGTTTGTCATCCTCGACGAAGCCCAGAATACGGGGCCGGAACAGATGAAGATGTTCCTGACCCGGTTGGGTTTCAGCTCCAAGGCTGTGATCACCGGAGACATCACCCAGGTCGATCTTCCGGAAAATAAGGCCTCGGGACTGATCGAAATCCAGGGAATTCTCAAAGGAATTGAAGGGATCGAGTTCGTCTACTTTTCGGACAGGGATGTGGTCAGGCATCCCCTTGTTCAGGATATCATCAAGGCTTATGAAAGGGCGGAAGAGAGGCGCCAGCGTTCCAGGCAACAGTCCTCTTCTGAAAAAGGATGATAAAAAAAATAATTTTTAAAGAATTGTTCCGTCGATTTTTTCCGCGAAAAAGAACCAATGGCCCAAAAGGCAGGTCGTGGGTGAATAAGATCAAGGACCCGAATTATCAAAAGTGGTTCATTGGCGTAGGGACCGCTCTCATTCTCACCCTTCTTCTCTCCCCTTCCCTCCAGTTACCCCTCAAGGTTTACAGGGCTGGAGACATTGCCACAAAGGAGATCAAGTCAGTCCAGGACATCTTAGTGGAAGACCAGAGATCGACTCAGGAAAAACGGACCGAAGCTGAAAGGTCTGTCCTCTCCGTCTATGACTACGATCCGGGAATTCTGGTCGATGCGGGAAACCGGCTCCGAACGGCCTTCACCTCCCCTGCCCCATCCATAAAAAAGGAGGAGTGGGAATCTTCATTCCGCTTCACTCTTTCACAGAGAGAATGGCATATCCTGGAGAAGGAGAAATTCAATCCCTCCATCGGAGAATCCTCCTTAAAACTGATCGCCCCTTTATTAAAAAGAGGGATCATCAATGATAAAAACCTTCTCGACCCCGATGCGCCTAAAGGGGCGTCCATCCGTAACATCCAGACACGTGAGGAGAGGAAGGATGTTCCCCCTTTTAACTTTGTCGATTTGAAGGAGGCGAAAGCCAGGCTCCGGACCGATCTGGACCGCCTTTCCCCACGCCTGAGCAGAGAGGTCGTTTCCATCGTGTTGAAGATCTCGGAACAGTCCCTGAGACCCAACCTCACTTTCAATAAGGACGAAACCGAAGCGCGGAAGATAGATGCAAAGGCAAGGGTGAATCCGGTCTTTTTTCAAATCAAAAGGGGAGAAGTCGTCCTGAGGGCCGGGGAGCGTGTCCGGGAGGAGCATCTCCTTAAAATCGATGCCTTGAAAAAAGCCCAGGAGAGGAGCCATATCCTCTCCGTCCTCATCGGTCTGGCCCTTTTAACTTTTCTCATCCTGGCCAGCGTGTATGAGTTCTCGACCAAAAATATCCGGAAGATCACGCTTTCCACCAGAGACCTCCTCTTTTTCTGCAGCACGCTGCTCGGAGTGGTCGCCCTCCTTAAAATCTTCCATCTCATCACCGATATTCTGGGCGGAGAATTTCTCGCCATTCCTTCCTCCTCTTATACCTACCTCTTCCCCATCGCTGCCGGAGCCATGCTCATTCGAATCGTCATCAATTCGGAGTTGGCGATTGTCTTTGCAACTCTGGCCGGTTATTTTGCCGCCTCCATGATGGGAAACCAACTCTTTCTCTTCATCTTCAACTTCGTCGCAAGTCTGATCGGCGCCCATATGGTCGCTCGATGCGAACAGAGAACGATCCTCATCAAGGCAGGGGTCGCCATTGGCGGGGCAAATGTCTTGATGATCCTATCTTATAACCTGGTCGCAGGAACCTTCTTGAAGATGACCCTCCTTTCCGATGTGGTCATGGGTCTTCTGGCCGGGCTTCTCGCCTCAGTTTTGGTTCTGGGGATTGCTCCCATGATTGAAACCCTTTTCGGCTATACCACCGATATTAAACTGCTTGAGCTGGCCAATCTGGATCATCCTCTTCTCAAAGACCTCATCCTCCAGGCGCCCGGCACCTACCACCATAGCATCATTGTCGGAAGCCTGGTGGAGGCAGGAGCCAAATCCATTTCCGCCAATCCTTTGCTGGCCAGAGTCAGCGCGTATTACCACGACATCGGAAAATTGAAAAAGCCCCTTTACTTCATTGAGAATGCAGGGGGCATGGAAAACAAACATGACCATCTCACGCCCACGATGTCCAGCCTCATCCTCGCCTCCCATGTGAAGGATGGGGTGGAGCTAGCCTCCGAAAACCGTCTCGGAGAACGGATCATTCATATCATCCAGCAGCATCACGGAACGAGCCTGATCTCCTATTTTTATCAGAAAGCGAAGGAGAAAGAGAATCCGGAAATGGATTCCATTGATGAGGCCGATTTTCGTTATCCCGGACCCAAACCCCAGACCAAAGAGGCGGGGATCGTCATGCTGGCCGATGCCGTAGAGGCCGCTTCCCGCACCCTCTCCGAGCCTACCCCTTCGAGGATCAAAGGGTTGGTTCAGCGAATCGTCAATAACATCTTTCTGGATGGGCAGATGGAGGAATGTGAATTGACTTTAAAGGACCTTCAAAGGATCGAAGAGAGTTTTAGCCGAATCCTGACCGCCATCTTTCATCAGAGGATCGACTATCCACTTCTTCCCTCTCTGGAGTCCAATAAAAAGAAGAACCATGAAGATCTGGATTCGAAATCGACAAAAACCTACCCCTTTAGATCTAAAAAAGATAAGAAGGGTGGTCCAAAGGATATTGGCCGACTTGGGACTTCCTGAGGTCGAACTCAGCCTCCTGCTGGTAGACGACAAACAGATTCAGGACCTGAACCATCGTTTCCTCGGCCGGGACAAACCCACCAATGTTCTTGCCTTCTCCATGAGAGAGGGAGAGTATTCGTCCCTTCACCCTCACCTCCTTGGCGATCTGGTTATCTCCATAGAAACGGCCAAACGCCAGTCAAAGCAGTCAGACATGAACGCGATGGAGATGCTTACCCTTCTCCTGATCCATGGAATACTTCACCTTCTCGGATACGAACATGAGGGAGGGAAGAAAGGCGCCCGTGAAATGGCCGCCAAACAGAAAGAACTCTTCCAGAAGTTTTCTCCTCCCTTTGGCAAAGGGAGGTAGGGAGGGATTTTAAAAGATTTATTTCAAACCTCGAAATTGATACAAATTACAAAATTGTTGGAATCGTAAAAAGTCGAAAAATCCTAATGATCGTCATTCCGGCCCCGTATCAAGTACGGGGTGAACTCCAGCCCCGCTTTGGGCGGGGTAATCTCAGACACTCAAGAAAACACTGGACACCGGTTTTCACCGGTGAGACGACTTTTTACGAGACCGACATTCTTTCCATTGCTAATTTTTCACTGCCATAGTGAACGATTTAAGTAATGTGACATTCTTATAGCTGTCATTCTGAGCGAAGCGAAGAATCTCAAGGCTCCGAGACCCTTCGCGAATGCTCAGGGTGACAACTTTTTAAAGTCCTTCACTATAATTTTTCAATTTGCAATGATCCCCTTCTTAGTTGAAAATCCAAAGCTTTCGGAGTTTATTAAAGCGTTTTAAAAAATCCAGTTCCCCTGGTGCCATGAGGTTTGGGGAGGCTCTTTCTTTTAATTTCAACAACCCTCCGACATCCACCCATTGAAACAGAGGAAAGAGGAAACGTCTTAAGATCCCATTTTCCCTAAATGAAAAACTGCTGTTGAAGTCGATAAGAAAGGGCTCCCCCTTATCGGAGACGAGGATGTTGCCCTTATGCCTTAAATCCATGTGAACCACTCCCCTGGAGTGCACCTCTCCAAGAACCCGCTCCAGTTCTAAAAAAAAAGAAGCAGAAAGCGCTTCACTCCGGCCAACCGCCTTCCCCGGAATATACTCCATGGCAAAAGCAAAGCGATCAATCCGTTCCACGGGCTGAGGAATGCCTTTCAATCCTTTGAGCCGGGAATAGATCTTCCATTCTTTATCAATCAACCAGAGTCCCAGGGTCCATCGTAAGAAGAAATTTCTTCTCCGGACATCTTTAACCATGAAGGCATGCCCCTCTGTCTCGACCCGATTCAGGTCAGGTTTTCCAAACCTTCCCCTAACCAGGCAAATAGAATTTTTCTCAATATCTTTTCGGTTCATATTGCATAGAAAATAGAAACGAATAGCACGAATGACAGCAAATGACACGAATGGGTTTTATTCGTGAAATTCGTTATCATTAGTGTAATTCGCCAATTCTTTCTTAATTCTTGACACGTCACCTTAATCTAAAATACCGATCCCCAGAAGGGTCTGCTCAAAATCAATATTATTCCTGCAATGATGATCAGGAGGATTCCCTCTTCGCTGTTTTCAATAAAG
>JAGXSW010000054.1 GCA_018333715.1 Syntrophaceae bacterium | reverse complement strand
GTGCCGGTCTCCATTTCCACGGAAAAATGGGGGCAACGACGTGGCTCGTTCGCCGCTGCATCGAAGAGTTCCCATGCCTCCAGCGACGCATCGGGGTGTGTCACCTCTATGTCATTTCGTACTTGTACCCCCCGGGTATTGGCAAGAAGTTTCTCTTCAGAAAAAAGCAAATGGTTCCCCACGCCCAGTTCGGTACGGGTCTGTCCTGCAAAGAGGCCGCCCATTCCCTCGACATGGATCACAGAATATTCGGGTGCGCCTTGGGGCTGGCCCTCAAAAAGATCTGTCAGGGCGGCAACAGCGTCAAGTTGATATTGCTGGTTGGGATCAAATTGGAGTTTCATTTCATCATGTTTTCTACGCTCGTTCAAGTTTCATCATTGTCATGGACTTGAAGCAGCATTGCTCGTTGTCGGAATGGGTGAGTTCTCTTTCAAAATCGCAAACTTTGACCCCTCCGAAGATTCGGCACGCACTGCGTCCCGTTTTGAGGTGGATGGCGCAGATTCAAGACGCACTGCGTCTTGAATCTGCTGAGGGAAGGCCAAATAGAACCGCCTCATATTGCGAAGGTTGGATTCATCGAAACCCTTGCCATATTCAAGCGTTAACCGCCGAGAAAGCTCAGGAATAAGTCTCACGCCATAAATCGCTCGGCTCTCTCCTCCTTGTTCCTCCTCCACGATCAGACGCCCGATATGCCAGTAAGTCTCAGTCATGGTTTGATTCACAGCGCGTGCGGCGCGTCCCCGTGCCTGCTCCACCAGGGTACGTATCTGCTCAAACAGAATCATTTGAGGTTCGCTCATGGTTAAACCGTTTTAAAACTTGTTACCCCTTTGTTTTTGAAGATCTGTACAGCATTCGCTTTGAGCTGGTCGTTGCCGGTAAACCCTTTATCAAGGCAGACCACACGCTCGGGCTTCTGATCTGCCATAGCGCGTATAAGCTCCATCGTCAGTTCCCGCTCAAGGCAAATGAAAAGTGCCCCACCCGCCGCACTGAATACGGTCTTGCCTTCCATGATAATCTTCTCCACCGGCGTGGCAAGTTGGAACCCACTCTTCAGAAGGATTTCGTAGAGGATGTCATCGGGTGTGCGGGCGTCCCGGATGTGATCAATGTGCAGCTCAAGCTGTTGCTTCAATACAGCCACATCACCGGTTGGAAGGTTGGCGTCCCAGGCCTTGAAATTGGATTCGGCCAGCTTGAAAACCCGGAAGCCGAGGTCTTGCTTTCGATTTCCCTGCAGTGGCAGTTTTTGTTTTTCCGAATCCTCAAGGTTTTTGATTACCCTGCGGACCCGCTCTTTGGTGATCCCGGCAACGTTTGGCGCAAGATTGTTCGCTTTGCAAAAATCATAAGCCAACTTCTGATCTTTGTTGGTTGAATCAAAAGGTTCAGGAAGTTGTACAAGAATAAATTTGCGGTTGCCAACATCTTCCTTATTTAGTTCTAATACAGCATGAGCTGTGGTTCCTGACCCTGCAAAAAAATCCATAACGAGGTCATCCTTAGCGGCGGAGAGTTGCAGGACCCTCCGTAAGAGCTCAACCGGCTTTTTTCCATTCTGGAACTGTACACCACCCTCTTTTCCGATGTTATTATAGCTAATGTCGTCCCAAAGTGTCCCGGTCCTTTCCTTTTTTATCACCTGCCCATCACGTTTGTAAGCTACGTCTGCAAGCCAAATGACACGACGAACAGTGGGACTGATGTAATAATGACAAACACGCTTACCCTTATCGCGCCCGGAACTCGGCACATACTCAACAGAGTACATTTGTCCTTCGTGTAGAGTGCCCGTTGCATTGATCACTCGACTTCTGATACTTGTCTGCGCATTAGTGTCCGAAAAAAGTTTGGGAAGATACTTCCGATAAGCATCTTCTTCCGTAAGACCCTCGGACTCGCAGAGTTCCCTAATCGATGTTCTTTGAATCTCCTCATGTAGAAAGATCTCGATTGGGTTCCCTTCCCCGTCGTGCGTCGTGGCAATTTTTCGGCGATTACCTTCATTGAGTAGAACGTTCGTGTACTTCCAGCTCTGGTTAGCCTCGCGCATGTCCTGGATGACCTTTGTTAGAGGCTCTTCAACGAAGCACTGAGTAAAGCCTTCAATGGCGTCGAGGTTACGGGCATAAACCAAAGCAAACTCCATGTTTTTCTTAAGACGCTTGTCCTCACCACCACCGGATGCGCCCGCCGCCACTTTTGCTTTAATAGTTACAATGTTTATGTAGTTTTCTTCTCCAAAAATTTCGTCCATTACCTTGCGTATGTTTGGCAGTTCTGTATCACCAATCTGGCAAACAAGAAGGCCATCTTCCCGCAGCAAATTTCTCGCCAGGTACAACCTCGGATACATCATATTGACCCACTTGGAATGGAAACGCCCATCCGCCTCCGTGTTAGTGCTGAACTTCTTGCCCTGCGCGTCTACCTGACCGGTGTATTCGAGATAGGTCTGTAAGGATTCTGTGTAGTCGTCGGGATAGATGAAATCATTGCCAGTGTTATAGGGCGGGTCGATGTAAATCATGCTGACTTTACCCAGATATGACTTCTGAAGGAGCTTGAGCACCTCAAGATTGTCCCCCTCGATAATGAGGTTTTTCGTGGTATCAAAGTTGACGCTTTCTTCCGGGCATGGGCGCAGGGTTCCAAGACTGGGAGATTGAATCGCTTTGAAGCAATCGGCCTTGCCGGGCCAGTTCATGCCGTAGCGCTCCTTGCCCACATCCACCGTTTCGCCAAGGGCGAGTTTCAGGCGTTCAAGGTCAATCTTTCTCCCCTCGGTCTGGATTTCGGGAAAAAGCCGTAAGAGTTCCTGCTTTTTGTCTTCGGCGATACCGTGAGAACGAAGGTCAACCTTATCTATTTCCATCATAGCTCTCCTGTGTTCATCCACTCATGATGCTCTAAACCATTTTGGCGGGGCAAACCAATTCTCAAATCAGCTTGTCGCCTTCTTCTCGAAAGTCATTTCGGTCATGAGGCCCCTTAAGGTAGGGCCATCAATGAATCGGGTTGAACCGTTCTCTTTTTCTCTACAATTGATTGCTTGAATAGATTCATAAGTCTGCCCTTCTCATGTTCTCTCTTTTCTTTAATCGGGCAAAGCTGATACCGCAGATGAAATAGGAAGAGAAAGGGATTACTTATCCCTCCCCCTATGCGAATTTCATGTTTTTCGATAGGCGACTCAATATGCTGATGTGCATGAGGATGACAGATCAACCCATCGATCACAACCTCCATATCCCTATCATTGATCTTTTGGAGAGCATCCTTGCGCTTCTTGTGTTTATTTAAGATCGACTGCTCTGGAAACACAAAATAATTTGAATCAACATCATGCGTCCACATCAAATGGATTTGTCGATTGTCGGGCGAGAACAAAAAACGTATGTTGTGATTGTTTATCACTACAACGATACATAATAAATTATATGGTTGACATCAATGCCTGACTATGCTACATGTTTTAGAAAAACATGGGAGGTGTCAGGCCATGGTTCCAGAAAGCCGAGTGCAGGACGGGAGTTTTCCCATACCCAAGTTGTTGATCGGAAAAAAGGACATCAGCCAGTTTATTGAGGAGTTCAGAGGCTTTCATGCCCAGTTTGCCGATTGCTTTTCCCGAGAGGAGCCTCGGGAGAATTTCTTTCAATACATGGCGGGCCAGATGAGCCAGTTGGAAAGAAAGTCCATCGAACCCATTGCCATCAATGTGAAGGATGCCAAGGTGCGGGCGATGCAGCATTTTGTCAGCGATGTCATCTGGGACGATGATCGAATCCTTTCCCGCTACCACGACATGGTGCTGGAAGACCTGGGTGATGCCGATGGCGTCCTGATTTTTGACGAATCGGGGTTTGTCAAGAAGGGGAAGGATTCGGTCGGTGTTGAACGTCAGTACTGCGGAGGAAT
>JAGXSW010000053.1 GCA_018333715.1 Syntrophaceae bacterium | reverse complement strand
GAATCAGGTCGGGTTAAGCAAGATTGTAGGTCTGGGAAACCGCTGTAATGTCGATTTCTGGGATATGCTGGAATATCTGGAGGAAGACCCGGATACGAAAGTGATAGCCATGTACCTCGAAGGGCTTGATGAACCGAAAAAATTGATCGAGGCGGCAAGAATAAGAAATTCAAGAAAACCTATCATTGCTTATAAGGTGGGGCGTTCCTCAACCGGGAACAAAGCCTCGCAATTTCATACCGGCTCCCTTGCAGGAAAACATGAGATCTATGAGGCCGCCTTCAAACAGGCAGGCATTCTCACCGTAAGAAGTTCGGAAGAACTCCTCGATACGGCAAAGGCATTAACCCTCTCTCTCCTTCCGGATGGAAACAGGGTGGCTGTGCTCTCCGGCCAGGCCGGGCCAGGAATGGCGGCCTGTGATGTCTGTGAGATGGAAGGGTTATCCATTCCATCCTTCTCCCCAGACACGCAAAAGAAGATCGAGGCGCTCCTCCCGCCCCTTGCCATCCGGACAAATCCGGTGGATATGGGACCTGCCTGGTATGATTCCGAAGCCATCAGAGGAATCGTTGAGTCTGTGCTGGAGGACAGAAAAGTAGATGCTATCATTTTATGCATCATGTTTGCCTCGGCAAACAGATCTGCTGTTGGAACCCTCGCAGAATCCTTGCTTCAGATGGAAAGAAAAAAGCCGGTGATCTGCTGCATCTCTGCTCCCGACGGGATCTGGGATGAGGAGATCAACCGTCTTGAACATTCAGGCATCCCCAACTATCCCACTCCGGAAAGAGCTGCCAAAGCACTGGCTAACCTTGTTAAATATAAGAAATTAAAAGGTGAATAATGTTTTTGAGCTTTTTCAATTCCCTTTCAATACGAATTCCACTGGCTGTCATCGGAGGTGTTCTCTACGGCCTGCTCACCTACGCTATTGTTCTCACCCTGAACTTCCCGGCTCAGATCGGGATCGGCGCTGGTCTCCTCGTCTTTTTCCTCTATCTCGGCTTAAGGCTGCTCGTTCTTTTCTCCGGAATCGATACCCCCTATTATTCAAAGGAAAGGAAAGGTTCGCCTTACGAAAACACTGTCTTTTACCAAACTGCCCAATGGGTCGGGAAATTCTATCACTATCACGATATTGTTCTTTTTGCCTTTCTGGTCATTCTGGCCATTGTTTTCGTCATCTCCCTTATCATGGACGGCATTGAAAACAGACCTTGGGGGCAAACCATCCAGGATCTCTGGAACAAATTGACTCTCTCGTTTTGACGGCCTTTCTCTCACACAAGCTGAATTGCTTTGTGCGAAGCTTTTTAATATAATGTCAGACAAAGCCGGATAGTGATCAAGATGGATAAAGACCTTAACTGTCAAAACGCTAAAAACTGGGCCATTGCAAGTAAACTGTTGGTTGACCTGACCAGCATGGAGAAGGGATTTTTTGAAGTGAAGAGATACCGGAAGGAGATCTGGGACTACATCGAGTATCGTGAGGGCCTTGTCAAATGGCCTTCGATGAACGAACACATCAAAGGAGGTGCGTTGTGAAAGGGAAAATCAAGGAATTTGCTCTGGGTTTGGGTGTGGACGATGTTGGAATAGCCTCGGTTAAGGACTACAAGAGCCCGAAATCTCCGAATCTGGAGTCCATCTTTCCTGGAGCAAAATCGCTGGTTGTCCTCGCTTACAAGACACTTTCAAATTGCGAGAGTGAAAACATGCAGATTGCCATGGGGGGCCGACTCGACGAGATGGAATTTACACGCTCCACCAACTATAGAGTGGCGCGCTTTTTAGAGAAGGATTTGAAGGCTAAAGCAATAACTGTTCCCCCGTCTTATCCTTTATACATGAGCCTTGAGACCAAGGGCACGATAGGGGATTTTTCTCTGCGCCATGCTGCCGTTGCCGCGGGGTTGGGTAACTTTGGCAGGCACAATCTAGTCATCCACCCAAAGATGGGATCGAGAGTGATTTTTACAGCCGTAATCACTGATCTCGATTTACATTCAGATCCTCCTGTTACTGAAAAACTCTGCACCGATTGCAATATCTGTGTTGAGAAATGCCCCGCAGGTGCACTTAATGAAGAAGGAAAAACCGATGATATGAAATGTATTAAAAACAGCCAGCCCTACGGGATTGGAAGCGCCATCCGCTTCTGGTCTAAATTTGCTGAAAGCACAACCGAAGATCAGAAAAAGATGGTTAAAGATGTGAACTTCTGGCGTCTCTATCAGGCCGGCTTCATCGGATTCCAATATTTCTGTTTTAATTGTTTTAAATCCTGCCCGGTGGGTCAAAATAAAAGTTAGCCATTTATTAAGGAGTCCATAATTGAGAAAACATACTCTTCTGAAAATCTCCCCTCGCCCCTCTTTGCCAAAGAGGGGTAATTCCTCCCTTTAATAAAGGGAGGTAAGGAGGGATTTATCTTTAATGTCTATACAATTGGGGACTGACTAATAAGATGAGAGTTTGTCTTTTTTCCTTTCTCGTGATTGGGGTCGTGTTGGTAACGACAGAATTTCCTGTCCTTTCCGCAGAGAAGGATGGAAGGAAGACAGAGATGAAGAGACTGCTTCCCCTGAAAGTGGGGGATTATAAAGCGGACGGAAAGGATGAGTTTTATGATCGCAACGCAGCCTTCCGCTATATGGATGGCGCTGCCGAGCTTTATCGCTCTTACGATTTTAAACTTCTCCTGGTCCGCCGTTATCTGAAGGCTGGTCATCCCCCCTTGTTGGTAGAACTCTTCGATATGGGTTCATCCGAAGATGCCTTTGGAATCTTCTCTTACCAAACAGAAGAGGAAGAGGTTGGAATCGGCCAGGGGGCGGATTACGGCGGTGGGCTTCTGAGATTCTGGAAGGGGAAATATTTTGCCAATATCTTTGCCGAAAGAGAAACCCCTTCCACGAGGAAGGATATCCTAACCATCGGCGAAACCATAGCGAAGAATATTAAGAAGGAAGGTTCAAAACCAAAACTGATTCAATTCCTGCCCGAAGAGGGACTCTCTCAGGAAACCATTCGCTACTTCCACCTTCACCAGGTTTTAAATCATCACTACTTCATTTCCCATGAAAACATCCTCAATTTGGGAGCGCGAACAAATGCGATTCTGGCCACCTATCCTTCCCCCGGAGAAAAAGGTAAAACCTTTCTTCTCCTGATTCAGTATCCCGACCAAAAACAGGCTGAAAAAGCCTTCCAGAGTTTTCTGAAGGTTTACATGCCGGAAGCTTCCTCTTCAAAAGCAGTCAAGACAGAGAATGGGAAATGGGCTTCTGCGCGGCTCCATCAAAAGTATGTCCTGGTGGTCTTTGATGCGCCTTCTGTTGAAAAAACAGAGCAATTGATTGAGGCAGTCGTGAAGAAAATACACGGAAAATAAGTTTATCACCCCCACCCTCACCCTCCCCCCTCAAGAGGGAGGGGATATCAGTTAGATTCCTTAATTAAATTCCCTCTCCCCTCGCGGGAGAGGGTCAGGGTGAGGGGGCTATTTTCAAGGTTTGCAGGGAGGATGCTAATGAAAAAAAACCGAACCATCACCCGAAGGGATTTTCTTCGGGGCACAGCCTATGCTGCTTTTGCTGCGGCTCTTGGCCCATCCCTTAGCGGAGAAGCGAAGGCGGAAGCGAAAGTTAAAGTCGTCCTCATCCGTCACAAGAATGTGATCAATCCGCAGGGTCAAATCAATCAAAGAATTCTTCAGCGGATGCTCGATCAGGGAGTGTGTCAATTATTGGGTGTGGAGAATCCCGTTCAGGCATGGAAGCAGTTGATCAGACCGAACGATATCGTCGGCATCAAGAGCAATGTCTGGTTCTATTTGCCCACCCCTGAAGAACTGGAATCGGCCATTGTGAAACGGGTCATGGAGGCGGGCGTTCCCAAAAAGAATATCGGCATTGACGACCGAGGAGTGCTGAATCATCCCATATTTAAGTCCTCCACAGCGCTTATAAATGTCCGGCCACTGAGGACCCATCACTGGTCCGGCATCGGTGGTTGTATCAAGAATTATGTGATGTTCGTTGCCTCTCCCTGGGCTTATCATAGTGATGCCTGCTCACCGCTTGCCTCGATATGGAATCAACCCATTGTCAAGGGTAAAACCCGCCTCAATATCCTGAGTTTAATCCGGACTCAATTCTACAACCGGGGAGCCCATCACTTTGACAGAAGGTTCGTCTCCGAATACAAAGGCCTCCTCATCGGCCAGGACCCTGTAGCGCTGGATGCCGTGGGAGCACGCCTGCTTCAACTCCAGCGTATCGCCCACTTCAAAGAAGACAAGCCGCTGGATAATCCCCCTACGCATATCTTTGCCGCTAATGAGAAATATAAACTCGGTGTGAGCGACCTCCGCCGCATCGACATTGTTAAATTGGGCTGGATGGAAGGGGCATTAATCTAAGAATGTTTCATCGTCCTAAATCGAAGAGGAAGCACCTAAGGCGACTTTGCGGAAAGCATTTATTCTAATGAACTCTGAATACTCTTGATTTATAGCTTATGGAGAAATGCACCACTTTAATTGAAAGACTGACCGTGTTATGATGGAAAGGGGATCAGTCATTGGCCCTAATTCAAAGGATACGGAAAAAGGTAGATGAACAGGATTTTGAGTTTACCCTTCCCCACTTTTTTGAAGAAATGGCTAACGACAATCTCGCTTTCGCCGATGTTCAAATGGCAATTGCTAAGGGACAAATAAATCGTAAATTCACCCGAGATCCAAGGGGAACCCGGTACGAGGTGATTGGGCCTGCAAGAGACGGGCGAATGATTGGCATTATATGTAGGATCAAGAGCACGGGAAAATTATTATTTATCACCACTTATGCTGTGGAGGGAGAAAAATGAAGAAAAAGAAGATGAATTATAACTATGGAGAATGTGAGGTTTGTAATACCCCGATGAAAGAGGAATTTATTAAACAAGATTTCTGGGTCCGAGGAAAGCTTATTGTTGTCGAAGATGTCCCCGCTGGGGTATGTCCCAAATGCGGAGGGAAAGTGGTTAAGGCAGATGTGGGACGTTCGATTTTAAGGTTGATGGAAAGTTCAGAGCGGATTGCAAAAGCCCCGAAAATTTCTGTTCCTAAGATTAAATTCGTTGCAGAGGAAGCAAGGTTTTAGGCGGCCCATTCTTCCCCACCCATTGACCAGTATAGTCTTTAACCAATTGAATTCTTTTCAATAATATAACTTTCTTCCTAAATTTCATCACAGTGCAATCCGAAGTCGCTTGCTACCTATTAAAAACAAAAAACGATTGTTCCCTTCAATCCCCCTTTAGAAGAAAGCGAGGTATCTAAATATTCCGCACTCCGCACTCCGCACTCTGCATTCTAAAGGACAGGCCTTTGTTTTTCTTCCATTCCCTTCTTTTCGTTCACCGTTTAGAAAGGATATTCTCGATTTGACTTCTCACATAAGGCGGGAATGGTTTGGAATAATCTTTCAATCTTTTTATAGACAGTTTTTTGACATCTATTTCGTCAAAATCGAGGGTCGCTTTCCCTCTTGATGAGAAATAGACTGCATCCAGAAAAGCTTTTTCGGGTGAGGCGATATAGATTCTACTCTTCATTTCAAATCCGAAGAAAAGGTCCCGGGCAATCTGTCTAAATTCGACCTCTTGCTTTCGAAGGAGGTACTTCTTCGTCTTCCTGGGAGTTGCAAAAGTAATTGTATAAGGAATCAAGTTCAGAATTCCATATCCGGCTAAAGCGGATTCGAAGGATAGGTAATTGGGAATATAGAGTTGAGCGGCCAAGGTTTCCATTGAAATAACGCTCCCCATTGGAAGATAAATCCCCTGGGACACCCTTTCGATGATACCCCCGGCCACCCATCTCTTCAAGGACACGTAGAGGCTACTTCTTTGAAGGCCTGTGACTTTTTCCAAATCGGCAATCGTATAGAAGGGTTTATTGATCTTCTGAAGTACTTTTAGGAGTTCAATTCCCTTCATCTGATGAGCCTTTCAATCGCCGGCCAAAAATCCTTAGGCAAATATTTCCGAAGATCACGGATGAGATCCTTCTTCTTGAGGTCTATATTGTCGGGGGCAAAAGGAACCCTGAGTCTTTCTGACAGGTACCAGAGGTCGAAAAGATCTTTCGGTTTACCCCTCCCCTTCAGGCATTCCAGCTTGTCCTGATAAATCTGTTCCAGAGTTCCCACCTGTCCCATCACCTGGATAACCGT
>JAGXSW010000052.1 GCA_018333715.1 Syntrophaceae bacterium | reverse complement strand
GTGCGCAAAATGGCAACAATAGTTTGGTTACGCAGTAGAAGCACCAAATTACAAGCACCAAATTACAAATAAATTCCAATGGTCCAAATTCCAAACAGAAGAAAGGCGTTTCGGTCATTAGAAATTGAAATTTGGGATTTATTTGGGATTTGCAATTTGGTATTTGGAATTTCAACCCTGTTTGGTTCTGGCTTGGCCAGGTTAGGGTAAGTTATATTTCTGTATGATTTGACAATGCCTGTTTTTTGGGATATTCTGTTTTCATCTGTCTCCAAAGGAGAGAAAAATTTGATGCGAATCTATCTATTCATCCTATCCATTTTCATCCTGCTGTTCGCAGGAATCCCCGTCTATTCTCAGGAGAAGGCTCCGATTTATGTCATTGAAGTGGATGGGATCATTAACCCGGCAACCTCCAAATTCATTACTGAATCGATCGATCAGGCCATCGAGGAAGGGGCTCAGTGCATCATTATTCAGCTCGACACGCCTGGAGGCCTGATGGAGTCGATGAGGCTCATCATCAAAAAAATCATGACCTCCGCCATACCTGTCATCGTCTATGTTTCCCCGAGCGGCGGAAGGGCCGCCTCCGCCGGGGTCTTCATCACGATGGCCGCCCATATCGCGGTGATGGCTCCCGGCACGCATATTGGCGCAGCTCATCCCGTTGCGCTGGGAGAGGGAAAAGATAGCAAAACGATGAGCGAAAAAATCGTTAACGATACGGTCGCCTATATCAAGACAATCGCCAAAACGAGAGGAAGAAACGTTGACTGGGGGGAAAAGGCTGTTAGAAAAAGCGTATCTATTACGGAAGAAGAAGCGGTCAAATTGAATGTCATCGATTTCATCAGTCCGGATATTCAAGACCTTCTCGGCAAGATCGATGGGAAAGTAATCAAATTTGACGGAGTTACCCGCACTCTTTTGACCAAGGGGGTTAAGCCACGATCCCTTGAGATGAGCTGGCGTTACCGCTTCCTGGACATTATCTCAAACCCCTCCATAGCTTATATCCTTCTGATGCTTGGGATTTATGGCATCTTTTTCGAGCTATCGAACCCGGGGGCCATTCTTCCCGGAGTGGTCGGAGGAATATTTCTCATCCTTGCCTTTTATGCCCTGCAGATGCTTCCCATCAATTTTGCGGGCCTGGCGCTCATCCTCTTCGCCATCATCCTCTTCATCGCTGAAATCAAAGTGGTGAGCCATGGCCTGCTCGCTGTCGCAGGGGTGATCTCTCTCTTTCTGGGCTCTCTGATGTTAATCGATTCTCCAACCGAATATATGAGGATTTCTTTGAGCGTCATCATTCCAGCAGTTTTGGTCAGCGCCGCCTTCTTCATTTTTGCGGTAACAAAGGCGATCAGCGCGCGCCTGACTAAACCGAGTACAGGAAAGGAGGGAATCATAGGGGAAACAGGAACCGTTGTGGCCAGCCTCGCCCCGGAAGGAAAGGTTGCCATCCACGGAGAATACTGGAAAGCCGAATCTGATCAGCCTATCGGCGTGGGCGAAAAGGTCCAGGTGATCGGGGTAAACAATCTCATTTTGAAAGTCAAAAAACTCTAAAGAGGAGGAAAACACATGGGTATACCAGGACTGCCGTCGGGATTATTTTTTCTCATCGTCTTTTTGTTCATTTTAGCCGCTTCAGCAATCAAGATTCTCAGGGAGTATGAAAGGGGCGTCGTCTTCCGGCTCGGAAGACTGATCGGAGCCAAAGGACCGGGTTTGATCATCATCATCCCCGGAATTGATAAGTTGATCAAGGTAAGCCTCCGGACCGTTACCCTCGACATTCCGCCCCAGGATGTCATCACCAAGGACAACGTCTCCGTCAAGGTGAATGCCGTGGTTTATTTCAGAGTGATCGACCCGAATAAAGCGTTGACGGAGGTCGAGAACTATCTCTATGCGACCTCCCAGCTTGCCCAGACCACCCTGCGAAGCATTGTCGGTCAATTCGACCTGGATGATTTGCTCTCCCGCCGGGATAAGATCAACCTTCAACTCCAGGAGATCCTTGACTCTCACACCGATCCCTGGGGCATCAAGGTTTCCCTGGTGGAAACCAAGTCCGTGGATCTTCCCGAAGAGATGCGGAGGGCGATTGCAAAACAGGCCGAAGCAGAAAGAGAAAAAAGAGCCAAGATCATCCATGCGGAAGGTGAAGCCCAGGCCTCTGAAAAATTGGCCGAGGCCGCAGATGTGATCAGCAAAAATCCCACGACGATCCAATTGAGGTTTCTTCAGACCTTGACCGAGGTGGCCACAGAAAAGAACTCAACCATTATCTTCCCGGTCCCGATCGACGTGCTGGCGCCTTTCATAAAAAAGTAGTAATTCTGAGTCTGATCGTCTTCTGGTCTAATAGTCTTATAGTTGAAAAAATACTATGAGACTATTAGACTTTTTTCCCTCTCAATATCCAATCCACCTTGCTCCATATGCCCTGGAGGATTTGGATATCCCTTTCTTCCATCCGGCTCCTTGCAAGGAGTCTTCTGAGCGTTCTCATGATTCTTTTCGGTTTATCGGCCTCCAGAAATCCAATGTCGAGCAGCGTCTTTTCCATATGCGCAAACATCCTCTCCGCCTGTTCGGATGAAGCCATCCTGGTAGAGCACGCTAAGGTTGCCGTCGAAGATTGAAAGAGTTCGTAACAGAGAACCATCACCGCCTGCGCCAGATTGAGGGTGGAAAAAGACTCGAAAGAAGGAATTCGGGCATAGAGATGGCAGAGCGAGAGCTCTTCGTTCTTCAGCCCTTCCTTTTCTGAACCAAAGACCAAACCGATGAAATTCTTTTTCGAAATGGGAATCAGTTTAGCCGCCAGTTCTTTAGGGGTCAGCAGTGGAGTTCTCTCTTTTCCGGTCTCCGAAGTTGTTCCGGCAACACACCCCATCCCTGAAATCGCTTCGCTGAGTGTGGGACATTCCTCAGCCCTTTCTAAAATCTCCTCAGCCCCGGACGCCAGCTTGTAGGCATTCATGTGGAGAGGAGAACACCCATCGACCACGATTAATCGATGAATCCCCATATTCTTCATCGCCCTCGCCGCCGAACCGATATTTTCGGGAAATCTGGGCCTCACTAAAATGATTGAAATGGAATCAAGAACGATCTTTCCTTCCATATCTGCCACGACATCCTCCAAATTTGGCTCATAAAATACCATCCATTATCTCCCTCTCCCTTGGTGGGAGAGGGCGGGGGTGAGGGGGAATACATCCTTTCCACCCCCACCTTAATCCTCCCCCATCAAGGGGGAGGATAATACTTGCAAATTTTCATCGGTTGAGGGTGACGAGCCTATCATGAAAGGATTGCCTTGACTATCCACTTTTTTTATCTTATTTTCAAGACCATATTTCCCCCAGAAAAATTGGAGATCCGATGAAGTCGTTGCGACTCGAAACCGAGATGAAAGTCCCCTTTTTCGATTTAACCCCTCAATTCTCCTTAATCGAAGAGGAGATCAAATCAGCCATGAACGAGGTTTTTAAGACCCAGCAATTCATCATGGGTCCCCAGATCGAAGGTCTGGAAAAAGCCATTGCCGGCTATTGCCGGACCCGATATGCCGTGGGCGTGGCTTCGGGATCGGACGCCCTTATTCTGTCTTTAATGTCTGCCGGCATTGGACCGGGTGACGAGGTGATGCTTCCCCCGTTCACCTTCTTCGCCACGGCTGGTTCTGTTTCACGCCTCGGCGCAATTCCCGTCTTTATTGACATCGATCAGGAGACTTATAATATCGATCCCTCCAGAATTGCGGAAAAGATCACCCCAAAAACAAAGGCCATCATCCCGGTCCACCTCTACGGGCAATGCGCGGATATGGACCCCATTCTTCAAATTGCAAAGGACAAACGACTTTACGTGATTGAAGATGCGGCTCAGGCTTTGGGGGCGGAATATAGGCTCCGTCCTGATTCGAATGGCCGGAGAGCGGGCCAGATCGGAGATCTGGGATGCTTCTCTTTTTATCCAACCAAGAACCTCGGCGCCTTCGGGGATGCGGGAATGGTGGTTACCGACAACCCCAATCTCGCCGAGAAGGTCCGGCTTTTGAGGGTCCATGGAAGCCAGCCCAAATATTTTCATAAGACGATCGGGATGAACAGCCGACTCGACACGATTCAAGCGGCCATTCTTCTGGTCAAGTTTAAATATCTTGAAAAATGGACGGAGGAGCGGCAGAAAAAGGCAAACCGTTATCAGGCATTGTTTCACGATATTCTTTCAAAGGTGGAAGGAGTTAAACTTCCCGTCATTCAGTATGAAAATCGTCACATCTTTCACCAGTATGTGATCCGAGTTCCGAAAAGGGACGACCTAAGGAAGTTTCTGACGGAGCAGGGAGTCGGAACGGACATTTACTATCCCCTTCCCCTCCATCTGCAGGAATGCTTTTCCTTTTTAAAACACCGCCAGGGGGACTTTCCGGTCTCTGAAAAGGCCGCCGATGAAACCCTGGCCCTGCCCATCTTTCCGGAGCTGACAGAAGAACAACAGGTGAGGGTCGTGGACCGGATCAGAGCCTTTTATGGAAAATTGTAACTCAAGGCTTAAGCCTTGACTCATGGTCTCGAATCCTCAAATCCTTGACTTCTGAACAAGGAGTATAACAATGCTTCCGAACCCTCTCATCCAAAAAATCGAGCGCAAAGAGGCTCTGGTTGGCGTTATCGGCTTGGGCTATGTCGGCCTTCCTCTCGTATCGAGATTCTGTGAGGAAGGCTTTAACGTTCTCGGGTTCGATGTCGATTCCAAAAAAGTCTCTTCCCTGAAACGGGGGCTAAGCTACATAAAAACCATCCCTTCCTCTCAAATCTCACCCTTTGTCAGGAACGGCCAATTCGATGTAACGGACGATTTCTCCCGCCTTTCAGAACCGGATTGCATTTTGATCTGTGTCCCCACCCCTTTAACTGAAAAGATGGAACCCGATCTCCAGTATATTGAGAAGACCGCAGAAGCAATCCGGTCCTGCTTGAGAAAGGGGCAGTTGATTATTCTCGAAAGCACTACCTATCCGGGAACGACAGAAGAGCTGGTCCTTCCCCGTCTCGAATCAACCCAGTTGAAAACCGGGAGAGATTTTTTTCTCGGCTACTCTCCTGAAAGGGAAGATCCGGGGAACAAGCGGTTCAGAACCCAGCAGATACCAAAAGTCGTCTCCGGTGTCACCCCCTCCTGCCGGAAGACTGCATTCGCCCTTTACAGCCAGATCATCGAGAAGGTCATCCTTGTTTCATCCCCGCGGGTGGGGGAGTTGACCAAGCTCCTCGAAAACATTTATCGGGGCGTCAATATTGCCCTGGTCAATGAGCTGAAGATGCTGACAGATCGAATGGGCATCGATATCTGGGAGGTCATTGAAGCCGCCAGCACCAAACCTTTCGGGTTCTCCCCCTTCTTTCCGGGCCCTGGCATGGGGGGGCACTGCATCCCTATCGATCCTTTCTACCTTTCCTGGAAGGCCAAGGAATACGACTTCACAACCCGGTTTATTGAGCTTGCCGGTGAAATCAATATCTCCATGCCTTACTACGTTGTCTCCAGGATTGCTGACGCCCTGAATGAAAGAGGGAAAAGCATCAAGGGGTCTAAAATCTTGATTCTCGGCGTGGCCTACAAGAAGGATGTGGACGATGCCAGGGAATCCCCTGCCCTGACCATCATGGAACTCCTAAAGAATAAAGGAGCGACCCTTCTCTATCACGACTCCTATATCCCTGCGCTCCCCTCTTTCAGAAAGTATCATTTCAAATTGAAATCCTCCCCTCTCACAAAGCCGTTGCTTCGTCGAATCGATGCCGCCGTCGTGATCACCGATCATAGCGAGGTCGATTATGAATGGGTCGTCGCGAACGCGCCCCTGACCATCGATACCCGCAATGCCACAAAGAATTTGAAAAAATGGAAGAATAAGATTGTTAAGGCGTGATCTTATTCCCCCTCCACTTTTAACCAGAAAAGAAATGAGGGATGAAGGAATCGTTTCATTTAGATCTATTTCTTCTCCATTTTTTTGATGAAATCTCTGACTCCCGTAATTCGAAGACCACGGTATTTCCCCAGGGAAAGAAGCCCCTTATCCCCGGTCACCAGATAGGTTGTTTTCCCTGAAATAGCACAGGAAAGAAACTTGTCATCTTCGGGGTCAGGACTCTTTCCTTGAACATGGTGGGTGACTTCAATGGCATCGATATATGGAAGGATTTCCTCACTCATCACTGCCTTAATCTCTTCCGCAGAGAGCCTAAATTTCGGGTACTTTAACACGGTGACAAGCTCATCATAGGTCTCTCCGGTGACAACCGGAACAATCTTCCCTTCTTGCCACCATCTGATAAGCTTCGCGGTCTCTCCTCGAAACAGCAGGGCTGACACAAACACATTGGTGTCCAGAACGACCCTTAACCCTTCTTTTGTTCCCTTGCCCACTGAACTGCCCCACTGACGTCCTTATCGGTTAGTCCCAGTTTCTCGACTTTTTCCCGTATCTTCTCAAGTGGCGATCCGGCCGTGGTGATCCTTACCGGTGTAAGGCGAATGGTGTTTCCATCGATCGCAACATCGAAGTACACTGTATCCCGGAAGGCCTTCACGATTTCCTTGGGAAGAGTAATTTGATTCTTCGAGGTTCTTTTTGAAAGCATTTTTCCTTACCTCCTTACAGTAAGGATATCTTACTTCAAGATAAAAAACAACCTTTTTAAATAACTGTCGGGAATGAAAAATTACTTTATTTAATGATGATAGACTCGTAAAAAGTCTGAAAAGCCCATTATGAGTCATTCCTGCGCAAGCAGGAATCCAGTATTTTCATGTAGTTAGAATTTTCGTCATTCCCGTTTTCACGGGAATGACGGAAATGGGACAAAAAGGACTTTTTACGAATCCATCAAATATTACCCAACGGCAAAAAAGGCGATTGACACGTTGGTTTCCGCCGGAATCATTGAGCAGTTCGGGGAAGCCAAGTACGGGAAAGTCTTTATCGCCATGGATATTTTGCGGGAGATCGAAAAGAGCCGGGGATCGAAAGGATAAAATTATATTTTTTAATCAAAAAATATAATTTGCCTCCCGGGAATTATATCTAAATATAATTTCCGGTCTAATCCATAAGGGACGTAGGGGTAAAAGAAAGACGCAGGAACGTAATGTGGCCTGTGGGGTCACCTATTAAAAAGCACCTTCAAAATTCGATTGACAATTGTTTCAAATTGGAAAGGAACTGCTTGTAGCAGTCTGACTTGCATATTGACTTTAGCCATTAAACAACTCCACTATTTAATTTGCCCTGACCTGTTTTTAAAAAGGATGGTTTCGCCAGAAATGGTATAAATAGAGTTGGGCGTAGCCAGCGTAGGGGCCGAAATGGCTCCGGACAAATTCCTCCATCCTCCTTTCTCCAACCTTCTCTCCGTTAAAATAAGTGTTCTGCAATCCCTTTTTAATCCAGGTGTCGATGGGAAAGGCTTCGTGAAAATCGAGTGAATAGAGAAGGACGCAATCAGCGATCTTCTTTCCAACTCCGGGAAGACCCATCAACCTCTTTTTAGCCTCTTCGTATGTCAAATCTCTTAATGCGAGGAGCTGGTCTCGATCAATACACCGGCTTGTTTTGACCAGATAGTCCGTCCTGAAACCCGCTCTTACCTCTTCCAACTGCTGAAGTCCCTGGATGCATTGTGGCTCCGGAAATCCGTATCCGACATGGGAGTCCCAGGTCACTTTTCTCCCGGATGATTTGCATAGGGCTTCAATCAGGCAACGGATATGGGGAATGGCCTTGGCAGAGGAGAAGAGGAATGAAACCAGACACTCCCAGGGGTCCTGCCGGATCATTCTCATTCCCCTGTATTTCTGAATCGCTTGATGAATGAAGGGGTCGCAATCAACCTCCTTTAAAATGGTATCCATATCCTCATCCAGCCTGAAGAACCGGATGAGGAAGGATTCTTCCACCCCCTCATAGAAGAGGACATCCCCTTTTTGCCAGACCGGGAAGATTCGATCAGAGGTCTGAATAAGATAGGTATCCAGAGCCTTTGTGAATCGAAAGAACTGTCCGCACTCGATAGTGTCTTTGAGGGAAAAGGGGTTAAGCCTCAGCCTTTCTGTCATTGTTTCTTTGCTTCCGGAGGCCGAATGATGGCGAGGGCATAGGCTTCGAGATTGAAATACTTCTTTGCAACCCGGTGGACATCCTCTCTTGTCACCTTCTGAATCTCATTCGGATATCTCTGCAAATGGTCGTATCCCAGCCCCATCAGCTCGTCCACGGACATCTGTCTTGCATGGGCGCCGTTGGTCTGAAGGCCAATCTCAAAGTTGCCGATCAGGTATCGCTTTGCCCTCTCCACCTCACCCTCTGTCAGTCCCTCGTCTTTGACCTTCTTCAGCTCCCTGAGGACGCCGGCAATGGCGGTCTCGATCTTATCCGGGTGAGTCCCCATATAGACGCAGATATATCCGGGATCCAGATTCACATTGCTGATAAATGCCAGAGCATACGCCAGGCTTTCCTTATCCCTTAATTGATAGAAGAGCCTTCCTCCCATGCCGGACAGGGCTGCATCGAGAACGTCGAGAGCATACCGGTCCTTGCTCCGGATAGTGGCGCCCGGAAATCCGAGGACAAAATGGGCCTGCTCCTTCTCCTTAAAAACCTCTGACTTCCTCGTCTTTTGCAGAGGCGGCTCTCTGGAAACTTCGGGGGTGACAAAATTGGACTTCTGTATCTTTCCAAACTCCTTTTGAACGGCAGACGCCGCCTGTTTTACATCCACATCTCCCACAATGGTTAAAACCATATTCTCAGGGACGGCGATGCGCCCATAATATTCCTTTAAATCTTTCTGTGTGATTCTCTGGATGGAATCAATTGTTCCAAGAGTATCCATCCGGTAGGGATGTTTCTCATAAAGAACCTTCCGGAACAGTTTAAAAACCATCCGGTCCAGGTCATCCTCCTGCTGCCGGATCGAAGCGAGTATGGATCGCCTCCGCTTCTCCATTTCATCCGTATCAAATGAGGGGTGTTTGACGACCTCGCCGAGCAGGGTCATGGCCTCATCAAAGTGCTGGCTCAGGAAGGTAAAGCTAATGCCAAAGCTGTTAAAGCCGGAAAAGCCGCTGAGGGAGCCTGCCATTCTCTCCACCTTTTTGGCAATTTCGAGGCTGGTCTGCTTCTCTGTGCCTTTATTGATCATCACGGCCAAAAACTGGTTGATTCCGTTTTGGGCCTCCTCTTCAAACCGAACGCCGGCCAGAAAGGAGACCTGGACGGACACAATGGGATTGTTCCGGTTCTCTTTTACGATGAGACGGATCCCGTTCCCCAGAAGGGCCTTCGACACCGGCGGGGGCGTTTTCTTGTCAATGGGAACGATCGATGGACCTGTTTTTTCAATGACGGCGCTCAAAGAGACCCTCTTAAGAACATCGGCCTTTTCTTCCGGCGCCAGCAGGCTGACGCTCCACCGGGAAGGTTTAAAATATTTTTCTCCTATTCTCTTTATGTCCTCGCTTTGAAGGAGGCTGATCCTCTTGATGTATTCCTTTTCGAATTGGACATCTCCCGTGGCGGCTTCATAATAACCCAGCTTTCTTGCCTGTCCCTGGACGGTCTGCCGGTCATAGATAAGACCGCTTTCAACATTGACCCTGACCCGGTAAAGCTCTTCGGCTGTAACGCCTTCCTGGATCAACCGGTTTGCCTCTTTTAGAATCTCCTCTACGGCCCTCGCCAGATTCTCGGCCTGAAGAGTCGCTCCGATGATAAAGAGGCCAGGATCTTTTGGCGTATAAGAGGATGCGGAGATCGAGTGAACCAGTCCCTTCTCTAACTTCACCTTCTGCACCAGACGGGAGGCCTCCCCTCCTCCTAATATCTGCTCTAAAACATCAAGGCCTGGAGTATCCTCATGTGTGACGGAAGAGATGGGAACCGCAATCTGGAGGTAGGTCTCCTTGAAGTTTCCAAAGGTGAGGTTAGAGCGGATTTCTTTCTGCTCCGGCTCCTTAAACCTTTCGGGAAGGCGTTCGGAGGGCCGTTTAAATTCCTTAAATAAGGCCCTTGCCTTTCTTTCCATCTCTTGTACGTCAAAATCGCCGGCAGCGACAAAAAAGGTTCGATCCGGCGTATACATTCGTTTAAAAAAAGCGAGCATCTGATCTCTTGTGATTGCCCTGACCGTCTTTTCATATCCTATAATCGGTCTTCCGTAGGGATGGCGCTGGAAAGCAACGGCCATCGTCTGCCGGAAGAGTTTTCGCGACGGGTCGTCCTCTCCCATTCTTATCTCTTCGAGGATAACCTCCCTCTCCTTTTCGAGTTCTTCCGGGTCAAAAACAGAATTTTGGATGGCGTCAGTCAGGATATCAAGGGCAATGTCCGCGTAGCGGCTGGCGATCGTAATGTGATATACGGTGTGGTCATACGAGGTATAGGCATTGATCGATCCGCCGAGGGATTCGATCTCCTTTGCCATTTCCCCTACCTTTCTCTTGGCTGTTCCTTTGAAGATCATGTGCTCGATGAAATGGCACATCCCTGCTTCATCATCCCATTCATCGGCGCTCCCCGTCTTGACCCAGACCTGGAGGGCAACTACAGGAGAGGCGCGGTTCTCCTCGAAAATCACCTTCAGGCCGTTCTCCATCGTAAATTGATGGACCCGCTCTTTTGATTGGGCAACCGCGACTCCGAGCAGGAGAATCGTTATCGAGATAGTAATCAAGAAAATGAATCGGAAACGTCTCATGGCGCTTCACCTCCGCTTTTCGAATTATAAACGAGCGGACTCAAAAAACAAAGGGGCGAAGAGAATAACTCTTCGCCCCTTTAAATTGCACACCGCCCATTTTATGAAATGGCTTTCTTTCCTTCTCTAAAGGCTTTCAAATTGAGATCATGGACTTTTTTGGGAAGATGCTCAAGGAGATTTTTTTCCCAAACTTCTTCCTTAATGTCAAAGAAATTGGAGAAGGCGCCGAGGGTGACAATATTGACAGCCCTTGAATCGCCGCATTCCACCGCAATATCTAATCCATTAATAGCATAGACGTTCCCGTTAAAAAATCTTTTGAACGACTTAAACACATTCTCCGGATACTTCATCGTTCCACGGGTGACAGCAGGAGGATACGTTTCCTGATTATTCAGGAGAACCTTTCCGCTCTTCTTCAGCCAGTTGATGTACCGAAGCCCTTCCAGAAGTTCGAAGGAGACAAGATAGTCCACATCCCCATATTTGATCAGCGGGGAATAGACCTTTTTCCCGAATCGGAAATGGGTGGTCACATCTCCGCCCCTTTGGGCCATTCCGTGAACTTCGGCCTTTTTTACATCATAGCCGACTTCATGAAACACGGAGCAGAGGATGTCGCTGGCCAGGATGGTGCCCTGTCCTCCTACCCCTGAAAGCAATATATTGGTCACTCTGTCTTCCATTTTTCTCCTCCTTATGCCTGTCCGGGAATGATCGCTTCAAACTTGCAGATCTGGCCGCAGACACTACATCCAGGGCACTGCAGCCTGTTGATTTGAACAACCCCTTTCCTCTTATGGCCGTCTTTTGTAACAGCCTGATCGCCGGAGACTTCCTGCCAGCTGATTGCAGGGCATCCGATCTCAAGACACATCGTGCATCCCCTGCACTTGTCCGTGTCAATGGTGTAGAAAGCGTGTTCAAATTGCCTCTTTTCCCTCCGGTGAAGCATGCAAGGTCCATTGACCATCACAATGACCGATGCCGCATCTCTTTCCACCTCTTCCTTGATGATCTCCATGGTCTCTTTAATATTGTAGGGATCCACTTTTCTCACATGTTGAACGCCTATGGCTCTTGCAAGGGTTTCATAATCGATGATGTTCGTGGGCTCGCCTGTGATCGTATAGCCGGTTCCCGGATGTTCCTGAAGGCCTGTCATGCCGGTTGCCCGGTTATCCAGGATGATGGTCGTCGAATTCCCTTTGTTATAGACGATATCCATCAGAGGGGCCACCCCTCCATGAAGGAAGGTGGAATCACCGAGGACAGCACAGGCTTTTCCCAGCCCTTCTTTGCCAAGGACCTTTGCGGCGCCAAAGGCTTCGCCAACTCCGGCGCCCATACAGATAGTCGTATGGATGGCATTGAGCGGAGGCGCGGCCGCAAGGGTGTAACAGCCGATATCTCCGAAAACAAAGAGGTCGAGTTTTTTTAAGGCATAAAACATGGGCCGGTGCGAACAACCCGAGCACATATTGGGCGGCCTCCTCGGAAGCTCCTCAGCCTTAATCCTCTCCTTGGGGGCTTTGTATCTCTTCCCCTTTAAGGATTTCTCGATGATTTCAGGTGAAAGTTCATAGATGCTCGGCACCACATCCTTCCCGTGGAAGATTTTATAACCCATCGCCCGGATTTCGGTTTCGAGGAAGGGGTCAAGTTCCTCCACAATGATCACTTTTTTGACCTTCTTGAAGAAATCCGAAATCAGTTTTTTAGGAAGGGGCCAGACCATCCCAATCTTCAGATAGGAGTACTCCGGAAAAACCTCCTTGGTATAATTGTAACAGACCCCGCTGGTGATGACCCCGATCTTCGGATCATTGATCTCCATGACGTTATATTTAAATTCATCCGCAAACGCTTCGAGCTTCCTCATCCTCTCTTCAACAAGAGGTCGCCTCTCCCTGACATAGATGGGGACCATGGTGAATTTAGGGGCGTCTTTTTTGTTAAGACCCAGGGGCATTGCCGACTCCCTGCGCTCCTCTAATTTTACAATGGAAAAGGAATGGGAGACCCTGGTCTCAGTCCGCAAAAGAACAGGGGTATCGTACTGTTCGCTCAGGTCAAATCCAAGTTTCGTAAAGTCCTTACACTCCTGAGAGTCAGAGGGCTCCAGCATGGGCATCTTTCCGAACCTTGTCCAGTGGCGGCTGTCCTGCTCATTCTGTGAGCTGTGAGCATAGGGGTCATCGGCCACAACCACGACCAGTCCCCCTTTGACTCCCGTATAAGAAAGGGTCATTAAAGGATCAGAGGCGACATTTAATCCAACATGCTTCATCGATGCCATTGCCCTTGCCCCCGCCATAGAGGCGCCGCTTGCCACCTCCAGAGAGACTTTTTCGTTGACCGACCATTCAGCCTGAATATCATTTTTATACTGGGTGCCGATGACAAAAATAATTTCACTGCTTGGCGTCCCAGGATAAGCGCAGGCCACTTTAACCCCTGCCTCCCATGCCCCCCTTGCAATGGCGTGATTACCCTGAAGTACTTTCTCCATAATTGCCTCCCAATTTTAAATAAGTCCTCTCATCAACCATGTAATTTTTATCACAAACTTACTGATATAATCCTATTTGTCAAGTGAAATATTTAACTTGTTAAAACTACAGCGAACCTTTTTGGGAAAAGGGCCAATGTACCAGCAAAAAGCACTTCCGCTTCATCCGTCATACCCGCGAAAGCGGGTATCCAGTGGTTTTTGGGGCTAATTTACTTCCTGGATTCCCGTTTTCACGGGAATGACAAGAAAAGATTCGCTGTAGTATTCAATTACTTCTCAAAAAAGGATACTTTTCTGAGAACGGAGTTGGTCGAGAGCGATTTTGGTGAGACTTTTAAAAAAGTCCTGTAATTCTCGAGAGCTTCATCAGTTTTACCTAACCTTTCATAACACCTTGCGATATTCAAATGAGCCCCCGCCCAATGGTATTTCTCGCCCAGTTTGATGATCTCCTGATAGGCTTTGGCCGCCTTTTCATAATCTTTCTTCCCCTCGTGAGCGTACCCTAACCCCTCCAGGGCAAGAAGTTGATACAGCCTCTCTTTGCCGGCCTTTTTAAGGAATGCATTATACGCATTGATTGCCTCATCAAATTCACTCAGGCGGAGATGAATGCCTCCCTTATAGACGAGAGAGGACTTTGCCGAAGAGGTTCGTGAATAGGTTTTGATCACCTCTTCAAATCCTTCCAGCGCTTTTTTATACTCAGCCGTCGAACCTTCACGGTATGGGGAACTGACCGTTTGATAGGCTTCAAGGGCTAAAATAAATTTTTGATTTGCCTCATCTTCCTTTTTTTGATCCCACATCCGAAACAGGAAGAAAGATAAGACAAGGACCAGAACGAGAATCGCGCCGACGGCCATTTTTTTGATATGCTGGCTGATAAAGAGATAGGACTTTTCAGTAAAACTGAGAAATTCATCCGGCTGCTTTAACTTCTTCTTTGTAATCTTCTTCTTCACTTTCATGTTTAACCCCTTTTAAAATTTTTTAATTAGAGTCTGCTTATAAATGTCTTTTTCCGTCATGCCGGACTTGAGGAGCCTGCCCCGTACTTGATACGGGGGCAT
>JAGXSW010000051.1 GCA_018333715.1 Syntrophaceae bacterium | reverse complement strand
TGAAGTGGACTTCCGCTCGAACGATTTGTTAGCGCCGTGCGAGTCAGCGCACGGCGCGGTTTCGCATCTTTTCGCGAAAAACAAATCGGGCGAGCGGAACCGCAGGGACGATCAACTCCGCCGTTAGCGCCGTGCGCAGCACGGCACTAACAATTATTGAACTGCAGGGTGTAGTTTCTTGCAATGTTATACTTGCTAATCAATTTTGTCAAACAAATTCTGGTGAACTTATAAGATTTTAATGGGATAACAAATCGTTCTTTATCCATGTGATTTCAGAAGGTTATCTTTTTGTGTATCGTCATGGACCTTCTTTTGACCTTGAATAATTTGTTTGAAAATTAATGTTATATTGCATACAATTAAATCCTCCAATTCATTATTGAGGGGCGATGATGAATAGTGGAATGGATGTGCTCAGAGATTTTGAGGCGTTTCTTTCTAAATTGGGGACTGTGCCCGAGGATAAGATCAAGTTCTATATCCACTGGGTGCGAAGATTTCTCAAGTTCTGCAATTACTCACTCGATCACACGAAGGGCATTAATATAAATGTTAGATCGAAGGAGATTTCTTAAGGGGATTGCAGTGATGATTTCCGGGATGGGAGGTTCAACCTTCTTTTCTGGCGAAGCATTGGGAAAATCTCCTCTTCCTAAGGAGGCGATGTTCTATAAAAATCTTGATGGTCAAACCGTTCAGTGCCAGATCTGCCCGAGAGAGTGTGTGATCGGGGATGGAAAAAGAGGGTTTTGTCGGAACCGGGAAAACCAGAAAGGTAAACTCTATACCATCGTCTACGGGAAACCGGCTGTCGTTGACATTGGACCGATTGAAAAAGCGCCTCTCTACCACTTCATCCCCGGTCACTCCAGGCTCTGCCTCACCTGTGCCAGTTGTAACCTCCGCTGCAAATATTGTCAGAACTGGCATCTTTCTCAGAAGAGTGTGGATGAATTATCACACTCTTACTATTCACCTGCTGAAATCATACATGAAGCCAAAAAGCAACGACTTAACTCTATCTCATTTACCTATACCGAACCCACCGTCTATTATGAATACCTATATGACATCTCTGCCATTGCCAGACAGAGCGGAATAAAAACTTCTATTGTGTCGAACGGGTATATGAATCGAGAACCCCTTCTTCAACTCCTGAAGGTCCTCGATGCCGTCAAGATCGATCTCAAAGGTTTCAGTGAAAAATTTTATGAAGAGGTCTGTTCAGCCACCCTGAAACCTATTCTCGAATCCCTCATCACCGTGAAAAAAGAGAAGGTATGGTTAGAAATTGTCAATCTCGTAGTCCCCACCTTAAACGATAATCCAGAGATGATCGATGAGATGTGCCGATGGATCAGAGAGAATCTCGGAGTGGATACTCCCATTCACTTCACCCGCTTCTTCCCGAATTATAAACTGACCCATCTTTCCCCTACCCCTGTTTCAACCCTGGAAACTGCCTATGAGATTGCAAAGAGGAATGGTTTGCGATACGTTTATATTGGCAATGTTCCGGGTCATATTCGCAATTCAACCAACTGTCCTTCCTGTAATAGAAGGATTATCCATCGGTCACACTTCGACATCGTTGAAATGAGCGTTGTGAATGGTAAATGTAAGTTCTGTAATTTATCGGTGGCAGGGAAATGGACATGACATTGAACCGCAGGTCCTTTTTAAAAAGGTCGTTCCTCTGTTGCTTATCCATGGGAGCCATGTCTGAACTCTTCTCTTCATCCCCTCAGGCAGGAGAAACGGGGGATAGAAAGGCCATGTTTTTTAAAAAAGTGGAGGGCAACCTCCTCCAGTGTGAACTCTGCTTCAGGCGATGTCTGATTCCCGAGGGGCAAAGAGGTTTCTGCAGGGTGAGAGAAAACCAGAAAGGAGAGCTTCGAAGCCTGGTCTACGGAAGACCGGTTGGCCTTCAAATAGACCCCATTGAACTGGAGCCGATGTATCATATGGTTCCCGGGCATAAGAACCTCTGTGTCTATACAGCGTCGTGCAATTTCAGGTGCAAACACTGCCACAACTGGTCCATCTCCCAGTCGGCGCCCGAACAGATCAGATCACTGAAATTCACCCCAAAGGAGATCGTCGAAGAAACCCTGAAACAGGGCTGTCAGTCCATCTCTCACAGCATCAACGAACCCACGATCTTCTTCGAGATGATGTATGATGTGGTCCGGACGGCCAAAGGAAGAGGACTTCTCACCCTCTGCCATACGAACGGAGGAATAGCCCGGACTCCTATGATCGAACTTCTGAAATTCCTCGACGGGGTGACGGTTGACCTGAAATCCTTCAACCCAAAATTCTATCAGGATATATCCGAGGCAAAACTCGAACCTGTCTTAGAGACTCTGAAAACCATCAGGGAATCCGGCAAACATCTTGAAATTGTCAACCTCATCATCCCCACGCTGAATGATGACCTGGACGATATCCGGAAGATGTCCCGCTGGATCGTCAAACACCTCGGAAGGGAAACTCCGGTCCATTTTACGCGTTTCTCACCTCAATATAAAATGACCCACCTCCCCCCTACTCCGGTGAAGACGCTGGAGGGGGCCATGGAGATAGCGAAGTCGGAAGGAATGAAATATGTCTATGTCGGGAATGTGGTGGGACACCCGGCCAATAGCACTTATTGTCCAAAATGCGGTAAGAAATTGATCGAAAGGACTCACTTTATTATGTTAAAGAATCATGTTAAAAATGGTTGTTGCCCGTCCTGCAATGAAAAAATTCCGGGGATTTGGAGTTAACCCTCCTTAGAAAATCTCCCCTGACCTCTTTGCCAAAGAGGGGAATGTTCATTTTTATCGTTTAGAAAACCAAGAAGGAATAATAAAGGAGAACCAAATGACATCCCATAAAAACCTTTTAAACCAATCCTCCCATTTAATCCTGGCGAGGACTCATCGAGACCGTATAAGAGAGGGCCTTACTGTGATGATGAAAGGAGAAGGCGTTCGGGTCTTCGATCAGGATGGAAAGCAATACCTCGACCTTGAAGCAGGGATGACCCGGCCGGTTCATGTGGGTTATGGACGGAAAGAGATTGCACAGGCCGCCTACGACCAACTGGTTAAACTCTGCTACTTTACCCCGATGGAATTCGCAAACGAACCTGCCCTCAAGCTGGCAGAGGTTCTGTCTGAAATCGCTCCAGGAAATATCAATCAATTTTTCTTTGTCTCCAGCGGTTCGGAAGCAGTGGAGTCGGCCATCAAACTGGCCAAACATTATCACTTTTTCAGGGGAGATAAGAAACGCTATAAGATCATTTCAAGACGTGGAGCTTACCATGGAGTCACGGGCGGCGCTTTAAATGTCCTGGGCACTGCGCTTCCCATGCGACAGATCATGGAGCCGCTCGCTCCGGGAACGATCTTTGTGGAGTCACCCTACTGTTACCGATGTCCACTCCATCTCACCTATCCCAATTGTGATCTCGCCTGCGCAAAGGATATTGAACGTATTATCCAGTTTGAGGACCCCGAACAGATCTCCGCCTTTATCGGCGAGCCCGTCCAGCAGGGATTCGGCGCCTACGCCCCTCCAAAAGAATACTGGAAGATCGTCCGGGAGATCTGTGACCGGTATGGAATCCTTCTCATCATCGATGAGGTGATCTGTGGGTTCGGAAGGACTGGAAAATGGTTCGGGATCGACCATTTCGATATTCAACCTGATATGATCACCATGGCGAAGGGGATCTCGAGCGGATATATCCCCCTCGGAGGAGTGGGATGCACGGATCGGGTGATGGAGCCCATCGAGATCTTCCACCATCTTCATACCTATTCGAATCATCCGGTGGCCTGCGCGGTTGCGCTTAAGAATCTCGAAATCATGAAGAAGGAGAATTTGATCGACCGTTCCCGTGAAATAGGAGCTTACTTTTTAGAAGGATTAAAAACTCTCGAGCCTCATTCCATAGTCGGAGAAGTGAGAGGCCTTGGACTGTGGGCAGGCATCGATTTTACGCTCGACAAAAAGAAAAAGACCCCCTTCCCTCCCCAGCGGGTTGTGCGATTGACCGACCGGGGTAAAAAGAAAGGGCTGATCATCAAAACGATGGGCCAGGCCCTCGAATTTGCCCCGCCCCTCATCATCCGTAGAGAGGAGATCGATGAGGCGATCCGGATATTAGATGAATGCATCACCGAAGAGGAAAAAGAATTATAATGATTTAAGAGATTTCCAAGCTTTTTGGGAAATCTCAAAAAATCTCTTGACAGGGCATGAGGATTCCAGTAATATTCAGGTGGTTTTTGTAACACCGTTCTGTATATAGAACTCCCCTTGAGGGTGCCATCCTGTGAGAAGTCTTCGTCAGGAGAAAAAGAAATCAAGTAAGAGGGAATCCTCTTACAAGCCCATTGTCCCGGCAGTGGAACAGGCCTCCCGAATCCTTCTCTGTTTGAGTAAAAAATCAAATTTCAAGATGGGGCTGACCGAGATATCCGGAGAAGTCGGGGTTCATAAAAGCAAAGGGTTCTCCATCCTCAACACCCTTAACCGGTTCGGGTTTGTGGAAAAAGATCTCCAGACCAAAACTTACTCGCTCGGCCCCGGTCTCCTTTCCCTTTCGCGGCATGTTTTGGATAACATTCGTTATCCGGAAGTGGTCGCTCCCTTTCTCCAGCGCCTCGCTGTTGAAACGAATGGAACCGCCATCTTCGGATTAATCAATGGCGAACATGTCATTGTGGTCGGCAAGCATGAAGGAAATCAAAATATTGCCTTTACCGTGCGGCTTGGGCACCAATTTCATATCACTCTGGGCGCCCACGGGAAATCCATTTTAGCTTTCATGCCTGAGACTGAAAGGGAAAAAATACTATCACGAAAGAAGGTCTTCTTCTATTTGGACCCATCCCGCGTGGATAGGGAGTTTTTGAAGCAAGAGCTGGCGAGATGCAGAGCTTTTGGATATTCCCAGGATATTGGCAACATCACCCCCGGAGTCAATGTGGTCAGCGCTCCCTTGTTCGCGAACCATGAGAAATTGATCGGCTGCCTCATCCTCATCGGAACCTTTCCGGAAAAGAGAATCGAGGAATACGGACCAAAGGTGGCCGATATGGCTTTCCATATCTCACAAAAACTCGGCGCTGATGTTGAAAACATCTACCCCAAACAATCGAGACTTATAGGAAGATAGGAGGGACAATGAACTATTGGAATCCATACCTGGAGACGCTGCCCGGAGAGCGGTTCGATCAAATTGAGCTCTCATACTTTCGCGGGATGCTCTCTTTCGCCAAGGAGAATTCCGCCCTTTATCGGGAAAAGCTGAGGGGGATAGAAGCAGAAGATATCCGGTCTCTTGATGACGTAAAAAAGATTCCCTTCACTGAAAAAGAGGAGATGAGAAAATATCAGGAGATTGAGCCTTTTCCTTACGGAGGGCTTCTCGGAAGCGATATTGAAAAGGTAACTACCTTCAGACAGACCAGCGGCACGACTGGAAAACCCATTTACGTCCCTGAAACCTATGAAAGCTGGCAATGGAGGATTGAAGCATGGTGTCATATCCTCTACATGGCAGGGTTCAGGCCCCGTCACCGTGTTTTTCTTCCCTTTGGCTATAATGTCTATGTCGCCTTCTGGGAAGCCCATTTTGCCTCTGAAAAAGTGGGCTGTGAGCTTGTGCCCGGAGGGGCGCTCGACACAAGGGGAAGGATTCACAAAATTCTTGAGATCCGTGCCAACGGGATGATGAATACGCCGACCTACGGGCTGCACATTGCGGAAGAGGCAAAATCCATGGGCATTGATCCGGCCTCTCTTGGAATCGAGAGGATGCTCTGTGCCGGAGAACCGATGCCTCCCGCAACGAGAAAACGACTGGAGGAACTTTACCAATGCCATGTCTTCGACCACATCGGCGGAACCGAACCCTGCGCATGGGCTGGCATGTGTGAAGCCAAAGACGGGATGCATATCATCGAGCCTTTCTTTCTCGTCGAGATCCTCGATCGCGAAACACTCCAAAAAGAGGTGGACGAAGGTGAGATCGGTGTTGCGGTCGTGACCCCCCTCGGCAGAAGGTCTTTTCCCCTGATCCGTTTCAATACGAAGGATCTCGTGATCAAAGGGAAGAATTCCTGCTCCTGTGGAAGAACCTCAAAAAAGATCAAGGAGGTGGTCGGAAGAACGGATGACCTTCGAAAGGTCCGGGGAGTGCTCTTTTCTCCAAAAACAGTGGAGGAGGTGATCCGGAAAGAGTTTCAGGAGGTCGAGGAGTTCGAAATCATCGTGGAGAGAAGAGGCCTGATGGATGTCATCACACTCAGGACGGAGCCTAATGCGCAACTCCCCGTCAGTTCGATTGAACAAACAAAGGCCCGCCTGAAGGAGAGCCTTAAGATCGCAACGAATCTTTCGTTCAATGTCATCATGGAACCTCCGGGTTCTCTGCCTCGGTATACGCTCAAGGCAAAACGCTTTAAAGACTTAAGAGAGGCATGAAAAATCAAGTCATCTCTTAACGCCTGTGTCATCCTGTATTATATGAGAAGGAGATAAAATGAATGAGCAGATAAGAAATGAGATCGAAAGGATTGAGGAAAGCGCCAAAAAATTGCAGACCCTGGCGCAGGATAATCCCGCCATCCAGAGGAATGCGGATATCCTTCTGACCTTTGTCTATATTCTTAAGTTTATCACCCCTGTTCCTGGCAAGGAGGAGAACTGACACCCACTCAAATGCATTAACTTCTTTTAACGCC
>JAGXSW010000050.1 GCA_018333715.1 Syntrophaceae bacterium | reverse complement strand
AGTAAAGAACCCCGCAGCAGAGCTGCGGGGCATTAAAATCAAAACCTAACTGTTCCTGGTGCTGATATTTTTTTGATATATTTACGAATGGCTTCAGGAACATTTTTTGAAAATTCAAACCATTTATATTTGAGATCACATACTTCATGCTGGATTTATCTAATCGGGCTCATGCCCAACTTACACCATGTTTTATCGCTTTCAGCGAACCTGTTTTCATCCGCCCAGCAGAGCTGGGCGGTATTCAACAGGTATTTTTATAAAAGTTTTTAGTCATATGGCAGAATCAATCTATTTGGAATCTCCGGCGAAGGTCAATCTGAGGCTGGAGATCCTCAAAAAAAGAGAAGATGGATACCATGAGATCAGGACAATCTTCCAGAAGATCGGCCTTTACGATACGCTCCATTTCTCCCTGAAGCGAAGGAGAGGAATCCAGATTACGACAAACCACCCAGACCTTCCGACCGGAAAAAAGAATCTGGTCTATCAGGCAGTCAGGTCCATACTGGAGAGATCGGACTATGGTGGAGGGATTGATATCAAAATCTTAAAGAGGATTCCCCTCGGAGCCGGGCTCGGAGGCGGGAGCAGTAATGCGGCCACAACCCTGAAGGCATTAAATCAACTCCTGAAGATAAACCTGACAAAAAAAGAGTTGATGGAGATGGGGACAGAGATTGGAGCAGATGTCCCTTTCTTCTTATTTGAGGGATCAGCCATTGGTTCAGGGGTCGGAGAGAGATTGAGAAAAATTACACTACCTGCCTTATGGTTTATCCTCATCTATCCGAATTTTGAAGTTTCAACCCGCTGGGCTTACCGGAATTTTATATTGACCCGTTCGACGGCGCACCCTCTGCCTGAGCTCGGATCGAAGGGAAGCCCCGCAGTCGAAGGTGGGGTAAAAAAGCGCCGCTCAGGGTCAACCCTGAGCAAGCCCCAGCCTTCAGGCCGGGGAGTCGAAGGGTTGACAAAAACGAAATATCATTTTAATCTTCATGGGTTATTAAAATCTCCGAATGGGATTTTAAGCCTGCTTCAGAACGATTTGGAGGATGTTGTTTCCGCCAGATATATGGAAGTAGCCTTGATGAAAGGGATGCTTTCGTCGGCAGGAGCAACTGGAGTCATGATGACCGGAAGCGGGCCAACGGTATTCGGCATCTTCTCCGGAGAGAAAAAGACAACAGAAGCGTACCAGCAGTTAGAGAAAAAGGTCAGGGAAAGAGGCTGGAAGGTTTTTAAGGCCCATAGCATCCCCTAATAAGGAAACCAGGAACTCAGGAAAAATCATAAATTCTTTATTTGAATTATTTACTGCTTTCATGGCTTCCTAATTCCTAAGGATATTATCGAAATCCGAAGCACTGAATCCGAAATGTCTCTTGATAGGGAATCAGGTTACCAGGAAATCAGGAGGCAGGATGCCAGGGTATCAGGATATCAGGGAAACAGAAGAATAGAAATTTTTAAACCTGATGCCAGGATGTCCTGATATCCACTGCCTGATAACCTGATACCCGGATAACCGCCAGACCTTGGTTTGAATCGATCCTTTCAGGATTTGATATTCGAGTTTAAAGTTTTAAGAATTGGGGTGTCGTCAAGCGGTAAGACACAGGTCTTTGGAACCTGGACTCGGAGGTTCGAATCCTCCCACCCCAGCCAATCTTTTTGAAAGTAGAAAGCGGAAAGTGGAAAGTAGAAAGAAATATTTTAAACAACCTTCTACCATCCACTCTCCACATTCCATTTTTTGGGGGTTTAAATGGTGAGGCGGAGAGTGATATTGGAGCAGGACAAAAACCTGGAGTGGCTGAAGATCTTCACAGGGAATTCGAACATCGATCTGGTGGAGGAGATTGCGAGGGACCTGGGAACGGCCATGGGAAAATCTCTGGTGAAGAATTTCAGCGATGGGGAGATCAATGTCGAGATTGATGAGAGTGTCCGCGGGATGGATGTTTTCGTGGTTCAGTCGATCTGCCACCCCGTGAACAATAACCTGATGGAGCTTCTCATCCTGATCGATGCGTTAAAGAGGGCCTCCGCCGAAAGGATCACGGCGGTATTGCCCTATTACGGATATGCGAGACAGGACCGCAAGGTCTCGCCCCGTGCCCCCATCTCCGCCAAATTGCTTGCGGACCTGATCACCACGGCAGGCGCCTCCCGGATCCTGACCGTTGATCTTCATGCCGGCCAGATCCAGGGATTTTTTAATATCCCCGTGGATCACCTCTTTGCCGCCCCTGTGCTTCTGGAATATTTAAAGAAATTAAAGAATGATCTTGTGATTGTCTCTCCGGATGCGGGAGGCGTGGAAAGGGCCCGGGCCTATGCCAAACGGTTGGATACCTCTCTGGCCATCATCGATAAGCGGAGGGAGGGCCCGAATGTCTCGCAGGTGATGAATATCATCGGAGATGTCGAAGGTATGGTCGCTATTATTGTGGATGATCTGGTGGATACAGGCGGGACCCTTGCGCGTGCAGCCTATGCCCTGATGGAAAAGGGAGCGAAAGCGGTCTATGCCTGTTGCACCCATCCTGTGCTTTCAGGAAAGGCAGTGGAGATCATTTCAGGGTCTCCCATCGAGGAGATGATTGTGACGAACACCATTCCGTTGCGGGAAGAAGCAAATGCCTGCCGGAAGATCAAGGTCCTTTCGGTATCGAGCCTCCTCGCAGATGCCATTCGAAGGATCTATGAAGATGAATCAGTAAGTTGCCTGTTTGTCTAAAATATTAATCCCCTCACCCTTACCCTCTCCCGCAAGGGGAGAGGGAATTCTATTTTCTCCTCCCTTGATGGGAGGGGATGGAGGGGAGGGTAAAGAAGGAGCGAAGTTATGGAACGACCTGTTTTAAAAGCGGAGCTGAGAGAAGGAGCAGGAAAGGGAATGGCGAGGAAACTGAGGGCTAAAGGGTTTATCCCTGCCGTCTTCTATGGCGCCCATGCCCAGACGATACCTCTTGTCGTCGATCCTAAGGAATTATCCCTTACCCTTCAGACCGAGGCAGGAGACAATGTGCTCATCGACCTCGACATTAAAAAAGGCGATCAATCCGAGCGAAGGGTCGTGATGGTCAAGGAACTTCAGTACGACCATTTTCAGAGAAAAGCCCTGCACACCGACTTTTATGAGGTGGCCATGGATGTGATGGTCACGGTGGAGGTTCCCATCCATCTTGTCGGAAAACCGGAGGGAACAAAGATGGGAGGCATCCTCGATCAAGTCAGGAGAGTGATAGAGATTCAATGCCTTCCAGGAGATATCCCGAAGGGCATCGATCTTGATGTCAGCTCTTTAAAGATCGGCGACTCCGTTCATGTAAAAGATATTCAGTTGGAGAAGGCGAAGATCTTAACGGAGGCCAATTTCACCATTGCCACGGTGGTTCCGCCCATAGCGGAAGAGAAGAAGGTGGAAGAAGCGGCCGTAGAAGCGGTTGAGGGAGCGGAGGCCAAAGAGAAAGAGGAGAAAGAGTAGTCGATCGTGAAGCTCATCGTGGGATTGGGAAATCCGGGCGCCCGATATGAAGGGAGCCGGCATAATATCGGATTTTTAGTGGCGGACCGGCTTGCGGCCGCACATCATATTCTGATTTCCACCA
>JAGXSW010000049.1 GCA_018333715.1 Syntrophaceae bacterium | reverse complement strand
TTTCGACAAGCTCAAGGCCCCGAGTACAGCCGAGGGGCTCAGGGTTGATACTGAGCGGCGCTTTTCCCTCGACTCTGCTCGGGATGGTGAGCCCCTTCGATAAACCCTTCGGCCTCGAGCTCAGGGCCGAGAGGCTCAGGGCCTTGAGCCTGTCGAGAGGCTTGTCGAACCATTGCCCCGATTTAAAAATCGGGGTTTGGCGCGGTCGAACGTATCAATAATTTAATCTAAAAATATCGAAGGTTCTGACCGGAACGTACCCCCTCTCCCTTATGAGGCTGTGTCGTAATAGGGGAAATGGTAAAAAATGTCATGCTGAACCTTGTGCTGAACTTGTTTCAGTATTGTTTCAGCATCTCATAAAATCAAATACTTACGAGACCCTGAACCAAGTTCAGGGTGACAAAAAGGGGTTTATGACACAACCTCTTATGGCGAGATAGCGGGAATTCACGCCTGCGATAGGCAGGGCCGGGGGCCTTCATTTCGGGTAAATATTGACCCCTTGACAAGTCTAAATCAGCTTTATATAATCCTATAAAATTGTCATGACAATTTTATAGCCATATAAAAATCATGCCTATGCGATATCTGGCTCCTGAAATCACTCGATTTTTTGCTGAAGAGACCCCAATGGCCTTCATTGCCGGTCCCAGGCAGGTGGGTAAAACAACCTTGGCCAAACATCTCCTTTCTGAGGTTCGGATGGAGGCGTTCTATTTTAATTGGGACATTGAAAGTCATCGAAAAGCCATTATCAAAAATCCTGAAGATTTTTGGAAAAGGACCGCGGCTTTGCCTCCACGGCGAAAGTGTCGCATCAGCCTGGACGAAATTCACAAGTACCCCAGGTGGAAGCGATTTTTAAAGGGCCTCTATGATGCAACGAGGAAAGATATCGAAATACTGATTACTGGTAGTGGGCGGCTCGATCTCTATCAGCGGGGAGGCGATTCCTTGCTGGGAAGGTATCATCTTTACCATCTACACCCGTTCACCCTGGGAGAAATGCTTCGGGAAGACCGGAATACGATTCTCCCCCCGGAAAAGTTTTGGCAGAATCTCAAAGACGGACAAGTCCCTGCTGGGGCCGGCGAAGGCCTTCGGGATCTGGAGACTTTGACAGGATTTCCCGAACCTCTCTTTTCCGGGAATGAATCCCGTCTTCGGCGATGGCGTCGCTCTCATCAGACCTTAGTCATTCGAGAAGATTTGAGGGACCTTACCCGAATTCGTGAGATTGGCCTTATCGAAACGTTAGCCATGCTTCTCCCGGAACGGGTCGGTTCGCCTTTATCTATCAATGCCCTTAGAGAAGATCTGGGGGTTAATTTCATGACCGTTCAGGGCTGGATGGAAGCTCTTGAGCGTCTCTATTTCATCTTTAAAATTCGCCCCTACGCTGGACGACTGGCCCGAACACTTCGCAGGGAAGAGAAAGTCTACCTGTTCGACTTTTCAACCATTGAGGACCCCGGAGCAAGATTTGAAAACCTGGTTGCTCTTCATTTGTATAAACTCTGTGATGCCTGGACGGATTGGGGGTTCGGCGATTTCGCCCTTTATTATGTTCGGGACAGGGAAAAGAGGGAGGTCGATTTCCTGATTACGGATCGCCAGAAACCCTATGCTTTGGTGGAAGCCAAGTTGACAGCGAGAAATGTGGACCCGAACCTTCGATATTTTGTTGACCGGCTCAAACCGAGGTATGCGGTGCAGTGTGTGCGTAAGCCAGAAGGGTTTAATAACGTTTACACCTCAAAAGACATTATTCTCACTCCCGCAGTTCATTTTCTCTCCATCATTTAGGCAGGATACTAAAAAAAGGGACAGGCAACCTTTTAAAAAGTAGCCTGTCCTCTTTTTGTTTTTACCGAAAATGGTGGGCGCTACTGGATTTGAACCAGTGACTTCCTGCGTGTGAAGCAGGCGTTCTCCCCCTGAACTAAGCGCCCTGATTTTTCTATTTTATTAGATTATCTTTAAAAGTCAATAATGATTCAAAAGAAAATTTTACCCGAGATATCTTTCCAGCATCATCCATTGAAGGGTGTCAATCGGCCGTTTCGCCCCTTTCTCCTTCTGTAAAGCCCGAATCCCACAGATAATGCAAACGACAAGGGAGTCCGATCTCTCCAGGGGTTTTACATTCTTCATCGCGGGGTTTCCTAACAACTTTATTCTCAGGCCTCTAACGCATTGATAAAGGTCAAGACAAACAGGGAAAAAGGGATTGTCCTCCCTCTTGCCGAACTTTGAATCAACATTCTTTCTGATCCCTTTCTCCAGAGCATCAGACCACTTCAATAACCTTTCTTCATCAATCTCCTTTCGCAATATCCCGAGAATATCAGTGTGTTCAATATTCCATGCCATGAGCTCATCGATGAGCTGGTCATAAGACCTTTCCTCTTTATTCACCGGAGGCTCAGTTCTCCCCCCTCTTCCCTGCCCCCCTCCTTTAAAAAGATCAAATATCCTCAAGATGGGTCTCCTTTTGAAACGTGCTTGTAATACCCATTACAATATTTTATATTTTACCCCGTTAGAAATTCAAGTCGTTGCAACTCGAAACCCTCCGGGGCAGAAGCCCCTCTCTCCGAGCCGTAGGCTCTTACGAGCCGGAGGCTGGGGCGGAGCCCGAGCAAGACGCTCGCCGCGCCCGCCGTGCTCACGCACCGTCGCGGCAGGCAAGCGCTGGCGCAGCGGGTTATTTCTAACGGGGTGAACGCCCAAATTCTAACAGACCCAGGGGGGCGATTCAATCGATTTTATCGAGATTTCTGAAAAACCCAGAAATCTCTGCAATCCTCTTTTTAAATCGGTGTAATCAGAGATTTTTAGTGGTTTTCAAAAATCTCAAAAAAAAGATTGACAAGAAAGATTTGGCGAATATAATACATATCGCCGTTATGAATGAGCCATTGAGCCAGTCGAAGGGTTCCCATCAACCTTCCACATAAACGCAGTCTCAGGCAAGTCTCTATGGACATAAAGCGAAATTATTACGAAGATATTGAACTTTTTAAAAGTAACACCATCCTTGTCTGGTCTATCCTCTTTCTCGTCTTTCTCGCCATCCTGCCCTGGCTCGTCATGAAATATCACCTCTTAGGATTATCCGTCTATACCGTGAACCTCATCACGGT
>JAGXSW010000048.1 GCA_018333715.1 Syntrophaceae bacterium | reverse complement strand
GTGGCCATCATCTCGGCCATCCGGATGGGGTAACCATCATACGTGAAATCCCTTCCGTAGGGGCTCGTCGTTGTCTTCTGGCCAAGAAGGGTGGTGGGCGCCATCTGCCCTCCGGTCATCCCGTAGATTCCATTATTGGCGAAGATGAGCGTGATGTTTTCACCCCGGTTGGCCGTATGGATTCCCTCGGCGATTCCAATTGCTCCCAGATCTCCGTCCCCCTGAATCGTGAAAACAATCGCATCCTTCTTCGCCCGTTTCACGCCTGAGGCGACAGCGGACGCCCTACCATGAGGCGCCTCGACGACATCAACATTAAAGTAGTCGTACATGAAGACGGAACAACCCACTGAGGCGACCCCGATCGTCTTCTCCCTGATTTTAAAATGGTCGATCGCTTCTGCGACCAGACGATGGGCGATTCCGTGGTGACACCCCGGGCAGAAGTGAAAAGGGACATCAATCAAACATTCGGGACGCTTAAAAACAAGTTCCATCTTTAAAACCTCATTGAAAAATTAGCAATGATCAATTAGCAATTCAACAATTGTTAATTTTGATGTTCTCGTAAAAAGTCGTCTCACCGGTGAAAACCGGTGTCCAGTATTTTCATAAGTGTCTGAGATTACCCCGCCCAAAGCGGGGCTGGAGTTCACCCCGTACTTGATACGGGGCCGGAATGACGATTATAAGGATTTTTCGACTTTTTACGAGACCATCAATTTTACATTGTTAATTTTACACTTTGCATTGATTATTTATAATATTTCCTAATCTCTTCCAGTATCTCTTCCGGAGGAGGCAAGGCTCCCGGCGGTTTCCCGTAAAAATAGACCTCCGCATCCCGGTCTACCGAGAGTTTCACATCCTCCACCATCTGCCCTGTATTCAACTCGACCGTTAAAAAATGTTTAGCCTGTTTAGAAATATTGTAAAGACCTTTTTCAGGATAGGGGAAAAGGGTAATAGGCCGGAAGAGACCCACCTTCATTCCTTCCTGTCTTGCCAGTTCCATAGCGGTTTTTGAGACCCTTGCCATGCTTCCGAAAGCCACAATGATAAACCGGGCATCTTCAGCATCGACCGTTTCAAAGCGGACCTCCTCTTTCTTCATTTTCTCATATTTCTGGTAAAGCTTCCAGTTATGTTCTGTCAGTTCGCCCTCCTGAAGATAGAGCGATTTAATCCGGTTCGGTTTTCTTCCCCTGGCTCCGGTCAGCGCCCAGTCTTTGGGCGGGAGGTCCATCTTCTCCAGTTTTCGGCGGATAAGGGGCTCCTTCATCTGTCCGATGAGGGCATCTCCCAGGACCATCGCCGGGTTTCGATATTTATCCGCAAGGTCAAAGGCCAGGCAGGTCAGGTCATACATCTCCTGGACGGTGGAAGGGGCGAGGACGATCATTCGATAATCTCCATGTCCTCCGCCCCGTGTGGCCTGGAAATAATCGCCCTGGGAGGCTGAAATCCCTCCCAGGCCCGGTCCGCTTCTGGAGATATTGACGATTACAACAGGAAGCTCACTTCCTGCCATATAGGAGATTCCTTCCTGCATAAGTGAAATGCCGGGACTGGAGGAAGAGGACATGGCCCTGGCTCCTGTTGCGGAAGCTCCCAATAGCATATTGATCGAGGCGATTTCGCTCTCCGCTTGAATGAACGTTCCGCCCAAAGGAGGGAGGTGTTTGGAGAGATATTCCGGAATCTCATTCTGGGGAGTGATCGGATATCCAAAAAAGATAAGACATCCCGCATCGATGGCTCCCATTGCAACGGCCTCGTTTCCCCTGACCAGTATCTTTTCAAAATCTCGATCCATACTTACTCCCCATCTCCGCGTCTCCCCATCACCCAATCTATCTTTTAAATCTCCCTATCTCTCCATCCCCCCATCTCCCGATCTATCCTTTATATCTCCCAATCTATTTTTTATCCCTCCAGACCTGAATGGCCACGTCCGGGCAGATCTCTCCGCAGATCGCGCAGCCTGTGCAGGAGCCGTTATCGTCCCAGACGACGAAAAAGTAGCCCTGACGGTTGATCTCTTCTCCGATCCGTATCAACTCCTTCGGGCAGGAGATGGTGCAGAGTGCGCACCCTTTGCATCGTTCTTTGTCAATTTCGATTTTAGACATCATCAAAACCTATTGGAATAATGGAATACTGGGTAAAAAAGAAAAGGGATTTATTGGTCTTCAAACCCATCATTCCATTGTTCCATCATTCCAGTATTCCAGTTCTTTAGATTGCTTTTACCTCTTTCAACCGCTCAATATCACTTTCTCTGTATCCTATCTCCTTTAGCACTTCGATGGTATGTTCTCCCCATTGGGGAGATGGATCTGGGACCGCAAAAGGGAAAAGGGAGGACTTGATGGGGTTGCCGACCTGCCGCACCTCTCCCTCGACAGGGTGCTCATATTCTATGACCATCTTCCGGTGGAGGACCTGCGGGTGCTGAAAAACCTCGTCAAAGGTCAGGATGGGTTCACAGCAGGCATCGACCTCATTGAAAAAATCCGCCCATTCTTTCTGGGTTCTGGTCCTGAAAAGGTTTTTGATTTCTTCGATGATCCGAATCCTTTCCTCTCCTTCTATAAATTGCTTCAGGATGAGGTCCTTTTTCTCCACGGCCTCGCAGAAGTTCTTCCAGAATTTCGGCTCGAGCGCTCCGAGAGACATGTATCTCCCATCCTTCGTGGGATAGACCTGATAACAGGCATACCTGCCCGACAGGTGCATTTCTCCCCTCTGGGGAAGTTTTTGATCCATCAGATATTTTCCCGCATGGATGGAGAGCCATGAGAGGACGCCATCGTGCATCGCTACGTCAAGATGCTGCCCCTCTCCTGTTTTTTGACGGTAGATGATGGCGGTTAAAATGGCAAAGGCGGCCATCATCGCCCCTGCGCCAATGTCCGCAATCTGAACGCCCGGAATGACAGGGCCAGTTTCCTTTGTTCCGGTCAATTCGAGGATGCCTCCGAGGCCGATGTAATTAATATCGTGGCCGGATCGGTCTCTGTAGGGTCCATCCTGTCCGTATCCGGAAAGGGAGCAGAGAATCACTCCGGGATTTCTCTTTTTCAGTTCCGGATATCCAATTCCGAGACGATCCATCACCCCAGGCCTGAAACCTTCTAAAACAATGTCATAAGTTTCGGTTAATTTATAAAAGATCTCCCTTCCTTCTTCTGTTTTCAGGTTGAGGATCATGCTCTTCTTATTCCGGTTCAGGGCGAGGAAATAGGCGCCGTCATTCTTTCGGACAGGCCCCATCCTCCGCATGTAATCACCCTGTTCCGGATCTTCGATCTTGAGCACTTCCATCCCGAGATCTGCCAGAAGGAGGGAACAGTAAGGACCCGGCAGAAGTCTTGAGAGGTCAAGCATTTTAAGGCCGTTTAGAGAACCCAATCGCATCTCCTAAAAGTGGATTAAATAAAAAATGATGGAATCGTAAAAAGTCGTCATTCCCGTGAAAACGGGAATCCAGGGAATTCTAACTATATAAAAATACTGGATTCCTGCTTGCGCAGGAATGACAAAAATCTCCTTTTCAGACTTTTTACGAGATTATCAAAAATAGATAACATATTAGATTTGAAAATGAAAGTCTTGCACTTAACCCAAATCCCGATTTAGAAATTTTAAAATAGTTCCCTTTCCCTTGACGCCTGCCTGCACGAAGCGTTTCGGCGAAGGCAGGGAAGAGGGTTAGGGTGAGGGTGAATAGTTCACCTTTAAGGTTACTCCTCCCCCTCACCCCCTCCCGCAAGGGGAGGGGGATTTACCTGGAAAACAATTTTCTATCTCTTTTTTAGGGCTTAATCCCATGCGTTTTGCTCCCGGCCCTTAACGAAGTTTATGGAAAGGCAAATATCTCTTGACGGAGGGATTAAGGAATGGTATTTAGTTGTCCTCAAATTTTAAAAAAAGGGAGGGCAGTTATCATGAAAAAACCATTGTGGGTGCCGTCAGAAGACAAGGTGAAAAGCGCCAATATGACCCGGTTTATCCAATTTGTGAATAAAAAATATGGAAAGCAGTTTAAAACTTTTGATGACTTATTCCAGTGGTCCGTGGATTCGATTCCGGATTTCTGGGCTGCCGTTTGGGATTTTACAGAGATCAAAGCCTCAAAAAAATACGATCAAGTGGTAGATGATTTGAAAAAGTTTCCCGGGGCGAAGTGGTTTGTGGGGGCGAAGCTCAATTTTGCGGAGAATCTTCTGCGGTATCGAGATGACCGATTGGCTTTCATCTTCAAGGGAGAAACACAGAAATCCGCCAGGATGACCTATGCAGAGCTTTACTCAACGGTTGCACGCCTGGCTGCCTCTTTGCGTGAATTAGGGATTCAGCCGGGAGACAGGGTGGCGGGTTACATGCCAAACTTAATGGAGACGGCCATGGCCATGTTGGCGGCAACCAGTGTCGGTGCGGTCTGGTCTTCTTGCGCCACGGACATCGGGGCTCAGGCGGCGCTCGATCGGCTGGGTCAGATCGAACCCAAGGTTTTATTTTCGGTGGACGGCTATTTTTACAAGGGAAAACCCTTCAGCACCCTCGGGAATGCGGCAGAGGTTGCCAGAGCCATTCCTTCATTGAAGAAAGTGGTCATCGCTTCCTATGTGGGGGACAAGTCCGATCTAAAAAGTATTCCCAATGCTGTCCGTTTTGAAGATTTTTTGGCCAGGGGAGAGGAGCCTGTTCTCCAGTTTGAACAATTACCCGCCGACCATCCCGTATTCATCATGTTTTCCTCCGGAACGACCGGCAAGCCGAAGTGCATGGTGCAGAGCGCGGGGGGTATTCTCCTCAACCACATGAAAGAGCTCATCATCCATACGGATGTGAAGCGGGAGGACAAGATCTTTTACATCACCACCTGTAGCTGGATGATGTGGAACTGGCTGATCAGCGCGCTGGGCGTCGGGGCAACGGTTGTGTTGTTTGACGGCAACCCGAACTATCCCGATGCTGAGGCCATGTGGAAGATGACACAGGACGAAAAGATCACCATTTTTGGCCTCAGTGCAAGCTATATTAATTATCTCCGAAGCGAGGGGATTCAACCCGGGAAGAAATATGATCTTTCTTCTCTCAGGGAGATTTCTCAAACCGGCTCTGTTCTTTCAGCGGAGGGCTTCGAGTGGGTCTATCGGGAGGTCAAGCAGGATCTCCATTTCAATTCCATCTCCGGAGGCACGGATATCAACGGCTGTTTTGCCATTGGCAGTCCCATCCAACCTGTCTATGCCGGGGAGCTACAGGGCCCGGCCCTGGGCATGAAAGTAAAGGCTTACGATGAGAATGGGAAACCTGCCTGGGACAAGGAAGGAGAACTGGTATGCGAAACCCCGGCTCCTCCCATGCCGCTTTATTTCTGGAACGATCCCAATGGAGAAAAGTATCGGAGCGCTTACTTTGAGCACTATCCTAATATATGGCGTCATGGCGATTATGTCATCATGCACAAGGACACCGGTGGCATCACCTTCTATGGCCGTTCCGACGCAGTCCTGAAACCATCGGGAGTCCGGATTGGAACCGCTGAAATTTATAATGTGGTGGAGAAAATTGAAGGGGTTGCTGACAGTCTCGCCATCGGACAGAATTGGGAGGGTGAACAGCGCATCATCCTCTTTGTGAAACTTGCTCCAGGAGGCAGTTTGACAAAAGAATTGACGGATAGGATTAAAAAGACCCTGCGAGAACAAGCTTCTCCGCGGCATGTTCCGGCCATCATCATGGAGATGCCGGAGGCGCCCTATACGATGAATATGAAGAAGGTGGAGAGCGCGGTGACCAACATCATCCACGGAAGACCGGTTCTGAACCGGGATGCCCTGAGCAACCCTCAGGTTCTGGACTACTTTGAGAAGATCGTCCCGGAACTGCAAAAGTAAATAGTTCGGAGTTCGGAGTTCGGAGTTTCAAACCTAAATGCTCCGAACTCCTAACTTAATGATCTCGTAAAAAGTCCAAATAATGGGAACATGTCATTCTGAGTCCCGCATGGCGGGACGAAGAATCTCACCAAATCAATAAGTTACAGATCCTTCACTCCGTTCAGGATGACAAATACGGGACTTTTTACGAATGCATACAACTTAATTGGAGAAGATAATCTTTTGTATCGCTGGTATCCCCTCCGCCAAAAAGGTCACTTTGCTCTCAAACGGTCAAGTTGAATTCCCCTCCTCCTTGGGATCATAAGGGTATTGTCAAAAGTTTTCAAGCAAAAATGCTTAAAAGCATCTGTTTTCAATATGTTGTGTATATTTTGTTTGCTTCCCCCTTTTCCAAAGTGAAATTCGGTATATTTCCCCTCTTTGGAAAAGAGGGGTTAGGGGAGATTTTTGTAACTCTTAAAATTCCCCCTTTATTGTATATATAACCTAAATTGAGCGATTTTCATAAATTTAATCGTAGCGCAACCCTTTAGGGTTGCTTCTGATGCCTGCCTGCGGCAGGCAGGCAAGGCTGAAGCCTTGCTCTACGAATCACCGAATAGGTGATACTTTTTTCAGGTTAAGGTCTTTTTAGGGGAGCCCCTTTTGTGGGCTTCCAGATTGGGCGGCCACAGAGGGCCGCCCCTACGTTATACCAAAATCTTATGAAAGAATCGCTCA
>JAGXSW010000047.1 GCA_018333715.1 Syntrophaceae bacterium | reverse complement strand
ATCCCCTCCCGCCAGGGGAGGGGAGATTTTTTGGGGGGCCAAAATGTTAGAGATAAATTCTCAGACTTTAATGTGTAAGAATCTAAATGGCATCGTATTTATGAAAAGAACCGCCATGCTCTATTTTTTCTTGGGGGTTTTGGGTTTGGCAAATTCCATTACATAATAGGTCATCCCCCAGCGTTCCCGTTCAGAGAGTTGATCCCATTTAACCATAGCCGTTTTGGGAATTCCCTTTGAGATGGCATCGAAAACCTTTTTGAGGTCTCCTTTTGAATGAGGCCATTGATCCAGGGGAATGTTAAAATCCCTGGGAGGAGGTATGAGGGCGCTGCCCAAAGGAGTTTTCCCATCCCCTTTGGGTCCATGACAGCTTGCGCAATTCTGGTCATAAAGTTTTTTCCCGAGCCCCAGGAGTTCAGGGGTCTTAGAGGGAGGTTTGGGGGGCTGGCCGGAGACGAAGCTGAAAGAAAAGAGAAGAAGATATCCCGTCGTGATCACCCATAGCCATCTTTTCATATCATTCTCCTTTAGCGTGACCTTCCTTCTCCTTTTCCTCTTTCTCCGTTTCCCAGATCGAGATGACTGGGAAGAACTTGGAAAAAAGAACAAAGGCGAGGATGAATCCCGCCCCAAGGCCGGCAGTCATGGACCACTCGACCCACGAGGGCATATAATCACCGCGCACATACGGAAGACGGGGTTCAATGAAAGAGGGGATGATGATGGTGTATCGTTCGATCCACATTCCGATGATGATGCAGATGGAGGAGACCAGAAGTCCCGGGAGGGTCCGCTTGAAAATCAATATGGGAAAAGGAATCACAAAACAGAGGGCCACCATGATCCAGAAGAGCAAGGCATACTTGCCCGTCAGCTTGCTCCACAGAACGGCCAGATCCGCCGACCCCCCTGCGTAGCCCACGGTCAGGTGCTCAGCGAATGTGAAATAAGCCCAGAGGAGCGTGAAGGTCAGCAGGAGCAACCCCATATTGTTGAAGTGGTAGGGTTTCAGGTAATCTTCCAGATGGTAGACTTTCCTGAGGGCAAGGGTCACAACAATGATCGCTGCAATTCCCGAATAGATGGCTCCCACGACAAAGTAGGGAGCGAAGATGGTGCTATGCCACATGGGCTGGGTCTGCATCCCGAAGACCCAGGAGACCACCGTGTGGACGCTCACCGCAATGGGGATGACGGCAACGCAGAGGATGCCGATGATCTTTCCCAGGATCGACCATTGCTTTTCTGTTCCGGTCCAGCCCAAGGAGAGCGGGCGGTAAAGCCAGCGCCTGCCGGGAAACCGGTCCCGGAGGAGCCCGATATCGGGCACCATGAGAACATAGAGGAAGATCACGCTGACAGTGAAGTAGGTCATGATGCAGGTAAAGTCCCAGAGCAGAGGCGACTTGAACTGCGCATGAAGCGCCACCCAGTAGAATCGAACGGACCGTCCCAGGTCGAAAAGAATGTTCGTGGGGCCTGCGGCCAGGGCAAAAACGGTGACCGCTTCAGCGGCCCGGCCAAAAGGGGTTCCCCATCCGGCATGGGTAATCCTCAGAACTGCGGAGACCAAAGCGCCCGCATGGCTTATTCCGATGAAGAAGACAAAATTGACGAGATAAAGAGCCCATGATACGGGATGGCCCATTCCCGTCTCGCCAAGACCCCAATGGTATTGCCAGCCAAAGGCCAGAACCGACCAGAGGAAGATGACGGAAAGGGGAATCACGGCGGCCCAGAACTTCCATCCCGTTCGGGTCATCGGGGCAAGTATTCTGTTGTATTTTCGGGCAATGGCTTCACTATCCATCATCCCATTCCCCTTCCTTGAGGTAGTAGACCTTGGGCTCCGTGCCGAGATACTCTAACAGGCGAAAGGCGCGACGGCTCTTTGAGAGCCTGTAGACCCGGCTCTTCGGTTCGTTGAGGTCTCCGAAATAGATGGCTTCGGATGGGCAGGTCTCCGCACAAGCAGGGATGACCTCGCCATCCCGGATCGTTCGCTTCTCCCTCTTTGCGTTTTCCTTTGCTTTCCGAATCCTCTGGATACAAAAATTGCATTTCTCCGTGATTCCTTTTCTCCTTTTATAAACATCGGGGTTTCGGCCCCTCTTATAATCGTCCGGCCAGGAGGGCGCTTGCCAGTTGAAATAACGGACCGTGTAAGGGCAGTTTGAAATACACATGCGGACGCCGATGCATCGGGGATAGACCTGGGCCACAATCCCTTCAGGATTTTTATACGTGGCTGCGACAGGGCAAACGATCGTGCAGGGAGGATGATCACACTGCATGCAGGGAATGGGAAGGAAGCGCATCTCCACATCGGGGTAGGTTCCTTTCGCCTCCGAGATGAGATTCATCCAGAATTTTGCTCTGCCAAGCCTGGCCTCCTTCTCTCCTGCAAAGGAGACATTATTCTCCTGACGGCAGGCCACCACACAGGCCTGACAGCCTGTGCATCTGTCAAGATCGATCACCATGCCCCAGCGGTACAAATGAACCCCCTTTCTTGGGGAGTTGGGGTGGTGGGGAAATAGGGAGAACTACTCTTTTGCATTCTCCCCATCTCCTTATCCCCCTATCACCCTATCTGCTTCACTATGCTTTATACACCTTCACCCTTGTGGAGAAGTGTGAAAGGAATCCGCCCAGATAGTCATACTCCCTCCCGAGAAGATCGTTCGGGTTAATCCCCCTTCCTTCCGCCCACCGTCCATAGGCCCGATGGCCCTGACCATAAGGAATATGGATGCGCTTCGGATGAGTCCCGGGGAAGAGTCTCGCCTTTGTCTTCACCTTCCCGATCTTCGATTCGACCCAGACAGCATCTCCGTCTTTAATTCCCATGGTTCGGGCTGTTACCGGATTAATCTCCACCCAGGAATCCCATTTCTCCTTCAGATGAGGTCCAAAGATCTCCTGAAGAAAAGGCTGGTTGGCTCCCCTTCCTTCTGCTGTGGTCATCAATTTATAGTGAATGAGATGAAAAGGAAAATCTTTCTCCTCTCCAATAAGGCGCGGTTTCTCAAAATGGGGAAGAAAAGCTTTGTCCCCTTTTGCCTCTATCTTCAACTCCTCTAAAATTGAATTCAAATCCTTCAAGCCTTTCCTGAAAAATTCACTCAGGCCTCGCTCCATGGTTTGAGAATAGAATTCAAACCTCCCCGAAGGGGTATTAAATTTCTTCTTCCACTCGCCGAAGGGATAAGAATCCTCCCACCATCCTCCGGCATCGACCATGGCCTTCCAGAACTCATCAAAATCCTTTGTGCGAATCGAACCGCGTTTTGATTTAAAAACCCCTTTGATGGTCTCTCTCAAGGCTTCCTTCATGTCCTTCCATGGAAAAGACCTCTCCACGCTTCCGCCCAGCCCTTTCGCAATCTCGATCAAAACATCTCCTGTATTGCGGACATCGTGAAGCGGCTTGTCCAGGACAGGACTTCTCATTCCAACCATCGAGAAGCCCGGTCCTGGTTCAGGATGGTCGTCCTGCCAGCGCTCGAGATAGGTTCCATCCGGAAGGATAAGATCGGCAAGCCTCGTGGTTTCATCCATAAAGGGCGAGAAGCTGACGATGAAAGGGATTTTCTCTAAGGCGGTGCGGAATTTCTCCGATTCGGGAATACTGAAGAGAGGGTTGGTATAGTAGAGGAAAAGGGTATCGATCGGATAGGGTTCTCCTCTTCCGATCTCCTCAGGAAGCCGGGAGGGAACCTCGCCGGCAAAGGGGAAAGGTAATTGACCGGCTCCATCGATCCGGGTTTGAGAAAACCCTCTTTCTGAAATGGCATCTCTTTGAACTGGAGGCCAAATCTGGAAAGGAGGCCGCCTCTGAAGGAGAAGTCCACCGCGACGATCGAACGATCCCACCAGCGCGTTAAGACTGTCGATCGCCATCTGGGAATAGGCGCCGTTTGTCTGCATTCCCACTCCTCTTCCCGAAACGGCAACCGAAGGGCGGTGGGAGGAGAATTCTCCGGCGATCCGAATGATCGTTTCTTCCGGGATTCCTGTGACCTGGGAGACCTGTCTCGGAGAATATTCTTTCAGGACGAGGGTTTTAAAACCGGTGCGGCTCTTTCCGCTCGAATCCTTCCAGTCTTCAAAACCGAAGGTATAACGGGAGATGAAATCCTGATCATATCTCTTCTCCTTGATGATCCAGTGAGCCATGCCGAGTGCGAGGGCGCCATCGGTTCCCGGCTCAATGGGTATCCACTGATCGGCCTTTGAGGCGGTGACAGAGAACCGGGGTTCGACCTGAACCAGCTTGCCCCGTATCCCTGGCCTCCCTCTTCTCAGAGATCCATATCCCCGAAGGTTGATCATGGACGGTCGCGATGCCTCCAGAAGGCCTGCCCCAAAGGAAAGGACATAGTTTGTCTCTTCCCAGTGGATGGAGAGAAAATCCCTTTCACCCATTGTGAAGAAGTGTCCCTTCAGAATCCCTTCAGATCCTCTGTAAGGATTTCCAAGGTGATTGGGAGAACCATAGGCCTCCATGAATCTATTCATCAAATCGAGCATATGCCCGCGATACCGGCCCCCCAGGACAAGAAGCTGATGGGGTCGCCCTGCCTCGCGGAGTTTTTTCAATCTTTGAGTGACCAGGGGAATAGCCTCGTCCCAGGAGATCTTCTCCCATTGCCCCTCTCCTCGTTTTGCTTTTCTTCTCAGGGGATGCCGGATTCGATCCGGATCGTAAAGCGCCTGAAGGCCGGCCTGACCTTTTGGACAGAGCCGGCCTTTATTGACGGGATAGTCTCTTATCCCTTCGAGTTTGACCGGCCAGCGATTGACCGATCGAATCCGGAGACCGCAGCCGCTCGGGCATTGAAGGCAGATGCCTGTTGACCAGTACTCCTCGTAGGGTATCCATTCCCCTTCTTTTGGAAGGGCATGGAGGAGCTCATCAGGAAGGGCCATCCCTAATGTGGCCGCGCCGATCATCTTCAGTAAATCTCTTCGACCAATTTTCATTGTTCTTTCTTATCCCAGCCCTGATTCTCTTTGAACGCCAAGTGGGGAGATGGGGAGATAAGGGGATAGGGAGATGCGGAAAAATTTCACTTCACCCAATCACCCCCCCGCCCTATCACCCCATAACCTTATCGTCCTTTCTTCAGCTGGAGTGGCACGCATAACAATCATTGCTTGCCCCTCTTTTCTTATGACAATCCATACACCCGGCCATGTAGTTTCTATCGACCATTTTAACCGGTCTCTCTTTTTTCCCCGTGAGACCATGACAGACCGAGCAATCGATGCCGTTTTGAACATGAATCCAGTGGGGAAAGACGACGAACTTCGGGAGCCCATACATCTTCTTCCATGGAATCTCTTCTTCCGCCCGCACGTATTTTACGACTTTAAGCGCTTCCGGCTTCTTGCTCATGGCATCGGTGGCATGGCAGGCCCTGCAAAGGTCAATATTAGGAATGCCCGCGGAACGGCGCCTTTCCGCATAACGATGGCAGAAGGTGCAATTCAAATTTAATTTTTCTTTATGGATGAGATGATTGAAGAGGATAGGCTGATCCATGGATTTCCATCTAAAGATCGGGAAGAGGTGGAAGAAGGCCGTTTTCGTCTCATATTGAAACCGGTGATAGGCTACAATGGCGATGACAAGGACAAGGATGATGCCGATCGAAATAAAAAATCCCTTTCTCATAGGGTTGCCGGTTCAAAGGAGAGCGACGATCTGATCCAGTTTAATGAATTATCTATAGTCGATGGAATATCACCCTGTCAAGGAAAACGGTGAGATTTCCTTGAAAAGTCCTGAAATCTCTGATTGCACCTAACGGTAATAAGTCACTTGCGTAGGGCAGGGCTTCAGTCCTGCATAATGAAGCAATCCTGAACGCTTGCGCTACAAAATTAATTTTTGCCATTATGTAGAAAATAACCCTCTTACATGGTTCGGGTCAGGAGACCCGAACCTACCCGGGTAGGGGCAGGTCTCCTGACCTGCCCAGGGAAAAATTTTCATGGTTCAAGGGCGCCCTCCGGGCATGGGGCATTAGTTTAATACAACAGATGATCCAGGCTGAAAAGAACCATCACAGCCAAAATATAAATATTCACTGTCCTGAAAGTCGAGCGAAAAGGAGATTCCTGCCGCGGGCGGAGGAGGATTTTTGAGGCTTTCCATATCAACCAGGTTCCCAGAATCATCAAACCTCCCAAAATGGCCCGTGAGTTTCCGATTCCAAACAGAGGGATCAGAAGGCCGGCAACCGCAGTCGCAAAAATCCATACGAATGATATTCTCTCAACCTGGTTCAAACCCCAGACCTGGGTCAGGCAGGGGAGTCCCGCATTCTCATAATCTTTTCTATAATCGAGCAGAAGAAGCCAGAAGTGCGGAATTTGCCATATAAAAAAGAAGAA
>JAGXSW010000046.1 GCA_018333715.1 Syntrophaceae bacterium | reverse complement strand
TCGTAAAAAGTCGAAAAATCCTAACGATCGTCATTCCGGCGAAAGCCGGAATCCAGTAATCTCAAGCACTTATAAAAACACTGGACACCGGTTTTCACCGGTGAGACGACTTTGTACGAGACTATCAATATTGATGGTATCGTAAAAAGTCTGAAAAGCCTATTATCTGTCATTCCTTCTGCGCAAGTCCCGTTCTTATCGGGATATTTTCATGTAGTTAGATACTTACACAGTAAAATCTGAGAATTTATCTCTAACATTTTGGCCCCCTAAAAAATCTCCCCTCCCCTCGGCGCCTGCCTGCGCGCTGAAGCGCTACGGCGCGCAAGCACGGGAATGACGACTTTTTACGATTCCGTTAAAATTTATTCTATCCAGAGAATCCTTATAGCAACGGCCTCCTCTATTCTCCGGTTGAGTCTTCGACGGTATTGGACATCAATGAGATTGGTCCGGGCGTGATAGGTTAAGTTTAAGATTGAGGGGGGATAAGGGTTGAAGTGTCAAAGTGTTTGAGTTATTAATTCATTATGAATGAAATTGTGCGCGAAATGGCAACAAAAATTTTATCGACCAAGCGAATTTAAATTTGAATCACGCTCTCAGGGTCACCAGAAGATCAGGGCATCAGGTTGTGGGTATCAGGAGATAAGGACATCAGGTGAAGTCATTCTTTTTCCTTTGAATCTCCCTGGCAACCTGATGGTCTGATGCTCTGCATCCTGGTTCCCCGATTTCCTTTCGGGTGTCGTTATTTGCCTGCCTGCCGTTAGGCAGGGATTTCGGATTTTTGATACCCCCAAAACTTCTTTGTTTCTGGCTATGCCAGGTTAGGAAGAGGCAACATCATTAGAGGAGATCTCATGAAAGCCGGTCAGTCATTCGGTCGTCGAGAGTTTCTCAAAACTACGGGGGAGGCCCTGAGCCTCTTCACTGTGGCAATCCATCTCCCATCCCAGATTGCCAACGCCACAGAAGGCGGTTCGAAGCGGATCAAACGTGAGGCTCCTCATATCCGGCGATTGCTCGACGAGATGGACTCCAAAGGATCCCGGTTTTGGAGCGTGCCACAAAAGGACGGCGAGCTTCTTTATTTCATCATTAAGGCAACCCGCTCAAGGAATGTCCTGGAAGTGGGCACTTCACATGGATTTTCGGCAATCTGGATCGGGCTCGGCCTTGAGGAGACAGGCGGCAAACTAACCACCATCGAAATTGACAAGGAACGATACAACCTGGCGCGCAAGCATGTGAATGAGGCAGGGTTATCCCAACGGATTACCTCCATCAGGGGAGACGCCCATGTAGAAGTGACAAAACTCGAAGGACCCTTTGATTTCGTCTTCCTCGATGCTGACAAAGAGGGGCAGATGGACTACTTTAACAAACTCTTCCCGAAGAAACTCGTTCCTGGAGGCATCCTTGCGGTCCATAACGCCATCCGGCACGCCCATTCCATGAAGGATTATCTCGATATGATCCAGAAACACCCTGACTTTGACACGGTGATTCTAAGTGTGACGATGGATGACGGTTTTTGCCTCAGCTATCGGCACAGGGTCTCATGAAACGCTTAAGCAGAATGCTGTCTCATTTCGTTGTGGCAGAGTGAGAAAGAAAGGGAATAAATGGGACTTTTGAAATTGTTGATGAGCGATCCAATCGCTTTTTTGCTTCTCATCATACCGCTCCTCTATTCCGTGGTGATCCATGAAGTGGCCCATGGGTGGGTGGCTTATCGGATGGGGGACCCGACAGCAAAATGGATGGGCAGATTGAGTCTCAATCCGCTCAAGCATCTCGACCCCATCGGGACGCTCATGCTCTTTATCGCAGGTTTTGGATGGGCAAAACCCGTTCCGGTCAATCTCAATAAGATCCCGAACCGGCGAAAAGGGCTCATCTTTGTATCATCAGCCGGAATCCTTGCCAATATCCTGGTAGCTTTCGGAGCATTGCTTGTTCACAGACTTCTGGGGTTGCCTCCGTTCGGGACATCCGCTGTTATCGTTTACACGCTTGTCCATATCAATATCACCCTTGCAGCCCTCAATCTCATTCCCGTTCCCCCACTGGATGGTTCAAAAATTCTCATGGGTTTCGCGCCGGCAGAGATCCGTTATTTCCTCGCTCGCATCGAGCCCTATGGATTCTTCATCATCGTCGGTCTCCTCTTCCTCGGCCTGCTCAACCCTTTCATCAGTTTTTTCCGGGGAATCATCATCGCTGTTATTAAGGCTCTTCTTCCATAATTAAGAACAGAACCCTCGCCCTTTTTATCCCGTTAGAAATAATACCCCGCCTGCGTGGCCGGAGCCACTTCGGCGCGGCGAAGGCCCCGCTCGGTTTCGAGTCGTAACGACTGGAATTTCTAACGGGGTTTACATCCCTAATTTTTTTTAATCCATTCTTTCAATCCTCCTCGATATGGTTTATATTAATCCCGTTATGAATCAGCCCCATTTTCAAAAGATTTCACAAGAGCTGGGTCTAAAGGCCGGACAGGTCCAGGCCACGGCCGAACTCTTAAAAGAAGGCGCCACGGTTCCCTTTATCGCCCGTTACCGGAAGGAAACCACGGGTTCTCTGGACGAGGTTGCCATAACAGCGGTTCGCGACCGACTCAACCAACTTGAGGAACTGGACAAACGGTGCGAGACCATCCTCAAATCGTTAGAGGAACGGGGGCAACTCACGGATGAATTAAGAGAAAAGATTCTCCGGGCGGAGACGATGGCTGTCCTGGAGGATCTCTATCTTCCTTACCGCCCCAAACGGCGGACCCGGGCAACGATCGCCAGGGAAAAAGGGCTGGAGCCCCTGGCCCAGCGTCTCTTTGTCCAGGAGGATATGGATCCGGTTGCTGAAGCCGCCTCTTTCGTCGATCCTGAGAAAGGGGTGAACTCCGCAGAAGAAGCACTCGCAGGAGCCCGTGATATCATCGCTGAATGGGTGAATGAAGATGAAACAGCCCGGGCCAGGATGCGTGATCTCTATTCCTCGAAGGCTGTTTTTAAGTCAAAGGTCATCCCGGACAAGGAGGCCGAAGGAATCAAGTACAAGGATTACTTTGACTGGGAAGAACCTGTGAACGCAGCCCCTTCCCACAGGATTCTTGCCATGAGGCGAGGAGAAAAAGAGGGTTTTCTCACGCTCCGGGTCTTGCCTCCGGAAGAAGAAGCCCTCAGCCTCCTCGATGGTCTTTTTATTAAGGGCGGAGGACCTGCTTCCGGGCAGGTCAGGATGGCCGTACATGACGGCTACAAGAGACTTCTTTCTTCTTCGATGGAAACCGAGATCCGAATGGCTGCAAAGAAGCGGGCCGACGTGGAGGCGATACGGGTATTTGTCGAGAACCTCCGCCAACTTCTTCTGGCTCCGCCCCTGGGTCAGAGGAATGTTCTTGCCATCGATCCCGGTTTCCGGACCGGATGCAAGGTGGTCTGCCTTGACCGGCAAGGAAAGCTGCTCCATGCTGAGACGATTTATCCCCTCCAGTCCGAAAAGGGCGCTGCCGGCGCCGGCCCAAAGATTCTTGAGATGTGCGGGCGATTTAGTGTAGAGGCCATTGCTGTTGGGAACGGGACAGGGGGACGGGAGACGGAAACTTTTATTCGGGGCCTCGATCTTCCCAAAAATATTCAGGTGGTGATGGTCAGCGAGAGCGGCGCATCGGTTTATTCAGCATCCGATGCGGCGCGGGAGGAGTTCCCTGATCAGGATGTAACCATCCGGGGAGCTGTATCCATCGGCCGGAGACTGATGGATCCTCTGGCGGAACTGGTTAAGATCGACCCGAAATCGATCGGGGTTGGCCAGTACCAGCATGATGTGGACCAGGGAGACCTGAAGCGCAGTCTCGATGATGTGGTGGCGAGCTGTGTTAACCATGTGGGTGTGGAAGTCAATACATCCAGCAAACAGCTCCTCACCTATGTTTCGGGTTTGGGACCCCAGTTGGCAAAGGGGATTGTGGAGTACCGAAATGAGCATGGTCCATTCCGTTCAAGGGAAGAATTGAAGAAGGTGTCCCGCCTGGGATCCAAAGCCTTTGAGCAGGCTGCGGGTTTTTTGCGAATCAGGGATGGAGAGAATCCGCTGGACCGAAGCGCCGTCCATCCGGAGAGCTATCCCATCGTCCATGCCATGGCAAAGGACCTGGGCGACTCGGTGCTGAACCTGATGAGCAATGAGGAGCTCCGGAAGAAAATCGACCTCGGACAATACGTCTCGGACAAGGTGGGCCTTCCGACGTTGAATGATATTCTTCTGGAACTCTCAAAACCCGGCCGCGATCCCCGTGAGCAGTTCGAAGCTTTCAGATTTTCAGAGGGGGTTGAAAAGATAGAGGACCTTAAGCCCGGGATGAAACTTCCTGGGATTGTGACGAACATCACCGCATTCGGCGTCTTCGTCGACATCGGCGTCCATCAGGACGGGCTGGTCCATATCAGCGAACTTTCCAACCGTTTCGTCAAAAACCCTGTGGAGGTCGTGAAGCTTCATCAAAAGGTATTGGTCACCGTGCTCGATGTGGACTCCGGAAGGAGACGAATCTCCCTTTCCATGAAGCAGAGCCAGCCCCGGCCCGGTGTGGCTTCAGAAGAAGGGAGAAAGAAAGAAGAGGGAAGGCGGGAAAAAAGGGAGAAAGAGAAAAGCGCCTTTACCAATAGACCCTTTGCCTCCGCCTTCGAAAAGTAAATGAGGGACACTCCCCTATTTTAGAAAATATGGTAGGGATATTGTTGAAAATATTCACTTATTAAATCTCTCAATGTGGGGGCAAACGATCATAATAAAGTATTTTCACCTTCCTTTCTTGGCCAAATCTATTTCCAACTTCTATAGGAACTGTTAGATTGCCGGATTGCTGAGGATGTTCCGAGCGAAGAGAGGAATCTCCGGGTTTGCTTCGGCTTCGCCTCGCAACCGCTTCACTCCTCCCAATGACTGGAAGAAAAATCGTTTAAAATAGGTTATAGTAGCATTTAACTTCTCTGAGAGGTTCCTCTATTCCTTAAATACCCCTCACCCTTTCCCTCTCCCCCAAACTTGGGGGAGAGGGCGGGGTGAGGGGGTTATTTTCCATGTAATCCATGAAAAACATACGAAATTTCAGCATCATCGCGCACATTGACCATGGGAAATCAACCCTTGCAGACCGGCTCATTCAATATACCGGCATGGTTGATGAACGAAACTTTAAAAATCAGATCCTGGACAATATGGATATCGAGCGTGAGCGCGGGATCACCATCAAGAGCCAGGCCATCGCCCTTCCCTATCATGCCGAAGACGGAGAGGAGTATGTCCTGAATCTGATCGACACGCCGGGTCATGTCGATTTTTCTTATGAGGTTTCCCGCTCCTTGGCCTCTTGCGAAGGCGTGCTTCTTCTGATTGATGCGGCTCAGGGCGTGCAGGCTCAGACGATTGCCAATCTCTATCTGGCCATGGAAAATAATCTGGAAATCATCCCGGTCATCAATAAGATCGATCTTCCCACGGCAGATGTGGACCGGGTGATCGAGCAGATCGACTCGGAGCTGGGACTTGACCCCTTCAGCTATCTAAAATCTTCGGCCAAAGAAGGAATAGGGATCGAAGAGATCCTGGAGGCCATTGTGAAGAGAATCCCTCCTCCGAAAGGGAATCCCGAAGGACCGCTCGCTGCCCTGATTTTCGATGCCCAGTATGATCCTTTTCGTGGAACGGTCATCCACTGCCGGGTCTTTGATGGAACCGTGAAGCCTGGAGATTTTATCCGTTTGATGTCCAATCAGGCGGCTTATAAGGTCGAGGAGGTGGGGCGATTTCTGCTCTCCAGAGAAAAACGTGACCGAATCTCCGCAGGAGAGGTGGGTTACATCTTCGCTGGCGTCAAGACCGTATCGGATGTGCACATCGGCGACACGATCACACTCGATGAACAGCCTTGTGACAAGCCCCTCCCCGGTTTTAAGGAATTCAAACCCGTGGTTTTCTCTTCGATCTATCCCATCGCTCCGGAAGACTATGAAGATTTAGCCGTTGCCCTTGAAAAATATTTGTTGAATGATGCGGCCTTCGTCTATCAGAAAGATTCATCCATCGCCCTGGGGCAGGGTTTCCGGTGCGGATTCCTCGGTCTACTTCACCTTGAGATCGTTCAGGAAAGGGTGGAGCGCGAATATGATCTTTCCGTCATTCTGTCCGTTCCGAGTGTCCGCTATCGGTTTACATTGAAGGATGGAAGCATCATCTTCGTCGATAATCCTGCTCACTACCCAAATCCTCTTTCCATTGAAAAAGGAGAAGAGCCCTATATTCGCGCCATGCTGCTTTTTCCGGAGAGATATCTCGGCTCCGTGATGAAACTCTGCATGGAGAAGCGAGGGGAAAACTCAAAGCTTGGTTACCTGGGCCCGGGCCGCGTGGAGTTGACTTATGAGATGCCCCTGGCTGAGGTGATTTATGATTTTTACGATCGTTTCAAATCCATCACTCAGGGATACGGGTCTTTTGATTACGAGGTCATTGATTACAGAGAAAGCACCCTCGTCCTGGTGGACATTCTGGTCAACGGCGAGAAAGTGGATGCCCTGTCGCAAATTGCCCATCGCGATCAGGCCCGTCCCCGAGCCCTCAGGGCCTGTGAAAGATTGAAGGAAGAGATTCCCCGACAGATGTTTAAGATAGCGATTCAAGGGGCGATCGGCGGAGAGATCATCTCCCGTACGACGATCTCTCCCTTTCGTAAGGATGTGACAGCAAAGTGTTATGGCGGGGATATTTCCCGCAAGCGGAAGCTCCTGGAGAAGCAGAAGAAA
>JAGXSW010000045.1 GCA_018333715.1 Syntrophaceae bacterium | reverse complement strand
GGTAGCATCTGTTGGCAGGTTGGAAATTATGTGGACAATGGCGCCATCGTTCCTCTCGACACAGTGCTCTATCCGATCTTTAGGAATTTAGGTCTTAAAATGAGAAATCGGATTATCTGGCACTTTGAACACGGCTTACATTGTAGCCGTAGATTTTCCGGACGATACGAAACGATTATATGGTTCACAAAATCTGATGAGTATACATTTAATCTCGACTCAGTAAGAGTACCCCAGAAGTATCCTGGCAAAAAATATTTTAAAGGACCAAATGCCGGGAAATATTCTTGCAATCCTCTCGGCAAGAACCCAGGGGATTTTTGGGTTATCCCTAATGTAAAGAGTAACCATGTTGAAAAGACCGAACATCCCTGTCAATTTCCAGTGGAACTTATAGAGCGTCTTGTTCTTGCAATGACAAATCAAGGGGATTGGGTTTTAGATCCGTTTCTTGGTACTGGCACTTCAATTATTGCAGCTATTCGTCACAATCGCCGTGGGATGGGTGCAGAAGTTGTTCCCAAGTACATTAAATTGGCCAAGGATAGAATACAACAGGAACTTACTGGAACATTAAGAACACGACCAATGGACAAGCCTGTATATGATCCAATTGAAGCGGGTAATAGCCTAACTGTAGCCCCCTGGGCAAATCACAAAATTTCGAGGCAACTTTTGTTGATTAAAGAAAGGAAAGTTAGATACCGCAAAAAATGAAAATTGTAGAAACCTACTCCCATCTGAATGGCCTCGAATACCTTCTTGTTCACAAGCCTAATCTATGGCGAGAAATACAGTCTGTCATTAACAATGTGGATGCGGAGAAGTTTAAGACCAAAGTTTCCAAAGAGAAGACGATGAAAGGCAAAATACTTTATAGCCCTGTCGGTATGAATGCTGAGTTTAAAAGGTTACTACGCGCAAAGAGCTGGGAGGAAAGCCGTGTCAGTTATTGGGTTACTAAGAGTGAGAAACTGATCCGAAAGACTCTTACTATGACACCGGAGGCACAAAAGAAAGAAATCAAGGCGGCAGGTGAAGTACCCATTTTCAGCTACAACCAGACTGATTTTGTCAAAGGCCGCGTAGCCGTTGAAGTCCAATTCGGTAAATATTCATTCGTAGCATATGACCTCTTTGTGAAGCATCTTGCCTTCTATGTCGGCGACCATATTGACGTCGGTGTTGAAATCCTACCAATGAAATCACTCCAATCACACATGAGTTCAGGCGTACCCTATTATGAGGGTGAGTTCTACAATGTTGTGAGACAGGGCCGTGGTGTCCCCTCGGTTCCTTTGATTATTATTGGAATCGCACCACAATTATAAAATCAGCGAGTTATTCCAGCGGATGGGCTATCGCGCCTCGCTGATTTTGATCGCTCGATTTCAATCGAAAATCTTCAGATCGTATTGAATGCCTATCCTCGCTCTTTGTAGGTGAAGTTGCCAGGGGATTAATAAAATCCCAGTCGCAAAACCTGGGGTTTTTCCCTTCTTGCCCTATAATTAATGTGGTGATCTAATGTCCCTTATTTTTTATACCAGATTGACATCAAACTTTGTTTTTCATATATTCAGGTCATGCTGAAACTTTTCCTGTGAAGCTAACACTTCTTTATAATAATTACGAGGGCCGTCATTCCCGTGCTTACGCGCCGTAGCGCCTCATTGCGCAGGCGTGAAAACAGGAATCCAGACATCGTCCCTGCGAAAGCAGGGATTTTAAGGATACGATTTATTTTACATCATAGTAAGTTTAATCCCGCTAAGGCGGGATTCCGGCAGATACCCCATCCCCCTCCTCACCTCCCCCTTGAAAGGGGAGGAACATTGCAATTACCCTCCTCTTCAGGGGGAGGAGATTAAATGGGGAAAACTTCAAATATGTTTTGTTAGGATTAAGTCGGGAGGAACGAATGGAGATTCGGGGGCTCATGGCGCTGGTGACGGGTGGTTCTGGTTTCATCGGAGGCCGTTTGGCAGAACGGCTTGCCACTGAAGAGGGAGTGCGCGTCCGCGCCATGGTTCGAAATGTGAAGAAAGCGGAGCGACTGCGAAAACTTCCACTGGAGATTGTGCAGGCAGATCTGCTTGATTTGGATTCGTTGCGTGATGTAGTAAGCGGATGCGATCTTGTATTTCATTGTGCTGCTCTGGTCCGGGAGACCGGAAACCGGAATGAATTCTTTCGAACCAATGTTAAGGGCACGGAGAACATCCTCAAGGTTTCGGGCGAGGCCGGAGTCAAAAAATTCATCCACTTTAGCAGTGTGGCCGTGTATGGAATGAATCCGCCAGACCGAACGGATGAAACCACACCCTACCAACCGTGCGGGAACCTCTATTGCGACACAAAGATTGCCGCGGAGAAGGCCGTGTGGGCGGCTCATCAGGAGGGAAGGCTTCCCGTTGTCGTGATTCAGCCTGCCAATGTGTATGGCCCGCATTCCAACCCGTGGACCCTTCGCCCCATCAAGCTGATCAACTCAGGCCAGATGATCCTCATCAACGGAGGGAGAGGACTCTGCAACTATGTTTATATCGATAATCTCATTGATGCAACACTGGCGGCAACAAAACGCGATCCATCCGTGGGGCAGGGTTATTTGATCAGCGACGGGAATGTCGTGGTGTGGAAGGAATTCTTCGGATACTATGCACAGATGGCCGGAAATCCTAACATCAGGTCCGTGCCTGAAGGGCTTGCAAGGGGCATCGCGCTAAGCATGGAGATAGCCTCAAAGATCACCGGCAAGCCGCCGAAAATCACACGCGAAGCCGTCCGCTATCTGACTCGCCAAGCGCGGTTCAGCATTGAGAAGGCAAAACGTGAGTTGGGCTATCAACCTCGTTTTTCTTTGGAAGAGGGAATGAAGCTGACCGAGCAGTGGTTGAGAGAAGCGGGATACCTTCCTAAACCGGGGTAGCCGGAATCAAATTCCGGCCTGGCGGGAGAGTTGAAAAAATTCGAGATTTGAATATCGAATGGTTACGGTTATCAGGGTATCAGAATATCAGGTAGTGGAAATCAGAACATCAGGGCATCAGGATCAGAGATTCTGGTCTTCTTTTTTCCTGATCTCCTGATAACCCGGTATCCTGCTCCCTGATTTCCTGGTAACCTGATGTACTTTATTACCACCTTCCCCACAATTTTATTCCTAAGAGACTAATGAATATCTCCATGATAACTCTGTAGGGAGCGGACGCCGCCCTTTCCCTGTAGGGATGCGGCAATGCCTTTGGCTGCCGCGATGGCTGCCGCCAGGGTGGTGATATAAGGTATTTTGTGTTTGATCGCTGTCTTGCGTATATAGGAGTCGTCCTCCTTGCTGAGCCTATCGCTGGGCGTATTGATGACGAGGTGAATCTCTTTGTTTTTAATCGCATCGGCAATATTGGGACGCCCCTCGTGCATCTTGAGAATTCTTTCGGACTCAATGCCGTGTTCCGCCAGAAATCGGTGAGTCCCATTGGTCGCTTTTATTTTAAAACCGAGCCTGTAAAATTCCTGGGCGACTTCAAGAACCGCCGGCCTATCCTTAGTCGAAACTGTAATGAGAACCGTCCCTTCGGAGGGAAGAAGTTGCTGGGCCGCCTCCTCAGCTTTAAAAAAGGCAAGACCGAATGACCCGGCCATTCCCAACACTTCTCCGGTAGAGCGCATCTCAGGCCCCAGAATAGGATCCACCTCCGGGAACATATTGAAGGGGAAGACCGATTCTTTGACGCCAAAGTGTCTGATGAATTTCGGTTTGAGGTTGAGGGAACTCAATTTTTTACCGACCATCATCTGAGTGGCCAGACGTGCCATCGGAATGTTACAGACCTTCGAAACGATGGGGACGGTACGGGAGGCACGGGGGTTCGCTTCCAGGACATAAACTCGATCGTTGACAATGGCATACTGGATATTCATCAAACCGACCACGTTGAGCTCTATGGCGATCTTTTTAGTGTATTCGTAAATAGTATCGAGATGCTTTGGAGGGATGCTGATCGGCGGGATGACACAGGCAGAATCCCCCGAATGGATGCCGGCCAGTTCAATATGTTCCATCACCGCTGGCACAAAAGCATCGCTTCCATCGGAGATGGCATCCGCCTCGGTCTCAATGGCGTTTTCTAAAAATTTGTCAATCAGGATTGGCCGTTCCGGCGTCACCCCCACAGCCGCAGATACATATTGTGTGAGCATTTCCTCGTCGAGGACCACTTCCATGCCACGCCCGCCAAGGACATAGGAGGGTCTGACCATCAAGGGATAACCGATTCTTTCCGCAACAATGAGAGCTTCATCAAGGTTGCCGGCCATACCGGATTCAGGCATTGGGATATTGAGTTTAGCCATCATCTTGCGGAAGCGGTCCCGGTCCTCTGCCAGATCAATTGCCTCCGGTGATGTCCCAATAATCTTGACTCCAGATTGCGCCAGTTCATTGGCAATATTGAGCGGAGTCTGACCTCCAAACTGAACGATAACCCCTTCGGTTTTTTCTTTTTCGTAGATGCTTAAGACATCTTCAACCGTAAGAGGTTCAAAATAGAGTTTGTCGGAAGTGTCGTAATCCGTCGAAACCGTCTCGGGATTACAGTTGACCATAATGGTCTCATATCCCTCATCGCGCAGGGCAAAAGCAGCATGAACACAGCAATAATCAAATTCAATTCCCTGCCCAATACGGTTTGGGCCTCCGCCCAGGATCATGATCTTTGGCCTATGGCTGACCTTCACCTGATCCGGTCCGTTGTAAGTAGAGAAGTAGTAAGAGGCGTTTTCCACACCGCTGACCGGCACAGGTTCCCATCCTTGAACGACTCCCAACGAGACACGCCTTTCTCTGATTTTTTTCTCAGAGATGGAGAGGAGTTGAGAAAGGGAACGGTCAGAAAAACCATCTTTCTTAGCTCTCAACAATAAATCGTCGGGCAAGGTTTTGCCTTTATACTGGAGTATCTTCTCCTCTAATTCCACTAGTTCTCTCATCTGCTCGATGAACCAGGGTTTGATGTAGGTTTTTCTAAAGAGTTCCTCTACTCCTGCGCCTTTACGGAGGGCTTCATACATGATGAACTGGCGTTCACTGGAGGGTTGGGTCAGAAGGTCCATCAGCTCGCTGAGGGGTCTTTGATGAAAATCCTTGGCAAAGCCAAGTCCGTAGCGACCGATTTCAAGGGATCGGATAGCTTTTTGGAATGCCTCTTTGTAAGTTTTACCAATGCTCATCACCTCGCCGACGGCGCGCATCTGGGTGCCAAGTTTGTCCTCGGCATTTTTAAACTTTTCAAAAGCCCACCGGGGAAACTTAACCACCACATACTCTCCTGACGGGGTATATTTTTCCAGCGTTCCTTCCCTCCAGTAAGGAATTTCGTCCAGCGTCATGCCGGCAGCCAGCTTTGCCGAAATCAAGGCGATGGGAAAACCCGTGGCCTTGGATGCAAGGGCAGAGGATCGGGAAGTCCTGGGATTGATTTCAATCACTACCACCCGCCCGGTCTCCGGATCGTGAGCAAACTGAATGTTGGTGCCACCGATCACCTGAATGGCCTCCACAATGTCGTAGGAATATTTCTGAAGGCGCTTTTGTAATTCAGCAGAGATGGTGAGCATCGGAGCCGTACAATAGGAATCTCCCGTATGAACGCCCATGGCATCGACATTTTCGATAAAGCAGACCGTGATCATCTGGTTTTTGGAATCGCGAACCACCTCCAGTTCCAATTCCTCCCATCCGAGGACCGATTCTTCTACCAAAATCTGGCCGACCAGGCTCGCTGAGATTCCGCGGCTGGCGATTGTTCGCAATTCCTCTATATTATAGACCAATCCCCCGCCTGTCCCTCCCATCGTGTAGGCAGGGCGGATGACGACCGGGTAGCCGAGATCAGCAGCAATTGTTTCTGCTTCTTCCACACTGACAGCAATTTGGCTTCTTGGCGTATCGATGCCGAGTCCTTTCATCGTTTCCTTAAAGATTAACCGGTCCTCTCCGCGTTGAATAGCATCGATATCCACGCCAATAATCTTTACGCCATATTGGTTAAGAATGCCGGTCCGTGACAATTCTGAGGAAAGATTGAGTCCTGTCTGGCCGCCGAGGTTGGGAAGGAGGGCGTCCGGTCGTTCCTTTTCGATGATTTCCTTCATCCTCTGAAGATTGAGCGGTTCAATATAAGTGACATCCGCCATCCCCGGATCGGTCATGATCGTCGCCGGATTTGAATTGACCAGGACGATTGTATATCCAAGCTCACGAAGAGCTTTGCAGGCCTGGGTCCCGGAATAGTCAAATTCACAAGCTTGGCCTATGATGATAGGCCCCGAACCGATGATCATCACTTTCTTAATGTCGTCACGTCTTGGCATAATAGTTCTCCTGTGGATAATGGTTTTTTGGGTTGAACGATGGCGAGGCTTTGAGACGGATGAAAGTATAGTGTGGAAGATGAGATGTGTCAAGGCAAAAGGGAAAGTTGTATTTAAAAGAATTGAATTGAGAGAACAATGGTTAGGGCAGTGAAGCTTATTGCGACAGCCACCCAATCGATCCATCTGAATCGTAACTCGTAGCGGAAACTGCGGCCGGATATTCCGAAACCGCGGGCCTCCATGGCTTCTGCGAGTTCATCCGCAAATTTGAAGGCTTGAATCAACAGAGGGCCTGCGAGGGCAGGCAGATGGAGGAGCGTTCCCAGGGCGCCTTCGATGGGAATGCCCCGCGCGCGCTGAGCATCACGGATGTTTCTCGCACGGCGGATCAGAACAGGGACAAATTGCATGGATGCGCTGAGCACAAAGGCGAAGGGGTAGGGAAGGCCCATCTTGAGCAGTCCATTGGAAAGCCTATTGGGTGGGGTGGTCTGGAAGAAGAGGAAGAAGGCCGTTCCAATGGTGAGCAATCGGAGGCCGGATACGATGCCGGTGATGAGATCAAAAGCCAGCCAGGCGATGATGAAGAAGGTGAGACATGCAAACCCCAGGTTTTCTAAGAATTTGAGCCAGGGACGAACGAGGTGAAGAAAGAGAACGATGATGATCAATATTCCCAGCGATAAAGCCAGAGCGATCCAATGGCTGAAGGTCATCAATAAAACCGTAGCCACGATTGCGAAGATGAGTTTGGAACGGGGATCGAAGGTTGATTGTTTCAATTTTCCTCCCCGAGGTGTTTGATGGCCTGGGTCAGTTGAAAACGCTGGGTGGGCCGGAGCCCCGCCTTTGCCATGACCGTTGAATCAGCCATCACCTCATCAGGCGGGCCATCTGCAATCATCTGCCCCTCTGATAGGACCAGCCAGCGGTTCGCATGCTCGGCGGCAAATTCGAGATCATGGGTCACCAGCGCAATGGTTCGTGCTTCCTGCCGAAGCCTGGCGAGGAAGCCGGTTAATTCACTGCGGAAGAGTTCGTCCTGTCCGGCAGTCGGTTCATCAAGAACGATCAGATCGGGTTTGGCCGCTAATGCGGCGGCGAAAGAGACCCGTTTCTTCTGCCCCTCACTCAGCGAAAAAGGGGAACGGTCAAGGAGGGGAAGAAGGCCGAAACGGTTGAACAGTTCGTCACACCAGACCGGATCATAGGGGTGAAAGATTTTGGCGCCTGTTAAGACCTCTTCTCGCACGGTCGGCCGAAAGAGTTGATCGTTTGGATTCTGCCATACGAAACCGACATGGCGGGAAAGTTCGGAGACGGGCGTTTTCCGAGTATCCCGGCCAAGGATCCTCATAAAACCCCGGTGAGGTTTGAGCAAACCATTGAGGTGTTTGATCAGGGTGGTCTTTCCAGCTCCGTTGCGGCCCAGGAGGGCAACGCACTCCCCTTTATGAAGTTTGAGGCGAACCCCCCGAAGCACGGAATGACCCTCATAGTTGAACGAGAGATCCTCTGCCTCAACGATTGGATGAGGAACCGCTGTAAATCTATTGGAGGGCTTTGTCATTTGATCAGAGAGACGAGTGGAGAATGATCTCAGGAGATCCTGAGTTTTAAGCTCCTCGATCGCTTCGTCCACATTGAACACTGTTCTATTCAACCCGAAAGCCCGGAAGAGTTGCGACAGGGGGGGAAGGTTGAGGCCATAGGCTGAAATCTCTCCGGCGAGAACCTGACGGGGAGAGCCCTCTGCGACGATCTTTCCCTGATGGAAAACGATGAGTCGATCCACATCGTCGATGATCGAATGGAGCTTGTGTTCAACAATGATGAGGGTGATTCCCTCTGACTTCAGCGTCCGGAGAATCCTCCGTAGCGCCTCTGTTCCTTCCGGGTCGAGATGTGTGAAGGGCTCATCAAGAAGAAGGAGGCGAGGCCGAAGGGTTAAGATCGCTCCCAATGCAACCCTCTGTTTTTCGCCTCCGGAGAGCGTATGGGGAGGCCGTTCCATAAGGGAATCCAGTTCTGTCAGGTTGCCCGCCCAGGCCAATCTTTTTTCGATTTCAGATGGCGCCATTCCGAGGCTCTCCAGACCATAAGTCAATTCGGCCTCAACGGTCTGATTGAAAAGCTGGGCATCGGGATTTTGAAAGACCAATCCGGCGTGACGAAACAGTTCACAGACAGGGTGCCGGCGTGTATCGCGCCCGTCCACAAGGACCCTCCCGGCAAACTTCCCATGATGAAAATGGGGGACCAGTCCGATACAGGCGCGGCAAAAGGTTGACTTGCCGCTTCCACTCGAACCCGCAACGAGCGCGCTCTCTCCCGGATGAACGGTCAGGTCAAGGCCATCGAGAGCCGGGGTATCTACGCCGGGGTAAGAGTAGGAGACTCCTTCAAAGCGGAGGATCATTTGATGGTCGACCTCTCTCCGGTTTTAATCTGGCGAGACCGGCCCGTTCGAGAAGCTTCAGGCCGAAGATGCCGATGATCGCCCCAACGATCGTGCTTCCGGAGAAAGCAATGATCAGGGCTCCAAGAGCCATGGTCTTTCCCATCAGGACAGGGGCAACGATCAGGGCGCTGACAACGGCTCCGAGAAGTCCTGTGCCTATGATTTCTCCAAGGGATCCGACATAGATGTTCCGGCTATAACGATAGGCAATGCCTGCGAGGAAAGCGCCGATCATTCCTCCAGGAAAGGCAAGCAATGTGCCTGTGCCCAGGGCATTGCGAAGGATGCCAATGATGAGGGCGATGCCGGTCGCCCACCACGGACCGAGAAGGATGGCGGCTATGACATTGACGAAATGCTGGGCCGGATTTATTTTTGCAATGCCAATCGGAATGCTGGTGAAGGGTGAGATGGCGACGCCTATGGCAACGAGGATCAGAGCCCTGGCAATTTTTCGTGTATCCATATCTTTCCTCCTTTTGCTTAAGATTTGCTTAGAAAATAACCTTATTATCTCCCTCTCCCTTGGCGGGAGAGGGCGGGGGTGAGGGGGAAGACACCCTGTTCACCCCCACCTCAATCCTCCCCCCTGCCTACCGGCAGGCAGGGGCATCTAATGGTAGGATAATACTTCCCAATTTTTATGGTTTGTGGGTGACGAAACCGTTATGTAAAATTTACTTTAATTCCCTTTCTCATCTGGTCGGGTGTTAATGAGAAGAGGGCGTCGAGAAGAGCGGACTTAAATGTCCCCGGCCCATTTGTTTGGAGAGCGGCCTGCTCTCCAGCCAGACCGAAGAAGGCCACTGCACTCACTGTGGCAACCATAGGGTCGCTCTCAACGGCATTGAAAGCTCCGACGACTGCGGTGAGCATGCACCCCGCGCCCGTGACCAGACCCATCATTGGGTGGCCATTCTCCACGATCACCTTCTTTCCGGAAAAGACGATGAGATCCTGAGGACCGCTGGCGACCACAACCGCCCCTGTCTTTTTGGATAGGTGTTCAGAGGCTTGATGCAGATCCTCGGGCCCAGCAACCGCATCCACTCCAGATAAACAGCCCTCCCTTCCTGCGAGCGTTCCGATTTCAGACCGATTTCCTCTGATGACCGTAACCCGAAGCTCGGATAGAATTTTCCTTGAGGATTCGATCCGGAATTTAGATGCGCTTACACCGACCGGATCAAAAAGGACGGGATGGCCGTCTTTGTTTGCCTGAAGGCCGGCCAGAAGCATGGCTTCAATGCGAGCTGGAGAGGGCGTCCCTAAATTGAGCACCAATGCATCTGCCCTGGAGGTGATCTCCCCTACCTCTTCAGGAGCAATAGCCATGATGGGTCGGGCGCCGATAGCATGGAGTGAAGCAGCGACTTCATTGGCAGTGACCCAGTTGGTGATGGTGTGGACAACGGGTTTTTGTTCCCGAACTTTTGAAAGAACCTGTATGAGACGCTCGGTTTGAAAGACCATGATTCTCTCTCCTTTAACAGTTGTTGAAAAAGGCATTCTTCCCAAGGTGCTCAAAAATGCCAGGATGCAAGGCTCCCGAAATCCCGAGGAGTGAGGCGTACTTGGAGGTACGCCGCAACGACGAAGGATGAGGGAAACGCCGCAGACTGGCGTTTTTCAGCACCTTGTTAGAAATAAAAAAACCGGCCCTGGAGGGTCGGCATCATTTTTAGGTCATCTGTCGATCCCTCCGCTGGTATTATCCAGGTCAGGTTCAGCGGGTCGGTGACTGTCCGGTCACCCTCTCAGCCAGGTCCATCCCAACTCCCCGCGACAATTTGTTATCTTACAATAAAGCAAGTATAGGACAGGTTCAAAGGGAAGTCAAGTTGAAGGGCACGGAGGCAGTAAAACTTGAGGAATTGAAAGCAGGAGGAAGAATGGGGAGCAATGGAGATTGTGAAAAAGGCTCCGGTAAATATACGCGGAGCCTCTTTCGGTGTTTAAGGAATTTTTGTTTTAGCTTACCACAACAACATTTGTTGCCTGCAGTCCTTTCGGACCCTGGGAAACCTCGAACTCTACCTCATCGCCTTCGTAAAGGGATTTGAATCCATCCCTCTTAATGGCGGAGAAGTGAACGAAGACATCATTTCCATCGTCTCTGGAAATGAACCCGAAGCCCTTCTTCTCGTTGAACCATTTTACTTTACCTTTGGCCACTACAACTCACCTCCTTTCCACTTTAGACTAAAGTAAGTTGTAATAGCCTTTGGTCCCTAAAAAAAAAGCCACAAAAGTTTTCAGAAGCACTTTTGCGACCTTTCCTTGATCCAAAACAGATACTTCTTACAACCTACAAAACCATTATGGCACACTCATTCCTAAAAGTCAAAGGTTTTTTTTAAAAGGCTTTATAAACTAAAATCATTTGAAATATCAGTGAGATACGTGTGTTTGAGCGTCTTTTTTGCCCTCTCCATCTCAAAGGTTGCGGCATGGAGTTTTTTTGAAATAAACTGCCCCGGATTGATGGAGAGCGTTTTTCCAATCCATTCAAAATAGGAACCTGAAAGCTGTGGCGCCTCGTGGATATGGCCGTGGAGGGTCAAAAAGGGTTGCTGCGATTCAATGAAGGCTTTAAGCGGGCGGCTTCCTGCTGATTTTCCTCCCTGAATCAAATCCAAGCGTGTCCCAAAAGGAGGGGAATGCGTCATAAAGATCGCTCTTTTCGGGAAGAGGGGTTTTGGAAGTCGGTCCAAATCCTCTTGAATCGTTTCCCGACTCCTTAGGTAGAGATAGGGGTCGATGGCGGCCAGCCCATCGCTCTGGTAAGAGGTTCTGATGTAAGATGGATTCTTCTGCGGAGGCCAGGGCGAATCAGGATCATCCATCTTCTCATAATCCTTGGGCCGAAAAGGAGTGGGGGGAACAAAAGGATAGCCGACGATTTCGTACCCATTTCGGAGCCGGTAGATTTTCCGGTCGAGATCGATCAACCCCTCTACCGGTTCTTTAAAGAGGTAAGGATAACCAATATCCCAATTTCCGGGAATGAGAAAGAGGTGTTTAACACCGGTTGTTTCCATTGTTCTTTTAAAGAAAGGCAGGAGGAACTGGTCGATGAAGCTCTTCTGATTTGGAATCATGTCCTCGTAGCGTTTCGTCGGAGGGATGGAGGGAAGGAGGTCACCCCCTAAGGCGATGATCTCTACGGATGAGGATTGGGCCAGTTCCAAAAGTTCCCGGTAGAGATAGATCTCACCGTGGAGGTCAGAAGCGTATAAACATTTCATTTCAATAACCAAATTTCCTGCCTACCGCAGACAGGCAATCTCCAATCTCCCAATAATATCCAATTGAGCAAAATGTTTTTTGATAAGATTGATGATCTCGTAAAAAGTCGAAAAATCCTAATAATCGTCATTCCGGCCCCGTATCAAGTACGGGGTGAACTCCAGCCGCGCTTTGGGCGGGGTAATCTCAGGCACTTATGAAAATACTGGACACCGGTTTTCACCGGTGTGACGACTTTTTACGAGACCATCAAGATTGGGAATTGGTAATTGGATCTTATTTGGATTTTGGAAATTGGTATTTGGAATTTCCATTCCACAGGGATGGATCTACACCTCATAGTCCTCAAGGAGGACCCATTTGTCTTTCTTCTTGACCAGTTTAAAAGTCACTTTGCAGAAGGAACAGAGAACGAGGTCGCCTGTCCTCTCACCCCCATCCATAGGGATATCGGCATCACAGATGGGACATTCGAGATCTATTGACATGAACTTCCTCCTTAGTCTTAATTATTTGAAATCCTGGAAAAAATCAAGGAAATTTTGTATCCACTCGGTTAAGGGTAATTATTGGTTGCGAAGTTATTATTTTTCGTAGCGTCCCGATTTAGTCGGGACGGACTCCGCCCTCAATAAATGAAGGCGCTAGAGTTGCAAAATGAATATTTTTCTTGCATTGGAGTCTAATATCATATAAATATAAAACATATAAGGAGGGATTCCCATGAGCAGGAGGTTAATCGTCCTCTTTTTGTTGGTTGTCATCTGCGGGATGGCTATCCTTTTTTGGGGTTGTCCGCCCCGTGCCATTCATGTCAGGCCACCCGAACCCAGGGTGGAGGTTTATGGCCCCCCTTCCCATCCTGACGCTGTCTGGCGGCCTGGATACTGGGAACATCGGAGAGGAGAATGGGTCTGGGTTCCAGGTCACTGGCATAAACGTCCGAAGCCTCACGCCGCCTGGGTTCCAGGACGCTGGGAGCCGAGGGGAAGGGGCTGGGTCTGGGTCCCGGGGCACTGGGAATATCGTTGAATTAAAAGTTAAGAGTGAAGAGTTTTGAGTTATGAGTTTAAAAAAATTTAAAATTCATAATTCATAACTGACAACGTTCAAGACATCGTTTACTGATTTTACGTTCAGGACATCGTTTACTATCGTTCTTTGAGAACTGGGTACGATAGAGGTCGAAGAACACAAATATCAACATCAACTGCGAGCTAAAGATACCGGCCACGGTATCGCTACATAGCCTCAAAACCCTGAGTTAACGATGTCGTGACCATTTTTTGAGTTAACGATGTC
>JAGXSW010000044.1 GCA_018333715.1 Syntrophaceae bacterium | reverse complement strand
GGGGGACCAAATTGGTTTTGTCCACCCCCACCTTCATCCTCCCCCATCGAAGGGGGAGGAAATTAAATGGGGAAAATTTCAAATATGTTTGGTTAGTATTAATCCCACAGATACCCATCCCCCTCTCTCCGAGCCGGCGGCATGACCTCTCCCTTGAAGGGGGAGCGGCATAGTGATTTCCCTCCTCTTCAAGGGGAGGGTTAGGGTGGGGATGGGGTAAGAGGAAAAAAATGAAAGAGTTTACCCACGAAGAATTGTTATCTTTTAACGGAAAAGAAGGAAAGCCGGTTTATATCGCTTTTGAAGGAAAAATCTATGATGTCTCACAGAGTCCTCTCTGGTCGAAGGGGATTCATATGAACAGGCATCTCCCCGGAAAGGATCTGAGCGGAGATATCTCTGCCGCTCCCCACGGGCCGGAGGTCTTTGAGCGCTATCAACAAATCGGAACTCTGAAAAAAGGAGCGCCTGAAGAGTTAAAACACCTGCCGGGATTTCTTCAGACGCTTCTCCAGAAATTCCCAATGGCGAGGCGGCATCCTCATCCCATGATGGTCCACTTCCCCATTGCTTTTTTGATGGCTTCCTCTCTCTTTTATCTTCTATTCTTCAAATTTTTACATCCCTCCCTGAGAACGACCAGTACCCACCTTCTAATCCTCGGAGCGATCTCAACTCCCTTTGCCATAGCCACAGGGCTCCTGACTTGGTGGATCAATTACAAGTTAAAATTAACGCGTTTCATAAAGAGGAAGATTCAGCTTTCGATCCTCCTCCTCGTCATTGAAGTCATCTTCATCCTCTTTTTGATCGGAGAGGTAGAAATTTCCTACTACACCTACCTTATTTTAATGCTCCTCGTCACTCCCATCGTTATCCTTCTGGGCTACTATGGAGGCCAGATGACCTTTCCCTCTGAGAAATAAATCTATCAATTTTAAAAATGATTTAGGTTAAGGCGATGGTTAGGAAGCCGGTTTAGGCAAAGTGAAGGGGCAAGGTGAAATATTGACCAATGACCTAACCCTTTAACAAAACTGGCATCATAGCCTTAGCCCTCAAACCAACGACCTTTATTTTGAAATTAATGTGGTAAAGGAGGATAGAAGAGATGGGGAGAGTGTTATTTTTGAAAGCCGGTGGCTTTTGAAATTTTTTCGATATTGAAATCAAGTTTCCCGGCAAGGGTGATCAGGAGGGGAGGAAAGGGTTTCTGAACGCCATTCCCCCACCAAGACTCTTCAAGGGACTTCACACACTCATCCAATATCCCGTCCATCAAATCCTGGGCTTCCCATTTATCGAGATCAAAATCCCACTTCTTCGCCAAATCGAGGAGGGTGATTGTCTCCCGAATCAACCCTTCCTGAGCCGGAAGATCGGAATATTTTGTCCTCCCGAGGGATTCCATTTTCTCTCTTAATACCCCGTTCAAAACAGATAGGGATTCCTCTTTTCTCAATCGACACCCGTATCTTTTTGACTCTTCAACGATTCGATCGATCACCCCTTTTGCGACGGCCGATCTGAAATCCCTCCTCAGTTCTTTGACCTCCTGGAGCAACCGATGGCTCAGTGTTATCTCCGCGGCGGCCCGTATCTCATAGGGAATCTCCATTCCCTCTCCCGCTAAAATCTCAATGGCCGGCCTTGTCCTGTCAAAAATTTCCGCATAACTCCGGAAGGGTTCCCCAATCTCTTTCTGTATGACCTTTCGAAAGATTTCCTCCCTCTCTTCTTTTAAAATATCCCGAATCGTAAATATCTGATGCCCGAGGAGTGAGGTAAGGGTCTCCTTTAACTCCTCCTTCCCCTGCTCAAAAGCATCCATTCCTCTTTGCCTTAAGGTATTGAAATCGAGCGTTCCTCTATCTTCCAAAACCCAATTTTGGAAAAAGTCCCCCTTAGAAGAAATCAACCCGAAAAGGAATCCCTTCGATTCTGGAATAACATCAGAAGCCACCTTCACTTTTCCCAGGACAAGTAATCGGTCATCTCTCTCTATTCGCTCCCGGTCTATTGTCTCCACCCGAAAGGAGAAGATTCTCCTCTCCTTCGCCCCGCCGTCAAAAAGAGAGGAGATGGCATAGTGGTTCACCACCTGTTCAAGGGCGACCTGCTTCGGCTTCACAAACCGCTGGTAGATCTGGAGGCCGTCTCCCATTTCAGGACGGTTGCTTTGGCCTGGAGACAAAGCCTGGAGGAATCTTTTTTCGATTTCCTGATCTGAAAATTCTTCTGCGAACCGGACCGCCCTCGCAGCATGCTCGAGGATAAGGATCGTTTCCAGACCTGCCAGGTCGGCAAAAAACCATCCGCAACTCGTAAACATCCTGAGGGCGTGCCGCTCCATCTCCAGCAATTTTATCCCTTTTATCCTTCCTTTCTCATCAAGACCCTGACGGCCATACTGCTCGAAGAATTTCCCGACGCTTTCGGAAGACCGGTCCGTGATCACATCGATATAACCCTTTCTCGCCTCCCAGGGATCATGAAAGATCTTCTCTCCTTCTTTCTCGAACAGGACGCCGAGCTCATCCCTCAGAAGATTGAGGGCTTCTCTTAATGGTTTTCTCCATCTCTGATTCCATCCGGGCTTTCCGCCGGTGCTGCAACCGCAATCCTCTTTCCATCTCCCCACACCGTGGCTGCAACTCCATGCGCTCCCCTCTCCCTTGGGCCCTTCATCGATCTCGACCTCATAAACAGGAGGAAACCTTCTCAGGAAGGCCCCGTAATTGAGGACATCAAACCCCTGGCCGGAGAGTCCTTTGCTTAAGGCATAGGCCAAAGCCATCTCACCGAATTTTTTATGATGGCCATAGGTCTCGCCATCGGTTGAAACATGGATGAGCTGAGGTCTTTTCTTTGATGGCTGATAAGCCCGGGCCAACTGCTGACAGAAGCGATCCCCGTCCTTCAGAAGTTCTCCGAAGGCGATCTCCTTAGAAATCACCCCGTCATAGAATAAGATGTCGATATACTGATCCGACATCTTCTTTCCGGACCGATCCCCGAGGAAACAGCGATAGGGCCGAGTCGTATCGATCTTTCCCTGAGAGACATCCGTCCACCTCTTACTCCCGAAGGATCTCACCCTCAGCGCCTGGAAAGGGCTCAGGATAAGATAGCGCATGCCGTATTTGATCAGCGCCTTCAGCGTGGGGGTATTAACCGCTGTCTCGGGAAGCCACATTGCCTCAGGTTTGCGATGAAAGTGTCTTTCAAAGTCCGCTATCCCCCATCGGACTTCTGTCTCCTGATCCCTCTCATTGGCCAGGGGCATGAT
>JAGXSW010000043.1 GCA_018333715.1 Syntrophaceae bacterium | reverse complement strand
GCCGCTGAAAAGGCGAGAGTCATCAGACGCCTGGAAAAGGGATTCTTGAACGATGTTCATTCTCAAGATCCTCATTAGAAATGCCTTTCGTTACAAACTCCGAACTCTCTTAACCATCCTCGGCATCACCGTTGCCATCCTCGCTTTTGGCCTTCTTCGGACCTTCATCAATGCCTGGTACGGAGGGGTGGAAGCTTCCTCCGCCTCACGTCTGGTCACCCGAAGTTCCATCTCCCTGATCTTCCACCTGCCCCTCTCCTACAAGGATAAGATCCGGCAGGTCGACGGGGTGAAGACCGTCTCCTGGGGCGCCTGGTTTGGAGGGGTTTATATCGAAGAGAAAAACTTCTTTGCCAATTTTACCGTGGATGCCAAGAGCTATCTTGAACTCTACCCGGAATTTCTCCTCTCCCCCGAAGAGATAAATGTTTTTCTCCGCGACCGGAAGGGTTTTGTCGCAGGCAGAAAACTGGCCAAGAGATTCGGCTGGAAGATCGGCGATACGGTCACCCTCAGGGGAACGATCTACCCGGGCAACTGGGATTTTATCCTGCGGGGCATTTATCGGGGAAGAAATGAGACCATCGACGAAACCCAGTTCTTTTTCCACTGGGACTATCTTAATGAAATGTTGAAAAAGAGAGGTTCTCCCCGCGCCGATCAGGTCGGTTTTTATATGGTTGGGATCACCCGTCCTGACCGCGCCGCAGAAGTCGCCCTCGCCATTGATCAAACCTTTAAAAATTCACTTGCAGAGACATTGACGGAGACGGAAAAGGCTTTTCAGCTCTCCTTTATCTCCATGTCCGAGACGATCATCATGGCGATTGAGCTCGTCTCCTTTGTCGTCATTATCATCATCATTGCCGTCGTCGCCAATACGATGTCCATGACCTACCGGGAACGGATCGGTGAATACGCCATCTTCAAAACCCTGGGCTACCGGGGCTGGCGGATTGCAGGGATGATCGTCGGAGAATCGATGGTCATCACCCTGATCGGAACCTTTCTCGGGATTGCCCTCACCTTTCCGGTTGCCGGAGTGGTCGGGAGAATGTTGAGCAACTACTTTCCGGTTTTCAATGTGGCTGAGGAGGCAATCTATATGGATCTGGCAGCCTCCCTCATCATTGGACTTATAGCGGCCATTGTTCCAACCTATCGCTCCATAAGGATTCGTATCGCGGATGGATTGAGGAGGATCGGTTAATTGGGAGTGCCTCTCTCTTACAGTGTTCGTAACCTCTGGACACGCAGGCTCACCACGATTCTGACCGCATCGGGCATGGCCCTGGTGGTCTTCGTCTTTGCAGCCATGCTGATGTTAGCCCAGGGCCTTCAGAAGACTCTGGTGGAGACAGGATCGAGTGACAATGCGATGGTCATCCGAAAGGGTTCGGCGACCGAGGTTCAGAGCGGGGTTGACCGATACCAGGCTTCCATCGTAGAAACCCAGCCTGAAGTGGCCATCGGTGAAGACGGCCAACCCTTTCTCGCAAAAGAGGCCGTCGTCATCATCAGCCTCCACAAACGGGGAACGAAGCAGGAGAACTATATCACGATCCGGGGGATCGGAAAGAGTTCCCTTGCCCTGCGTCCCCAGGTGAGATTGATCGAGGGGCGACTCCCCAGGTTAGGCGTATCCGAGCTCATTGCAGGCCGAAGCGTGGCAGAACGTTTCGAAGGAAGCGGTCTGGGCGAGACGCTTCGCTTCGGGTTGCGGGAATGGAAAGTGGTGGGAGTCTTTGACGCCGGCAATACCGGATTCAATTCTGAGGTCTGGGGGGATGCGGATCAACTGATGCAAACCTTCCGGAGGTATGCTTACTCTTCTGTCATCTTTAAACTGCGCGATCCCTCGCAGTTTGATGTGGTTAAGAAACGGATTGAAAATGATCCGCGCCTGACGCTCGAGGCAAAACGGGAAAACCGCTACTATGCGGAACAATCCGAGATGATGGCCGCTTTTCTCCGGATCCTCGGCGCCTCTCTTACGATCATCTTCTCCCTGGGAGCGATCATCGGCGCGATGATCACGATGTATGCGGCGGTCTCCACCCGTACGAGTGAAATTGGCACGATGCGCGCCCTCGGGTTTCAGAGAAAAAGCATCCTGAGCGCTTTCCTCTTTGAGGCATTGCTCCTCGGGTTGATCGGAGGTCTGATCGGCCTCTTCTTTGCCTCATTTCTCCGCTTCCTCACCGTCTCCACGATGAATTTTCAGACCTTCTCAGAGCTGGCCTTTGACTTCACCCTAACCTTCGATATCGCCTGGAAAGCCATCGCCTTCTCTTTGATCATGGGCTTTGTGGGCGGGGTGTTGCCCGCGGTGAGGGCCGCGCGAATGAATATCATCGAATCGTTAAGGGCCACCTGATTTCAGTTCCAGATGGGAATCATATTTCTTGACACGAAAAGGACCTTGACTGATAATTAAACCATAGAATACTTGGATCTATCAGAGCGTAAGATAAACAAGAACGGGGATCAGACTTGATTATTGACTTTTAAAGTGAAAGAAAAGTACTTCCCGACTATTCAAACAAATGGCTGATAGCCGTCGCTGATCTCAGTCGTTTGCAGTGAATATAATGAACTTGAAGAAAGTCAATTCCAGCATGATATATGCAATAGGGTACGACCTCAACTCGAAAACATTAGAAGTGGTTTTCAGAAGTGGGAAGGCACGGGCATAGAATGAGGAAAAGAGGTCTGCCCTTGACATTTGACAAAAGGATTTCTGGCATAACACTTTAGCGGAAAGTTGATAGCCGCCACTGATTTAGGCCGTTGGGCTTAAGAGAAATTGATATCTGCTTAATTCCGTGCTATTCTTTCAAGCGAAAAACAGGAGGTTATGCTATGTCAACGATGATGGAAAAGGAGGAAGCCCACAAACTTATAGATCGAATGCCCCAAAACTCCACATGGGATGATCTGATGCGGGAAATATACGTCCGCGAGGCGATTGAGCGCGGGTTATCCGACAGCAAGACAGGCCGCACCAAAAACGTGAAAGAGGTACGGGCGAAGTACGGCTTGCCGGAATGATAGTTCACTGGACAGATACAGCGGAGAGACATCTCGACGCCCTTTACGCTTACATTGCTCAGGATTCGCCCGAGTATGCCAAGCGTATGCTGGATCGGCTTACCCGAAGATCTCAGCAGATTGCTGACTTCCCATTTTCAGGCCGCAAAGTTCCTGAATACGATATTGACCAGATTCGTGAAGTAACCGAAGGTCCCTACCGCATCATCTACCACATTAAGTCGGACCAAATTGACGTTTTGGCCGTCATTCATGGGGCAATGGATGTTCTTCGTTGGCCAGAAGAAGAGGATGACTGAGCCGAATAAACCTCTCCAACGAATGTTTTATGGCCACTGGTGATTTCAGATGCTCGACGGTATGGATCTCCTTCCGGAACTCTTTTCTTGAGGAACTTGGGACAAGAATAGAGAAAAGGAAATGACATACAACCTGCTTTTCCTTCCCGAAGTCGAGGAAGATACCATATTAACGATGATTTATAAATTTCCCTAACCCCTGGTTTTCCAAAGAGGGGAAAAGAAAGAACACATGGAAAAGGGGAAATCATAATGCCAAATCTATTGCCATCCATGCAGGAATGGAAAAATTTGTATCAGAGGGCTATCGAATTCAAAAAAATTGAATGCTGGAACTGGATGGAAGATACGGATTTATTTGGAGTCCGGAACCCAGAAAACGGATAAACCGCCTAAAATGGGAATGTTTTTTATCTCTTTATTTCAACCCCAGCCAGATACTCATTGATCAGCATCTCATTTCTCTTCTGGGTTTTCTGCATTTCGGCGAGAGCCACATTCTCAAAGGGCTGTTTTCTTCCTTTGTTTCTCAACCGGGCGATCTCCTCATCGAGGTAACGGATCGTGTTGGCCATTGCCTCTGCCATGGAGGAGACCGATTCCTGTGCCTTTTCAAATGTTTCTTTATCCAGATAGGCCCGGTTTAAAAGATGGAATCGCTCAAAGAACTTCTTGAGGTTTTCAAACTCTTCCTTCTTTCCCTTCTTCTTTTTATCCAATGCCTTCGTCAGTTCCAAAAATTTCTCTGTCTCCATAAAATCCTCCCACGAGGTTCAATCTTTAAGGGAACCTCTAATAATTATCAATTTGTCACTCCGGAACGGAAATGAGTCCAATGATAACAAGAGGTTCTGGATTCCAGCTGGAGTTTATCCCGATGGAAATCGGGGCCGGAATGACATTTTTAGAGGAACCCTTAATAATTAGAGTCTGTCCATAAATGCCCCAATTTTCTTTTTTTGTCATTCCCGTGCTTGCGCGCCATAGCGCTTCAGCGCGCAGGCGTGAAAACGGGAATCCAG
>JAGXSW010000042.1 GCA_018333715.1 Syntrophaceae bacterium | reverse complement strand
GGGGGAGGGTGCGGGTGGGGGTGGACAAAACAGAGACCGATTGGTCCCCCCTCCCCTTCATCCCCTCCCGCCGTGGGGAGGGGAGATTTATTCGAGACATCTCATAGAAAGTTAGAGATAAATTCTCAGACTTTCTGGTGTAAGTATCTAAACAAATCCAAAACTCAAAAGATTATAAGGTTTTGAGTTTATGGTTTGAACATTTGAGTTTGTTTAGAGTTTAGAGTTTCGAGTTTAGGGTTTAACTTCTCTGTTTCGGATTTTTGCCAGACCAGATTTGGTTTAACTTATGGCTATTGCAATGACAAAGGGGGTTCGGCCTAAAAGCAATGCCGATGTTTGTATCCGTTGCGCGGCCTGCATGGCGGTCTGTCCGGTCTCCCGGGTCACTCCTCTTTTTCCAGGCCCCAAACAGGCCGGTCCCGGAGCAGAGCGATTTCGCAAGACAGAGGGGCCTTCGGCAGATCCGTGGATCGACCTCTGCATCGGCTGTCATCTCTGCGATACGGTCTGCTCAGCAGGAGTGAATATCTCCGAGCTGAACCTGATCGCGAAAGCAAAATATCTGGATGAAAAGGGAATGCCTTTTCGCGATTGGCTTCTCACCCATATCTCCCTTTTTGGTCGGCTGGGTTCCCTCTTCTCTCCCGTCCTCAATCTTCTCTTAAAAAACCCTGTTATAAAATGGGCGGCAGAAGCTCTTCTAAAAATTGACCGAAGAAGAGAGCTTCCCGGATATCAATCCCCGACCTTCCGGCAATGGTTCGGGGGGCATCACTCAACGGGTAAGAAAAAAGTCGCTTATTTCTACGGTTGTTATGTCAACACGAATGAAGTGGATGTGGGAAAAGCCACGGTTCAGGTTCTTGAGGCAAACGGTTTTGAAGTCATCCTGCCTCCCCAGCGATGCTGTGGCATTCCCATGCTCGGCAATGGAGATTTCAATGGAGCAAGAAAAATGGGATTGTGGAATGTCCCATCCCTTCTCTCCACTGTTCGTTCAGGTTCGGATATTGTTTTTTCATCGACCAGTTGCGGCCACATGATCAAACATGAGTATAGCCGCCTCCTCGCTATACCGAATGCCGAAAAAGTGGCAAACCATCTCTATGACCTTTTCGAGTTCTTAAGAAATCTAAAAGAATCAGGGGACCTCCGTGCGCTGTTCAAAGAAATGCCGCTCAAAGTCGCCTACTTTGCTCCCTGCCACCTCAGGTCTCTTGGGATCGGTCTTCCCGCCCTTGAAATCCTCCGGCTCATTCCAGGTCTGGAAATTGACAATATTGAAGCAGATTGCTGTGGCCTGGGCGGAACCTTTGGTTTCAAAAAAGAAAAATATGAAATATCTCAGAAAATCGGCAAGGATTTAAAGGAAGCGATTGATCGCTTAAGTCCTGAAGTCATTCTCACGGACTGCGAAGGATGCCGCATGCAGATCCGTCACCTCACCGGCCTGAGGGTACTCCATCCGATCCAGATATTGAGAGACGCCCTCTCTTAAAACTAAAAGATGGGGAGAAACGGAGATAGGGAGATGGGGTAACCTAAGTGTCCGACTTAGCTCTCCTAAAATCTTTCAGCTAAAAATCCTTTGGGGTCCAACTATCAAACATAGGTTCCTTCCAAGATAGGTATCCTCAATGTTTCTTCAGCGAATTCCCCATGTTTAATTTTTTCGTATAAGTTCTGGCTTACCTCCGGGGATAAGACCTTCTCCCCGCACGAAGGGCATTCTTCATAAGAAATATTCCTTCCAATATAGAGCTTACCGTTGATCCTGAGATCAATTTCTCCCTTCTTCTTGACGAGCTCAGTATGGCATGCCGCACATTTCACAGTCTATTGCCTCCTTTTAAAGTCTGCATCCCATTCTTCAGGGTTCAATGTTGGATCATATGCCGTAATGATCCATATCGGGTTTAAGGAGCATTGAACATGTAATATTCTCCCTCTTTCTGTCATTCCCCAAATCAAGCAACTGGGACCGTATTTATCCTCAGGATAACTTTCTATGATCTCCCCTGATATTATAACCTCTTTTAGCTCGTCTGGCGAAATGTCGCGCTCCACACATCGCTCAAAAGCGTGTAAGGTCAACCTGTAATCGCCAGTTTTTACCTTCTTCCTGATCTCTTCAATCATCCCTTTGATTCGAGCGATCCGGAGCCACTACCTGCCGATTATTCTTTGCTCCTACGCCTCTTTTTTCTGTCCTGAACAGTATCAAGATCAATGTTCAAAGTCAACGAGATTCTCCATACATTCTGCAAAGACTCTATAATTCAATCATTGGCAACTTGGATTCTAAGTGACTCTTGGGAGGATAAACTTCTGTACTCATCTCATCCACTACGTTTAGAAATATTGGATTACAGAGCAAGACTTGGGAATCATGACTACAGGAAATTGTTGCCAGATTTCACGGCATCTGTTGGATCAAATCCTTATTCTTGACAGGGTGGCAATTGTAATTCTATCACCAACTGTCAAGGTAGGCTTTTTGCCTTTTTTTAAAAATCTCTTCTTCCTGGAACTCCCAAATATCTTTCGATTGCCATAGACTTATCACATTAAATTCTAACACGATTAAATCTGAGAATTTTCTTCTAACATTTTGACCCACTAAGAATCTCCCCTCCCCTTGCGGGAGGGGATTGAGGGGAGGGGGACCAAATTCCCTTTGTCCATCCCCACCTCTATCCTCCCCCGTCGAAGGGGGAGGAGGCTTAGCAGCAAAATTTCAAATATTTTTGGTTAGAAATTGATCTTATGGAAATTTTATTTTTGGGAGAATTTCTTGTAGCACCTGGCTTAAGGAAGGTTGTTGTGCTTCAAGAATGTCTCCGGGGACATGTTTATGGGATGGATACGTTGGAAGGTTCCTCGCTGCTGGGTCATTTGCATTATCATAGCGGAAGATAAGGAGATGTTCCTTTCGATAGTTATAGGCATATTTGATGATCTGGAGTGTTGGCTGAGTGATGATGAATTCTTTGAAATCAAGATGGGATTTATCATCAAAAAAAATGGTTCCTTTTACCAGGCCGGCAGTGGGAGGACGTTCATCATAGCTGAAAGATACCGATGTAACAAAAGGTGTTTCTGCTATAAGGGCTTCCAGGGTAGTCAGGTAGTCTTTTAAGGACATATCTTCAGGTGTTCTAGGCTCTCTAACTGTTCTCGTAAATGACGAAGTATCTCCAATTCACCTTCCAGCTCCAGAAGATCCATGTCTTGATTTTCGGGATGAGGCACTTTCCCTGCCAAAAGAAGATCAGGATTTACATTAAGACGAGAGGCTAATTCTTGAATTCGATCCTGAGTTTGGGTGAGGCTTTGATAAAGAACCCGTTTCTGTCTTTCGATGGCATCCCGAAGAACAGGAAGTGCCTTTTCTGGCTCAGGAGTGTTTATCTCAATTTTTTGCATAGCATCTCTCCTTTGAAAAAATTATACTGTTTTTCCTTAAACAGAGTCAAGGCTAAACGGGAATTGATGGATGCTATCTGCTTTCTGTCAACATTTTCCCCCTCACCCCGACCCTCTCCCCCAAGGGAGAGGAATGCGAGAGAGGATCACCCTATCAGTAAATTCTCGACGTCGGCAATGCTCTGGAAGACGAAGTCGGGTTGGAGGGAAGAATGTCTGTATTCTTTCAGGGTCTTCTCATCGGTAACGCCTGTCAAAACAATTCCCGTGGCAATCCCGGCTTCTTTCCCCATCTTGATATCGGTTTCCATCCGATCTCCGATGAGAATACATTCCTCCGGTCTTAATTCCATCACTTCCAAAACAGTTTGAACCATGATGGGAGAAGGTTTGCCAACGATAACCTCCACTTTCTTACCGGTCACCGCTTCGATCGCCGCAATCATTCCCGCGCAGTCCGGAATTTCTCCCCCTTCCACCGGGCAGGTGCGGTCCGGATTGGTGGCGACAAAATGGGCTCCTAACTTAATCGCTTGATAGGCAATGTTCAGTTTCCGGTAATCGAATGTCCGGTCAAAGGCAACGACCACATATTCGATCTCTTTGGGTTCTTCCGTGATCACAAAACCAGCCTTTTTCAATTCCTCAACAAAAGGAGTTTCTCCCACAACAAAAAGTCTGGCTTGAGGTCCAATCTTTTTGAGATAATTGATCATTACAAAGGTGGAATTGATCACTTCCTCAGGCCGGGTCGGAATGCCGAGGCGGGTCAGTTTCTCCGCATAATCCTCGCGGGTCTGAAGCGGCTTGTTGGAGAGGAAGACAACCTTTCTACCGGTTTCCCGGAGTCGCTGAATTACCTGATCCGCTCCGGGGATTAGCCTGTCGCTCAGATAAACTGTACCATCCAGATCAAAAATAAATCCTTTAAACATAATATCCTTTCCCCTCACCCTAACCCTCTCCCGCAAGGGGAGAGGGAACGCTTAAAATCCCCCTCCCTTGACGCGAGGGGGATAGGGGGAGGGTGAGAGTCTAACGCTCTGCTTTAATCCGCAGATTCGGAGAATCTTTTGCGAACATATGCATCCTGTCGAGGTCCAAAGCGAGATCGATCTCCTGATGGACCCGGTATAGGGTCTGAACATCCACCGCCGCCACAAGATTATACTTCCCTGCGGTCACATTGAGATGGATCTCCGAGCCCAGCGGCTCAATCACATCGATCACCGAGCGGATCGAATTTCCCTTGAATTGTTCGGGGGCGAAGGTCCGGTCATAGATATCGTTGGGCCGGATTCCGAAAATGGCCTCCGCTCCGATCAATGATTGATAATAGGGGGCCCTCTTCTCCGGAATGGGAAGTTGGAAACTCTCCGCATCGATGACGAGACGGCCATCCTTCGAAAGGATACGGCAGGGAATAAAATTCATCACCGGACTGCCGATAAAGCCGGCCACAAAGAGGTTAACCGGATAATTATAGACCTCCAGGGGAGGACCAACCTGTTGAATCCATCCGTCCTTCATCACCACGATCTTCGTCCCCATCGTCATCGCCTCGATCTGATCGTGCGTGACGTAGATCATTGTCGTCTGAAGACGGTCGTGAAGTTTTGAGAGTTCGGCCCGCATCTGCACCCGTAGCTTGGCATCCAGGTTTGAGAGAGGCTCATCGAAGAGAAAGACAGCAGGTTTCCGGACGATGGCTCTTCCCACAGCCACCCGCTGACGCTGTCCTCCGGAAAGTTGTTTCGGTTTTCGGTCGAGAAAGTCCTGGATGCTCAGAATCTCTGCCGCCTCTCTCACCCTCTGATCGATCTCACTCTTCGGAAACTTTCTCAGCTTAAGGCCAAAGGCCATATTCTTGTAGACCGACATGTGGGGGTAAAGGGCATACTCCTGAAAGACCATGGCAATGTCCCTGTCTTTCGGGGGAAGGTCGTTGACAACTCGATCTCCGATGGAGATCGTTCCGGTCCCGGGCTCTTCCAACCCCGCAATCATCCGGAGGGCGGTCGATTTGCCGCATCCCGAAGGACCTACGAGGATGGCAAACTCCTTGTCCTCCACCGTGAGGTTGAAATCCCTCACCGCCTGGACCGTTCCAAAATGCTTCGAGACGTTTTCCAGTACGACTCTTGCCATAACCTTTATCCTCCACTATAGGATAGTCCCCCGGATTTCGAATTTTATCAACACCAAAAGCCTGTTTGGTTCTGGCTTGGCCAGGATAGGTATTCTGTCAACAGATCCCTCCTCAACCCTTCACTCCACTGAGCATGAAACTCTCCACAAACTTCTTTTGAAAGACTAAAAATAAGATCAACATCGGCGCAGTGACAAAAGCGGTCGCCGCCATCAACAGGGTCCAATCCGCCCCGCTCTCCTGCTGAACGAACATCCCAAGTCCGATGGTAAGCGTTCTCACTTCGGGCGTATCCGTGACAATGAGCGGCCACAGATAATCATTCCAGTGGCTCACAATGCTGATGATGGAGAAAGCGATCAGGGTGGGTTTGGCCAGAGGGATCAAGACGTGCCATAAGAATCGGAGCCCGCCGCATCCATCGATCACCGCCGCATCTTCGAGAGCCCTTGGAATCTGCCGGAACGCCTGCCGGAGGAGAAAGGTCCCGTATCCGGAGGCAAAGAAGGGCAGCATCATTGCAACCCGTGTGTTTAAGAGGTCGAATTGCTTTAACGTTAAAAAGTTCGGCAAAAAGGTGGCATGAATAGGTATCATCATCTGGATAAGGAAGAGGAAGAAGAAAAATTCCCTACCCCAGAAATTCTTTCTCGCAAAGACATAGGCAGCGAGGGTGATGGTCACCAACTGGACCCCCAGAATACCCGTCACCACAATGATCGTATTGAGAAGATAGAGATGGAAGGGGGCCATCTCAAACATTTCAAGATAATTTTGGATATTGATGGGCCAGGGGATCCATTTCGGCGTTTGGGTAAAAACCTCCGTACGAAATTTCAGGGAGGTGGATAGAATCCAGAAATAAGGGGCTACGGTAATCAGAGAAACGACCATCAGGATAAGATGGAGACCCGATTTATTTCTGAGATGACGGTTAAACTTCATAATAGACCCTCCTCCCGATCACCCGGAAGACCAGCCAGATCGCCGCCAGAAGTCCAAGAATGAAGAGGGTGGTCAGTGTGGATCCCATCCCAAGATCCCAGAACCGGAACGCATGCTGGTAGATGTAAAAGACCAGCACATTGGTCCGGTCGCCGGGGCCGCCCTGGGTCATGACGAATACCTGATCAAAAACCTGAAAGGAGGAGATGATGGCCACGACGAATACGAAAAGAGTGGCTGGGGCGAGCATGGGAAAGGTGATGTAACGGAATTGCTTCCATCCCGTAGCTCCTTCAATGGCCGCGGCTTCGTAATAATGGCTGGGGATGCCCTGAAGGCCTGCCAGAAAAATAAGCATATAATAACCGAAGTTCTTCCAGATGCTCATGATGATGATGGCGATCAAGGCGTAGCGCATATCATAGAGCCATTCGATTTTCGGAAATCCCAGGAACCCGAGGTAGTAATTGAAAATTCCAAGGCCCGGATTGAAGATCCAGACCCATAGCATGGCCGCCGCAACCATTGGAATCATCGTCGGGTAGAACAAACTTCCCCTGTAAAGGCTCCTGATCCATCCCATCTTCTGGTTGATCAGAATGGCTAAAAAAAGAGCAAGGGACATGCTGAGGGGGATGGTGGTGAACGCATAGATGAGATTATTTCTCAGAACCAGCCAAAAAAGAGGAGCCTTGAAAACCTCAATATAATTTGAAAACCATGTGAAATTGGGTTCGGGGTTGTTGATATTCCATTGGAACAGGGAAAGATAGGCCGACACAAAGACCGGGATAAAAGTGAATATCCCCATGAAAAAAAGGCCGGGAAGAAGATAACCATAGGTTGTCAGACGATAAGTCCGTCTCATGTTGAATTGCCCATCTCCACATTGATTCTGTGCCGAACTCAGAATGACATTAAGACACGGTCACAACGGGGAAGGGGGCGCCATCCCCCCTTCCCTTCACAAAAGAATCATTTGATCACAGCCTGGATCTCTTTCTGGGCGGTCTTCAATGCCTCAGCGGGAACAATCTTTCCAGCCGCCGAATCATCCAGTTGCCTCTTCAGTATCTCCCGGACCTTCTGAAAATTCTTGGCCATCATCTTCCCGTTGGCGAACTTCAACTGATCCCTTGCCACCAGGTACTCGGGGTTCTTGCTCACATGCTCTTTCATCACAGGATCATCATAGGCGCTATTCCTCACCGCCACATAACCCGAAGCCGCACTCCATTCTGCCGTATTCTTCACATTAGTCATCCACTCAATATATTTCCAGGCCGCCTCCTGCCGATCCTTTGATATCTTTTTGGCGATCATGAGATTGGCTCCTCCCACGGCGGCGCCAAAGGTCTTCTTCTGCGGCATAAAGGTGACGCCGAAATCGAATTTAGCCGATCGCTTC
>JAGXSW010000041.1 GCA_018333715.1 Syntrophaceae bacterium | reverse complement strand
CTCTCTGAGCCGGAGGCTGAGCAGACCGTTCATCCTTCGAGAGCCTCAGGACGAACGGTCTGCCGAAGGGCTCACCACAAACGGATTGTAAAGTGATTACTGAAACACTATACTAGCCGAACAACATTCTCTTACGATATCAGGAAATCACCATTCTCTTCTGAAGTGGAGTCCACTCAGATTATTTAGGGACTTTCCATTCATCCTGGGCTTCAACTCCATCAACCTCCCAGGTCCAGATGATCTTCGAATAGGTGAAAGAAACATCTTCCATATGGGTAAAATTCTCCCTGGCCTTGTCCAGGGCATTCGGTATCCATGGTTTTACAGAGACGACGATGGCGTCTTCCAATTTGATCGTAAAATAATGCTCCTCACTGCCGGAGGGGTTGATCCGGTAATACTTCAGGGTGACATCGTTCATCCTTTCCCCGGTCGAAAGGGCTTGATAGAACTTCGGAGATGATTTGTCAAAGACCTTCGTCACGGTCAAAGGGTTATGGACCCGTTTGCCGGTGGGAAGGCCGGTCTGGGGATCACGAGGGATATAGACTTCGTGATTGAGGGCCTGGCAGAGAATGGTATTCTCACGACCCTGCATGTCACAGCATCCATCAGAAATGTTCCCTTGATTTTTCCCTGTTAACGACATGTGAAATGGCATTGGCATAGTGTTGTCCTCCTTTTTTTATAGAATCGAATTACAGAAATGATCACGAATTACTCGAATGATATCGAATGACACGAATAACACCGAATCGAAATGTTTTTATTCGTGAAATTCGTTATCATTTGAACGATTCGTGATCTATTTTTTATCCAGTTTTCCAACTAACGATAGAGTAAAGAAACTGCCCATATATTTGAAATGGGGCCTTACCTCAAGCCTCACCCTGTACCAGCCGGGATCCCCTTCCACATCCTCCACCATGACCCGAGCCTGGCGCAGAGGCCTTCGGCTTCTCACGGCGGGCGATGGACTTTCCTGGTCCGCAATATACTGGCGGATCCAGTCATTGAGTTCTCTTTCGAGATCCACCCGTTCCTTCCAGGATCCGATATTCTCCCTCTGAATCACCTTTAAATAGTGAGCCAGCCGGTTGATGACAAACATATAGGGCAATTGAAGTCCCAGTTTGTAGTTGGTCTCTGCCTCCCGGCCTTCTTTTGTCTTTGGAAAGACCTTTGGCTTCTGGGCTGAGTTGGCCGAGAAGAAAGCTGCATTGTCACTTCCCTTTCGCATGGTCAGGGCGATGAATCCCTCTTCAGCCAGTTCGAACTCCCTTCTCTCGGAGATCAACACTTCTGTGGGGATCTTCGTCTGAATCTCTCCCATGGCTTCATACTGATGAAGCGGCAGATCTTCGACCGCCCCTCCTGAGCTGGGCCCGATAATATTGGCACACCACCGGAATTTCGCAAAACTGTCTGTGAGCCTGGAGGTAAACGCAAAGGCGGAGTTGCCCCATAGATATTCGTCATGGCTGGCCGAGACATCCTCCTGATAGTTGAAACTTTTCACCGGCTGGGTGTCCGGGCCGTAGGGCAGGCGAAGCAGGAAGCGCGGAAGGGTCAGACCCACATACCGGGCGTCTTCGCTTTCCCTGAAAGATTGCCATTTGATATATTGAGGGGCTTCCATGATCGCCTTGATATCTTTAAGGTGTGGAAGTGTTGTGAAATTGGTGATCCCAAAAAATGTTGGACTGGCGGCTGTGATAAATGGGGCATGGGCCATGGTAGCGACACTGGCCATATATTGAAGAAGCCTCATATCCTGAGGGCCTGCTCCGAATTCATAGTTGCCGACCAGGGCTCCATAGGGCTTGCCACCAAACTGGCCATACTCTGCCGTATAGACTGTTTTATAAAGGCCAGATTTGACAATTTCAGGAGAGTCACTAAAATCGTCCAGAAGATCCTCTTTGCTCACATTGAGAATTTCAATCTTCACATTCTCTCTGAAGTCAGTCTTATCGATCAGGAATTTCATGGACCGCCAGGCCGACTCAAGTTTCTGAAAATCCGATTGATGCAGAATCGCATCAAGCTGGCGGCTCATCTTCTTATCGATCTCAACGATCATGTCATCGACTACCGCCTTCGAAACCTTAATGGCTTCACGGCCGGGCTCGAGAAGACCCGCGAGAAAGGCTTCAAGGCCTCTTTTCATCACCGAATAGTTTTCGTCTGAGGGTTTCAGATTGGTCGCCTGAATAATATCCTCAAGCAGAGAGGGTTGTTCCAAGACCTGTGTTTCGGCAGACTCATCTGCCTTTTTTCTTTCTTCAGCCATATGCCTTCCTCCTTATTCTCCGATCCCCATTTCCTTGAGGAGCTGTTTTCGAGCGGTTTCATCTTTGACCAGTTCCTGGACCTTCTTGCGGAACTCGGGCACATTGGCCAGAGGGCCTCTCAGGGATTTCAGAGCCTCCCTTAGCTCGAGGAGACGTTTCAATTCAGGAACCTGGTTGACAATCGACTCGGGATCAAAGTCTTTGATCGTGTTCATCTTCAGTTTCACCGTGGTCTCCTCATCCGGTTTTCCAGAGAGCCGGTTGGGCAGCGTGATATTCAAACCGAGACCGTGGGCCTTCAGGACCTCATTGAAATTGTCTTTATCAATATTGACGGGGTCTCTTTTTTCCAGCGCCCGATCATCCGGTTTTCCGGTAAAGTCGCCCATGACCAGCATCTTGAGAGGAAGCTCCACATCCTCTTTGACATCCCCTGTAGCCGGGCGATAGACAATGTTGACTCTTTCCTTTGGAGCAACGGATGCTTCTTTCGGCATAGTTCCCTCCTTTCTTTTGATTAGGAATCTCTTTATTAGGAACCCATGAAACCATGAATAAAGAATTTGGGTTTTAGAATTTGAATTTTTCCTGCCTTCCTGGTTTCCTTATTAGGTTTTTCCAATGCGGATCGCCTCTGTGAGGTCGAGCCTTGCGATACGCTGGAAGACCTCAGAGGCCCTTTCCTTTGACTGCTGATCCGATTGAGAGGAGAATCCGATCCAGACCGCCTTAAGACTTTTTATGGCTAACTCAGGATCATATTCCTCCAACCTGTAAAAGTCAATGTCTTTTAATATCTGGTCGAGATGGGGAAGGGCCACTTTGGCCTGTTTGTTCTTGACCAGGAGCTGAGTCATTGCGAGACGCCAGAGTAGTTTCTCCCTCTGGGATGAGCTGTGTTGAAATTTCTGTTGAAGCCGCTCAATGGCCTCGAGGAGTTTTCCTTTCTTGATCAACGACTGGGCCTCTTCCACCTCCTTTTCGATGGGATGTTTGTCCTGTGGGGTTGCGATGGAGGCAGGCGCCGAAGAAACCTCTTCGGCCCCTCCCCCTTTTAAGGCGATCTCTTTTAACCATTGTTTGGTTTCAGAATCTGCAAAGGGAGTTCCGTCAGAAAAAGAGAGATGTTCCAGGCCCGGAAATCGGTGAAGAAAGAAAGATGTCGCCTCGATGACCGCCTCTTTTGCTTTCTGGTAATTCTCTCCTAAATTGGCCAGGCCTTCTGAAACGAGACGATTCAGATCGATCCAGAAAATGAATTGAGGAAGCCTTCCCTCGGCTGCCCTGATGATTCCTTCTTGATCCCCCTTATTTTTCAATTCGGTAAAGATATTTTTGACCTGAGCCGGAGGAGGAGGAATCCGGGTCTTGCCATCGGTTACCGGAGGAAGACTCTCGACCATAGACCAGGCCATGATCCTCGACCACCGGTAGGGGAGGGGATTGGAGAGGTTTTTTTGCCAGAGAAAGGCCATGGCTTCACGGATTTTCTGGAGTCCGTAGTTTAGCGCCTTCTGGGCATCTTGTTCAGTGGCTATCACTACGGAAGCTTCGGGCTCTCCGCGGGGCGCTTTCTCTGCCTGAGGGGGAGATGCTTCCTTTGGCTTCTCGGGCGGGGGTGGGGAAATATCCTCCAATTGATCCTGAAGCGAACGGAAAGAAGGAGGCTCTTCCAAATGCTGACTTAGAAACTCTACGATTTTCTGAAGAGTTTCCTCGAGAGATTTCATCTTCTCCGGAGCAAGGGCTCCGGCCTTGCTCTGTTTCAGGGCAATTTCTGTCCTTTCTGTCCACCACTCGACGGCGCTCGCTCGGCCTTTCACCTTTACAGGATAGAGTCGATCCCAGAATGTTTCCAAAAGGTCTTGATAGATTTTTAGGCCAGTGGCAAAGCCTTCAATCTGGCGGTGATAGATCAGGGCCACAGCGAGGTAGCTTGCGACCAGGAGATCTTTCGATTTTTCTGCAAGAATTTCAGAGGAGAGTTTGGTGATTTTTCCCCAATCCACACTACCAGGGCCTGTTATGGAGGAGAGTTTGGCAATCTCGGATTGGAGCTCTTCAAAAAGAGGCTCAAACCGGACATCAACGCCAGTGGGCTGATCCTGACTGATGGGTTCCTTGCCTAAAGATTCGAGATTCATATCATTCTGGAGGTTCGGGTTAAGGTTACGGTGACGAAGCCCGTTTCGGTTATCGGTTACGGTTACGTGTAAAGAATGAAGAGACGATCAACGTAACCTTTTATTAACGATACGGGTCCCGCGAAACGCGGGATTACCCTTACCTTTAGACCTTAGACTTTTATCTTCAATGCTATCCTTTCATAGAGACAGACCACAGTTGAACGAAATCGGAGGTCTGGAGGGGACGCCTGAAAAGGGCCAGGCAGGTCCTGTCCAGAGTTCCTCCCATAAAAATCACATTGGGAGCCGCTTTCATCTGGTTCCTGATCAGGATATGATAGAGGTTCACCTGCGTCAGTTGGTCGTGATTGGAGTTCATCTCCAGATCGAGGATGATCTCTGCCTGATCCGAACCAAAGGAAACCTGTCTTTCCATCTCTTTCAGGTCCTTTCTCCTCATTTCAAAATCGGGCCATTCGGGAATGGGAGGTCTGATATGACGAACCTCCTGTTCCAATTTTTTAAGATCATTGGCAACGAAAGCCGAAAGGTATTCGATCTGATCCCAGGTCCTTTCGCAGGCAAAGGGCATGAGGTCCCAGTAATCCTCCCAGCCGTTGAGCAAACCTGTTCCCATGATCAGAAGGGGATAGGGACGGCCCACACGATCACTGCTGTCTCTCACCACTCCGCAGGCGATATTCTCTTTCTGTGAACCCCTTGCCCAGAATCGCCAGGCGTGGAGATTCTGGGAGGGCGTCCTTCTGGAGACCAGCGCCTGGTACCCCTTCTCCACCCAGTCGGCAAAACCTTTGAGCAGGGGAGCGTCCTCACCCAGCCTGAAGAAGTCCGAGGCCACCGGATGTTTTCCGAATGCAGACCACTGCCATGAGGAGTTCGCTCTCATTCTTCCCAGGCCTTCACAATATTTCCGGGCGCCTGTCCTGGAATGGGTTTGATCTGCCCCACAAGGACCTGAAAATCTCCGCCGAACTGGTAATTAACCTTGATCTGTTTTATTCCCATGCCTTCGAGTGCGGCCTTCTCATTGGGAAATTCACCAGATGAAAAGATCCTCTGTCCCTCTTTGAATTCCTGGAGGAAGTCGGGAAAGGCCTGGTTGCCTGTAAATTTCTTTGTCAGGACGAGGTTTCCCGCCTCAATCTGGAAGAGGACATCCCCGCAGGTCTCCATGGACCATTGAAAGGTCTTGCTGACCGGGTAATTATAATTGACGAGGCTCTGGGTCTGGCCCGCGCACTGGAGTTCGATCTTCGTGCTGTGAGGTTTGATCTTTGCTTCGGGATTGGCCGCGGTGGGAAGCCCTCTCACCATCACTGTATAATTTTGCTTGGCAAGGGCCGGAGCAGGCGCTCCCTTGGTCAGGAAGGTGAGAAAGGAGGCCTCAAAAGGAATGGCTCCTCCGAGGAGCTCTTTTGCGGCATAGCCCTTTGGGGTCTTCGATACGAAAGGAGCGGCAGGCCCCTTCATAAATTTCCAGACATGACCATCCGGACCCAGAAGGAGCTGCACCGCCTGTTGCCCTGTCATTCCCTGGACTTCGGCGAGGACTTTCTCTTCCCACTGGGCCTGAAGATAACCGGCGGTCTCTCTTCGGACAAAGAACCAGAGAAAGTCGAGGGGCCCGCTAACCAATTTCCAGGAAATCTCCTCCGTGGGCCTCCCCTTCATCATCAACCCTTTCAATCGATTGAGCGAAGTGGCGCAGGCCATCAGAGGCGATTTGCTGGTGGCCGGATCCTCGCCATAGACCTGGGTGGCCATCTGAAA
>JAGXSW010000040.1 GCA_018333715.1 Syntrophaceae bacterium | reverse complement strand
TCACAGCCTCCGGAACAGCGACCCTTGAGGCCTCCATTCTCGGGAAACCGATGGTCATCGTCTACAAGGTCTCTTCTCTCACTTACTGGGTTGCCAGGGCCCTGATCCGGGTGAAACATATCGGGCTGGTCAATCTGGTCGCAGGAAAGGAGATCGTTAAAGAACTCATCCAGGGGGAGGTCAACCCTGAGAGGATTGCCGGAGAGGCTCTTCGCCTCTTGAAAGATCCGGTGCTTTACGAAAAGACCATCGAATCGATGGCAGAGGTGCGTCAGAGCCTTGGAGAACGGGGCGCGGCCAGCCGCGCCGCCCGCATCGTCCTCTCCTTGCTTCAAGAGAACAAACTGTGATAGAAATATAAAGTGAAGGAATAAAATAACAATAGCCGTAACACTTTAGCGCTTTGAAAAACACCGTCTAATCCCCTCGGCTTCGAGTCGCAACGACCTCCATCCCCCTTTGTCAAAAGGGGGAAATATTTCTCCTCCCTTTGGAAAAGGGAGGTGGGGAGGGATTTTAGAGTATGATTTCAAACAACTAAATTGATAACAATAACCAAGAATTCTTTAACCATTCAAATTTGGATATTGGAAATTATTTGGTTATTGGTGATTGAGTAATCCCTATGGCTCTTTACCGCCGTCTTCTTCAACTCGTCAAACCTTACCGGGTCAAACTGGTCCTGGCCATGGCCTGTATGATCTTCGTTTCCCTCCTGACCGCAAGCCAGGCCCTTCTGGTCAAACCGGCCATGGATGGCGTCTTCTTCAAGAAGGAGGGAATTCCACCCGTCGTAAAAAATATCATCATCCAGCTTCACCTCGGAGACCTGTTGCTCAAGAAGGACATGGAGATGCTCCTTCTGCTCCCTATTGCCATCATTCTCCTCTTTCTCCTGAAAGGCGGTTTCGATTACGGTCAGGCCTATCTGATGAACTTTGTCGGTCTGAGAGTGGTGGCTGATATCCGGCAGAGGCTTTATGACCACCTTCAGAACCTCTCCCTCTCCTTCTTCACCCGAACGCCCACCGGCGTCCTCATCTCCCGGATCACCAATGATGTCAATCTCGTCCAGGGATCGGTCTCCAATGCGATCACCGGCCTCATTAAAGACGCCGTGACCATCCTGGGACTGACTGCTGTTATCTTTTACCGGGACTGGAAACTGGGATTGATTGCTTTCATCATCTTTCCCATTGCCATCATACCCATCAAAGAATTCGGAAAGAGGCTCCGGAAGTTTAGCCGGAAAGGCCTTCAGAGGATGGGTTCTCTCACCACTTTTCTTCACGAGACGATCACCGGCAACCGGATCGTCAAAGCATTCAACATGGAGGAGTATGAGAAGCGACGGTTCGCTGAAGAAAATGAACGATACTTCAAAATCTTCCTCAAGCGGGTAAAGATCAGGGCCCTCTCCCATCCCCTGATGGAATTATTAGGAGGAATCGGGATTGCCGTGATCATCTGGGTGGGGGGATACAGTGTCGTCCGGGGAGATGTGACTCCCGGAACCTTCTTTTCCTTTATGACCGCGCTTCTGATGCTCTATGCCCCGGTCCGCAATCTGAACAAGGTGAACCTTGAGGTGCAGGAAGGGTTGGCTGCCGCAGCAAGGATCTTTGAACTCCTCGATACGGTGGCGGAGGTGAGAGAGGAGAAGGATGCTGTTTCGCTTCCTCCGATTTCAAAAGGCATTGAGTTTAAAGAGGTCGCCTTCAAATATGATTCAGCGCCGGTGCTCAAGACGATCTCTCTCCATGTCAGGGCCGGTGAGATCATCGCCATCGTCGGGATGAGCGGAGCGGGAAAGACCTCTCTCGTCAATCTCCTGCCCCGCTTCTACGATGTGGAGGAGGGCCGGATTCTGATTGACGGTTTGGATATTCGAAAAGTCACCCTGAAATCATTGAGGGAACAGATTGGATTGGTCACCCAGCAGACCATCCTTTTTAACGATACGGTCAGCAACAACATCGCCTATGGAAGCCTTCTGCGATCGGATCAGGAGATCATCGAGGCCGCAAAAGCGGCCAATGCGCACGGCTTCATCCAGAGGTTTCCTCAGGGATACGACACCGTGATTGGAGAAGCAGGGGTGAAACTCTCCGGCGGAGAACGCCAGCGCATCTCCATTGCCCGGGCCATTTTAAAAAATGCTCCCATCCTGATCCTCGATGAGGCCACTTCCTCCCTCGATTCCGACTCCGAGACCGAGGTTCAGATGGCCATGGACGGTTTGATGAGAGGACGAACCGTCTTTGTCATCGCCCACAGGCTCTCCACCATCCGGAATGCTCATCGCATCATCGTCCTCTCCGATGGAGAGATTGTGGAGGAGGGAACTCACGAAGCGTTAATGGCTTTCAACGGAGAATACCGGCGGCTCTATGACCTCCAATTCAGAGATGACGGGATGGGAGTCCCGAAGTCCGCGAAGGCGAAGAAAATCTATTGAGTCGTCGTATAGTCAAATAGTCTCATAGTCTTATGGTCTTTAACTATTCGACTAATCGACTATGCGACTATATGACGAATGACTCTGAACGATTGGTAAAGATGGGAATGAAATTGATAAAGAAAAAGTTAGTGAGTTGGCTGGGTCCCTGGCTGGCTTACCGGGTCATCAGAATTCTGGGCCGGACCATGCGATTCGAAGTGGTCAACCCGGAAATCCAGAGGTCTTTTATCGAGAAAGGAATCCCATACATTGCCGCCTTCTGGCATGATAGGCTTTTGATGATGCCCCTTGCCTATCAAGGGAAAAAATCGAGCTTCCTCGTCTCACCCCATCGCGATGGCCTGATCGTCGGAAGGGCTTTGAAACGATTCGGGTTCAATCCGATCTTCGGCTCCTCATCCAGGGGAGGCGCTTCCGCAATCAAAGAAATGGTGAAGGCGATTCAGAATGGATCGGATATGGGCATTGTCCCGGATGGCCCCAGAGGGCCGCGCCACCGCCTTCAGCTCGGTGTGATCGAGCTGGCCAGGCGAACAGGGAATCCCATTCTTCCACTCACCTTCAGCGCTTCAAAAAAGAAGATCTTTAAGACCTGGGATCGTTTTCTCCTCCCCTATCCCTTTTCAAAAGGGGTCTTCATCTGGGGAGAACCCATCTATGTGGATCGTGACGGAAAACGGGACTATCTTGAGGAGGTGAAGATTCTTGTGGAGAGGCGATTAAACGAATTGACCGAAGAGGCAGACCGCTACTTTGATAAAAGTTTAAAAGTGCCTAAAGTTACGAGTGACTAAAGTTGATTTTTATTAACTTTAGTTCACTTTAGTCACTTTAGCTCACTTAACTCTGGTCCCATGATCCACTTCCTTTACAACATCATATTGACCTGTTTTTTAATCGTTCACATCCCCTACCTTTTTATTCAAGTCCTGCTCAGAAAACAACCGACACGATTACTGAAAGAGCGGTTGGGTGGCTTTCCGGACCTCTCTTTAGAACACCCGGTCTGGATCCATGCCGCATCTGTCGGAGAGGTCCTCTGTTCCATGCCTCTCCTGAAGAGGATCAAGAAGGAAGTCCCTGACTGTGAGATCGTTCTGACCACCATGACCTCCACGGGCAACGAGACGGCAAAAAAAATCATCCCTGAAGCCGACAGAATCCTCTTTTTCCCTATGGACCATCCTTCCACCATCCAAAGGGCCCTTCGAAAAATCAGTCCCAGGCTCCTGCTGATTGCGGAAACAGAACTCTGGCCCAACCTCCTCCGTTCCTGCGGCAGAAAGCAAATTCCTGTCGTCCTCTTCAACGGCAGGATCTCTGAAAAATCATTCAGGGGATACCTTCTCTTAAAATCTTTCTTTAAAAGATGCTTGAAAGATATCTCCTTCTTTCTGATGCAGACAGAGGGGGACCGGAGCCGAATCACCGAGATCGGCGCTCCACCGGACAGGGCGGAGGTGATGGGAAATATAAAATTTGATCAGGTTTTTCCATCCATCAACCCGGAGGCAACGGTTGAAATGTCCGGATCCCTTGGCCTTCAGGGAAACGAGACCATCCTCATTGCGGGTTCGACCCATCAGGGAGAGGAGGAGATCTTCATCTCGCTCTTCAAGGGCTTGAGAAAGGCTGATCCCCATCTCATCCTCATCCTGGCTCCGCGCCATCTTGATCGCCTCGAGGAGGTGGAGAAGATTTTAAGAAACGAGGGCCTTTCGTGGAAGAGAAAGTCATCTCTTACAGGGCAGGGCCTGGACAAGGTCTCCGGTGTGATCCTCCTTGACACCATGGGCGAGCTGATGAGACTTTATAGCCTCGGGACAATCGTCTTCATCGGCGGAAGCCTCGTGCCGGTGGGCGGCCACAATCCTCTTGAACCCCTCTTCTTTAAAAAATGCGTCCTCTTCGGGCCTCATATGTTTAACTTCCTCGAAATCTCTCGTCGTCTGATAGCGGAAGGAGGAGCCATTCCGGTGAACGATAGAGAAGAACTCTCTTCTCAGTTGAAGCGGCTCCTTTCTAATGAGAAAGCGCGAAATGAGGTCGGGGAAAATGGTTATCGATTTCTCATGAAACATCGCGGAGCCACCGAAAGAATCTTTGAGAAGATTAAACCCTTTTTAGTCACATAGTCACATGGTCGGATAGTCATATAGTCTTATCGTCTTCGACTATCCGACTAACAGACTAATCGACTACGAGACTGCTGTGACCGAACTTTATAAAAAATGACTTGTCGCCTCGATCAAATCCTGTATCGTAAAAAAAAATCTCTTCTGGAGAGAATCCTCCTCTCCCCTCTCTTCCTTCTCTCCCTTCCTTATGGATGGGCAGTCCGGACAAGGACATTTTTCTACTCCCTCGGTCTGCTGAAGACAAGACGCCTTTCTCGCCCGGTCATCAGTGTTGGGAACATCACAGTGGGAGGAACCGGAAAGACCCCTCTGGTCATGGCTCTATCAGAAGGGCTGCTGGAAAGAGGCATTCCCACTGCCATCCTGAGCAGGGGCTATCGTGGGAAGAAGGGCTCCGGCCCGCTTGTCACCGACGGCCGGAGGGTTCTTCTTTCTCCGGAGGAGTCAGGCGATGAACCCTTCTTAATGGCACAGGCGCTGAAAGGCATCCCGATCCTCGTGGGAAAGGATCGATTCAAAAATGGTCGGATGGCCTTTCAACAATTCCAGGTGCGCGGCCTCTTGCTCGATGATGGCTTTCAGCATCTCCCTCTCCACCGGGACCTGAACATCCTCCTCATCGATTCGCAGATCGGTTTCGGCGATGGTCATCTCCTGCCAAGAGGCATCATGAGGGAACCCTTGTCACATCTTCGACGGACAGACCTCTTCCTCGTGACAAAAGCAGAAGACCCCGAAGCCTGCCAATCGCTTGAATCAATACTTCGCGAGATTCATCCCTCCGCACCGATATTCCACAGCCATTACGAACCCGCCGGATTGATTCGCCCTGACGGGAAGGTTGAACCGCTCCATCTTTTAAAGGGAACGAAGGTTCTTGCCCTTTCCGCAATCGCCAACCCGGTTTACTTCTCTTTATTATTGAGAAAATGCGGAGCGGAGGTAGCTATAGAGATAATTTTCCCGGATCATCATCTCTACACTGCTCAGGATTTGACTTCAATTCTAGAAAAAGTTAAAAAAGTCAATTGGATTGTGACAACGGAGAAGGATATGGTAAAATTAAAAAAGCTACCCCTTGCCCCCCTTCCTCTCCTATCCCTCCGGATCGAAATGAAGATATGGGAGGAGGAAGAATTTTACAAAAAGGTAATGGAAGTTTTTGAGTTATGAGTTTTAAGTTCATCGTTTATTTTTCATAGTCCATTATTGATAGTCTCGTAAAAAGTCGTCTCACCGGTGAAAACCGGTGTCCAGTGTTTTTATAAGTGTTTGAGATTACTGGATTCCGGCTGGAGTTTATCTCGATGAAAATCGGGGCCGGAATGACGATCATTAGGATTTTTCTACTTTTTACGAGACCATCATTATTAATAATTAAGGAGAATTAAGAATGAGCGAACTGGTAAAGATCTTTGACACCACTCTTCGCGATGGGGAACAGTCCCCTGGAGCCACGATGAATGTGGCTGAAAAGGTGAGGATCGCCGAACAACTTGAAAAATTGAATGTGGATATCATCGAAGCGGGCTTTCCCATCTCTTCGGAAGGGGACTTTGAGGCGGTCAGGGCTGTCTCCGGCGCCATCAAACGTTCGCAAGTAGCCGCCCTGTCAAGAACAAATCCCAAGGATATTGATCGGGCCTGGGAGGCAGTCAAGGGGGCCAAATATCCACGGCTCCACACGTTTATCTCAACTTCGGATATCCATCTCAAACACCAGTTGAAGATATCGAAACAGGAAGTGGTCCGGATCGCTGCCCAATCCGTTGCAAGGGCGAAACGTTATACACCCGATATCGAGTTTTCAGCCATGGATGCGACCCGAACGGATGTCGAATTTCTCATTGCCGTCTGCGATGCAGCCATCCACGCCGGGGCCACTACCATCAATATCCCCGACACGGTGGGCTACGCCATCCCCTCCGAGTTTGGAGAGCTGATCCGAACCCTGAGACAGAGAGTGAAGGGAGTGGAGAAGGTTACTCTCAGCGTCCACTGCCATAATGATCTCGGCCTGGCGGTTGCAAATTCCCTCGCCGCCATCCAGAATGGCGCCAGGCAGGTGGAATGCACGCTCAATGGAATCGGTGAAAGGGCGGGGAATACCTCCCTCGAAGAGATGGTCATGGCCCTCCGCACAAGGAAGGATCTGCTCGGTTTTCATACGAAGGTCATCTCCAGACACATTTATGCTACCAGCCGTCTGGTTTCGAAGATCACCGGCATGGCGATTCAGCCTAACAAGGCGGTGGTCGGGGCGAATGCCTTTGCCCATGAATCCGGAATTCATCAGGACGGCATCCTCAAGGAGAAACTGACCTACGAGATCATGACGCCGGAATCAGTGGGAATACCGAAAACCTCTCTCGTCCTGGGGAAACTCTCCGGACGGCATGCCTTCAAGGAGAGGTTGAAGGAGTTGGGATATCGCCTTTCCGAAGAAGACTTCGAGCGCGCTTTTGCCCGGTTCAAACATCTGGCGGATAAAAAGCGCGATATCTTTGATGAAGACATTGAGTCCATCGTTGTGGAGGAAATTCTGCGCATGCCCCACCGCTTTAAACTGGTCTATCTCAATGTCATCGCTGGAAACGTGACCGTGCCGACCGCCACGGTCCAGATGGAGGTCGATGGAAAACTGATTCAGGAAGCAGGGTTTGGCGACGGGCCTGTGGATGCCACCTTCAAGACGATCAAGAAGATCACCCGCACGAGATCGAAACTTCTGCAATTTGCCATCAATGCCATCACCAGCGGCACAGAGGCTCAGGGCGAAGTGACGGTCAGGCTGGAGGAGAAAGGCCAGACCGTGATCGGCCAGGGTGCGGACACCGATGTGATCGTGGCCAGCGCCAAAGCCTACATCAACGCCCTCAACAAGATAGAATTCAAAAAGCAGAAACTGGTTGGGATGTAGATTGGAATTTTAGGAAAGTCGAATAGTCGGGTAGTCATTTAGTCGTATCGTCAAAAGCGATTAGAGTGTGAGACAATAGGACTATGCGACCATAAGACTACGAGACAACAAGATAATCGAGGAATATGAAAACGAAACATCCCATGACCATCACAGAAAAGATTCTTGCCGCCCATTCGGGCAAAAAGGCGGTTGTCCCGGGTGAGCTCATCGATGTGCGGATCGACCTCGCCCTTGCCAACGATATTACCGCGCCCCTTGCCATCCAGGCCTTCAGGGAGATCGGAGCGGAAAAAGTCTTCAACCGGAACCGTGTCGTCCTCGTTCCCGATCACTTCACCCCGGCCAAAGACATTCCCTCTGCCGAGCAATGCAAACTCCTTCGCGAGTTCGCGAAAGCCCAGCGCCTTGCCCATTACTTCGAGGTCGGTCAGTGCGGAATCGAACATGTCCTTCTTCCCGAAAAGGGGCTCGTCCTTCCGGGAGAGGCCGTGATCGGCGCAGACAGCCATACCTGCACTTATGGAGGTCTTGGAGCTTTTTCAACCGGTGTGGGAAGCACGGACCTCGGAGCCGCCATGGCCACCGGAAGGCTCTGGCTCAAAGTACCGGAGAGCATCAAACTCATCTATCATGGGAAATTAAATCCCTGGGTTTCGGGAAAGGACCTCATCCTCGCAACCATTGGAGACATCGGAGTGGATGGGGCCCTCTACCAGGCCATGGAGTTCTGCGGAGAGACCATACGGAAACTTCCCATGTCAGGCCGCTTCACCATGGCCAATATGGCGATCGAGGCCGGCGGAAAGAACGGGATCATCGAACCGGATGAGATCACCCTTAAATTTCTCAAACCCAGAGCCAAAAGGCCTTATAAGATCTACCGCAGCGATCAGAACGCACACTATGCGAATGCGAGAGAATACGATGTCTCAAAACTTCACCCACAGGTGGCCCTTCCTCATATTCCCTCCAATGTGAAGGATGTGAGGGAATGTGGAAAGATTGAGATCGATCAGGTGGTGATCGGATCCTGCACGAATGGTCATCTCGACGACTTAAGAGTCGCAGGAAGGATTCTGAAAGGGAAAAAGATCGCTCCCTCCTTGAGGCTCATCATCATCCCGGCCACTCAGGAGATTTATTGGCAGGCTCTGAAAGAAGGCCTCTTCGAAATATTTCTTTCGGCAGGTGCGGCCATCAGCACACCCACCTGCGGTCCCTGCCTCGGAGGCTATATGGGCGTCCTCGCGGCGGGGGAAAGGGCGTTGGCCACGACGAATCGCAACTTCAGGGGAAGAATGGGCCATGTCGAAAGCGAAGTCTTTCTCAGTGGTCCTGCTGTTGCGGCCGCAAGCGCCATCAAAGGAAGAATCTGCCATCCGGAAGAAGTAGTAAGAAAATAAATACCACTGATTCCCCTCCCCCTTGACGGGGGAGGATCACATTAATAATCCCTCTCCCTTGATGGGAGAGGGTAAGGGTGAGGGTGAGTAAAACGATGAAACTCGAAGGAAAAGTTTGGAAATTCGGAGCCGATGTTGATACCGATGCCATCATCCCTGCACGTTACCTTAACCAGTCCGATCCAAAGGAACTGGCCAAACATGCGATGGAGGATGAGTGCCCCGGATTTTCAACAGAAGTGAAAGAAGGTGACATTTTACTTGCTGAAAAAAACTTTGGCTGTGGCTCCTCGCGTGAACATGCTCCCCTTGCCCTGAAGGCTGCAGGCATTTCCTGTATCATCGCCAAAAGTTTCGCCCGGATCTTTTTCCGCAATAGTTTCAACCTGGGCCTCCCCCTCCTCGAATCTCCGGAGGCATCGGAAGCGATTAAGGACGGAGACCGGGTTCAAGTCGACCTCAACACGGGCGAGATCTTCGACCTCACCCAGAATCGCAAGTTTTCCGCAACCCCCATCCCCCCCTTCATGCAGGAACTCCTCAGGGATGGAGGCCTCATCCCCCACTTGCGGAAAAAGAGAAAACAATCCACGAAAAAAACTTAAACGAATTTTCAGATCTCTCGATTCACTAAAAGGATGAGGATGTGGTCAGGCCTATTCGGGCTGTTGCTCCAATCGATTTCATGCTTCGACAAGCCTGTCCTCTCCGAGCCATAGGCACTCTGAGCCGGAGGCTGAGCGAACCGTTCACCCTTCGAGAGCCTCCCCGGCCCGAACCGGCCCGGGGCGGGCAGGGCGAACGGTTTTATTTTCGAATATCCTGATCCAAGTCGAAGGAAGGGCTCAGCATGAGCGGAAAAGTCACATGATTTCAGCATATCACCGTTCGCCCTGAGCCTGTCGAAGGGCAAAGGATTGGTTTGGGCAACAGGTTTATTTTGTTGTCATTGTCTCATCGTACATGCCAATTATAAATGGTTCGTTCAACAATAACTGCTAAGAATATAGGCCTGCCCCCTTATTCCTCTTGACAATAACCCCTTTTTTCTTCTATTTATAATACACTGATACAATGGGGTATCTAAAGAACAGGGGTGTTCGGTTGAACATCCCTGTTTCTATAAACGGATGGAGGAATCTATGAAGAAAGAAAAATATAATGTGGCGGTTGCAGGAGCTACCGGCGCTGTGGGAAACGAGATGATCTCCATCCTGGAGCAGAGAAATTTTCCAGTGGACCGGTTAAAACTCCTTGCCTCTACGAGAGGAGCCGGCACAAAACTGGAGTTCAAAGGAAAGCAGTATACCGTTGAGGTCATGGATGAAAACTCCTTTGACGGAATGGATATCGGACTCTTCTCTCCCGGTGGATCGGTCAGCCAGAAGTTTGCGCCCATTGCAGGAAAAGCTGGTTGTGTGGTCATCGATAACACCAGCGCCTTCCGGATGGATCCAGAGGTTCCCCTGATCGTTCCGGAGGTCAATGCCCATGCCATTTCCCGATATTCCAAAAAGAATATCATCGCCAATCCAAACTGCTCGACCATCCAGATGGTCGTGGCGCTGAAACCCATCCATGATGCGGCGCGGATCAAAAGGGTCGTCGTCTCCACCTATCAGTCTGTCTCCGGCACAGGAAAGCGTGCGATTAAGGAACTGGAGAACCAGGTCCTTGCCGTCTACAGCCAGCAGGAGATCAAACGGGAGGTCTATCCTCATCAGATCGCCTTCAACTGCCTTCCCCACATCGATGCCTTCCTCGAGAACGGTTACACCAAAGAGGAGATGAAGATGGTCAATGAGACGAAGAAAATTATGGAAGACGACTCCATCCGTGTCACCGCCACTACGGTGAGGGTCCCCGTCTACTATAGTCATTCTGAATCAGTCAACATTGAGACCGAGAAGAAACTGACAGCAGATGAAGTGAGGGAGATCCTTTCTAAGGCTCCGGGCGTGGTCGTCGTCGATAACCCGAAGAAGTCCGAATACCCACTGGCCATCCACGCCGCCGGAAAGGATGAGACCTTCGTGGGACGGATTCGTGAGGACGAGTCCATTCCCAATGGGATCAATATGTGGGTCGTTTCGGACAACATCCGGAAGGGCGCTGCGCTCAATGCCGTCCAGATCGCCGAACTCCTGATACAGAGGTATCTGTAAGAGGATGTAACGTCGGCATTTATTGCCGACGCTCGCCCCCAGTAAATGGGGGCGCTACTTTTAATATTTGACATTTCACTTCGGAGGTGTGCTTTGAAAAAGTTCTTTAAAATTTTCGTATTGGCCTTCGTGTTTGCTTTCCTAGTGTCCGCGGTCCAGGCGCCAGCCAAATCACCCTATAAGATCGGAGTCAACCTTGAGTTGACCGGCCCCTGGGCAGAAATCACCAAGACCCTGAAAAATGCCATGGTGATGGAAATGGAGAAAATCAACGCCAAGGGCGGCATCAACGGGCGCCCCCTGGAGTTGCTCTTCGAGGATAACGGCTTCGATGTCGGCAGGGCGGCCGCCAACATGACCAAGTTCACCCGTGACAAGGAGATTCTTCTGGTCGTCGGCCCCTTCGAGGACAACCTACAGGCCACGACCCGTGCCATTGCAGAAAGGGAGAAGATCGCCAA
>JAGXSW010000039.1 GCA_018333715.1 Syntrophaceae bacterium | reverse complement strand
TCAAAAATGCTCAGCGAGGTTTTCGGCATTCATGCTATCGTTCTGGGAGAACTCTCGGGGCCCTATGTCTTCACCACAAAAGGAACAAAGGATCAGGACGAGACGTCAACAGCCCTTATTAAAATAGAGATGAAAATTATAGATACTTTCTCCGGTAAAATCCTCAAAACCCTTTCGGCCCAGAATGCCGTCGTTCCCACGAAAGAGAGGGGAGCCTTCTCCGATGAGAAAGCAAAAGGAAGAGCGTTTGACCTGACGGTTTCAAATCTCAGCCGATCGCTTTCAAGGGAGTTGGACCGTCTGGACTGGTTTTGCCGGGTCGCCAAAGTGGATGGGGAAGAGGTCTTCATCAATGCAGGCAAATTAAGCGGTCTCAGGGTGGGAGATATGATGGAGGTGTTTCAACCCGGGAGCCCCGGAGAAAGAAGGCTGATGAAGGGTAAGATTCAGATCTCGACCCTCTTTGGAATGGATGCTTCTATTGGAAGGCTGATTCAGGGGAAGAAGCCTGACGAAGAGGATATATTAAAACTCGCCGGACGTGAAGGAACCTGAGGCCTCGCCATACTGCTCGCCTGCAAACAAAAAGCCAGGCTGAAACGAGGAAGATAACTTTGGGGGATCGTGAAAGATAGGGAAGGAGGGTAAATGTTATGTTTCACATTGGTGATAAAGCCGTGTACCCGGGTCATGGGGTAGGAGTCATCGAAGCCATTGAGACCAAGCGTATTTCAGGTAAGGAGCAGAGCTTCTATATCCTCCGCTTCGTCGATAACGGGATGACCATCATGGTCCCCGAAGATAATGTAGAATCCGCCGGCCTGAGAACCGTGATCCGGAAGATCGAAGTCCGGAAGGTGATCGGGATATTAAAAGACAGGGAGGGCACCCTTGATAATCAGACCTGGAATCGGAGATACCGGGAGTATATGGAAAAGATCAACAAGGGGTCCATCTACGAAATTGCAGAAGTGCTTCGGGACCTTCACCTCCTGAGGGCTGAAAAAGAGCTCTCCTTCGGTGAGAAAAAAATTATGGACATGGCCAAGACGCTCCTGGTCAAGGAACTGGCAATCGCCAAGGATGTGAAAGAGTCGAACATCCTGAAAGAGATCCACACGATCTTTGGCGCATAGCCGTCTATCTCCCCCGTCTCTTCTTTAAATCAATCAAAATCTCATCGAAAGGAGGTGCATGATTTGGACACTTGGATTCTTCGTCTTTTTCTGTTTCTCATCTGCGGTGCAAGCGGATACTTTCTGACAAAGGGAATTTCGCCCCTGATGGGTTTATGGGGACTCTTCGGGGGTCTACTTCTCTCCGCCCTGACTCTCCTCATGGAGGATCGGCTAAGAAAGGCCTCTTTAAAAAATCTTTTAGGAAGTTTTATCGGACTGATCCTTGGAGTCATTTTAGCCAATCTTATTTCTAACATCTTTTCCCCCTTTTTCTTTAATGAACAACAGACCGCCTTGTCTTTATATGGCTTACTCTATGGGGTGTGCGGATATACCGGTCTCCGGATCGGTCTAAAAAAGGGAGCCGAATTCCATCTGCCCCGCGGTCCGCGGGATTGGAACCCCATGGGGAAAAACCTTCCCCGGGATGGGATCGCCAAGATCCTCGATACGAGCGTCATCATCGATGGCCGCATCGCCGATATCTCTGAAACAGGTTTTGTAGAGGGTCCCCTTCTCATCCCCCAATTCGTCCTTGGTGAACTCCAGCATATCGCCGATTCCCATGATCCCATCAAGCGAACCAGAGGGAAAAGGGGGCTTGAAATTCTCCACCACATCCAGAAGCAGGTCAATGTGGATGTCCGGATTGTGGACACGGACTACCCTTCGGTCAAGGAGGTCGATGCCAAGCTGATCGAGCTGGCCAAAGAGGTCAGTGGAAAGATCATCACCAACGACTCCAACCTCAATAAGGTGGCCGGGCTTCAGGGGATAGAAGTGCTCAACATCAATGCCCTGGCCAACTCTTTGAAACCTGTCGTCCTTCCCGGAGAGGACATGAATGCCAAAATCGTTAAAGAGGGCAAGGAGATGGGGCAGGGAGTGGCCTATCTCGATGACGGCACCATGATCGTGGTGGATAATGGAAGGCGGCAGATAGGAAAAAATGTTGATGTCATTGTGACCAGTGTCCTTCAGACGCCCGCCGGAAGAATGATCTTCGCCCGTCTGAAGGAGGAGGTAAACCGGGAAAACAGGGGAAAGGATTACTATTACCCCCTGGACAGCGAATTTTAAAGGAAGGTTGGAATAATGGAAAATTGGAATGATGGGTGGTATTAAAATCATCAATTTAAAATGGCCAATGTTCATTTAAAATACATCTTTGCCAATAACGATTGATTATTAAAAATTGGCTATTGCTCCATTTTTAAAATTTTTTTGAACCCACTATTCCATCATTCCACAATTCCATTATTCCATATTTTATCTATTGAATGATGAAAGCCGATGCTGTCATCGTCTCTGCCGGCAAGGGTCAGCGATTCATGGAGGGAAGAAAGAAACAGTTCTTCTCCCTGGGAGGAAAACCGATCCTTGCCCACACTCTTGATCAATTCGACGCCTGTCCCCTCATCCGGTCTATCCTCCTTGTGGTTGGCCAGGAAGATCAGGACTATTGCCTGAAGGAAATTATCGAAAAATTTCAGTATAGAAATATCTCCCAGATCATCCCGGGTGGAAAACGGAGACAGGACTCTGTCAGAAACGGGCTGGATGCCCTTTCCGCAGATTCGGAGATCATCGTCATCCATGATGGGGTCCGGCCCTTTGTCACGAAAGAGATGATCGAAGAATCGATCCAGTCCGCCATTCGTTTCGGAGCGGTCATCATCGCCATGCCAGTGAAGGACACCATCAAAATGGCCCATCCGGACGGAACGGTTCTCAAAACCCTGGAGAGGGAATCCCTCTGGCAGGCTCAAACCCCCCAGACATTTCAGGCCCCTCTCATCAGAGAGGCATATCTCAAAGCCACGGAGAGCGGCTTTATCGGCACGGACGACGCCTCCCTTGTGGAGCGACTGGGGAAGAAGGTCCACATTCTTCCGGGGTCTTACACCAATATTAAAATTACCACGCTGGAAGATCTCATGCTGGCAAATCTCATCCTCAAGCTGAGGACCCATACGAAGGGAGAAGATTGATGAGGGTGGGTTTCGGTTATGATGTCCATTCCCTCGTGCCCAACCGGCCTTTAATTCTTGGAGGCGTCCGTATTCCTTACCTCTACGGGCTTCAGGGCCATTCCGATGCCGATGTCCTTCTCCATGCCATCTGCGATGCCCTTCTGGGAGCCATTGCAGAGGGGGATATCGGAAGACACTTTCCGGACACCGATCCCCAATACAGAGACATTAAAAGCGCCCTCCTCTTAGAGAGGGTGATGATTAAGGTGAAGGAGAAGGGATTTCACCTCCTCAATATTGACTCAACGATCGTCGCCCAGAAACCGAAACTCATGGACTTCATCCCCAGGATGGTGAACGAAATCGCTAAGGTCATCGAAATTGATACGTCAAGGATCAATGTGAAGGCCACCACCACGGAAGGGCTTGGTTTTACAGGCAGGGGAGAAGGAATCGCGGCCTACGCCATGGCCCTGGTGGAAGAAAACTAAGTGCGTTAAATTTATGTATTGGCAAATTAGCACTTTGCATATATATTGGAAAGCACCAAATCCCAAGCACCAAATTTCAAACAAATCTCAATGTCCAAAATTCTAATTTCCAAAACTTAAAAAATAGTTTGGGTCATTTGATATTGGAATTTGGAGTTTATTTGAAATTTGGGATTTGGAACTTGGAATTTATAGTCAAGAATCTGGTTAAGCCAAAGATTCTGGCTCTAGAAACTTGTTAAGGGTCCCAATGATTCCATCTGTTCGTGTTCGTTTCGCCCCTGCCCCCACCGGGCTTCTCCATATCGGAAATGGACGCACCGCCCTCTTCAACTATCTCTTTGCCAGAAAGGAAAAAGGCACATTCATTCTGCGGATCGAAGATACCGATGCGGAGCGATCGACCGATGCTTCCATCGAGGCGATCCTCCAGGACCTCGGATGGTTGGGGATCTTCTGGGAGGAAGGGCCTGATGGAGGCGGGCAGAACGGTCCCTACCGTCAATCCCAGCGCCTCTCTCTCTATCGTGACGATGCGGAGAAACTGCTCGGTAAAGGAAAAGTCTATAAATGTTTCTGCTCTCCCGAAAGGCTTGAATCCCTTCGCAAGGACCAGCTCTCCAGGGGCATGATGCCAAAATATGATGGAAGATGCCGTTCCCTCTCCGAAGGAGAGATCTCGAAAATGGAATCAGAAGGTCTCCGGCCCGTTCTCAGGTTTCGGGTGGATAAGGGAATGGTTGTCTTCGAAGATCTCATCCACGGAAGGATGAATTTCGATTCGGACGGGATCGGTGATTTCATCATCGTTCGTTCCGATGGGATGGCGGCTTACAATTTTGCCTGTGTCATCGACGACCATTCGATGCATATCTCCCATGTCATACGGGGAGATGACCACCTCTCCAACACTCCCCGGCAGATCCTGGTCTATCGCGCTCTGGGATGGCAACCTCCGGTTTTTGCCCATCATCCTCTCATCCTCGGTCCGGACCGATCCCCTTTGAGCAAACGCCATGGCGCCACAGCGGTCTCCCAGTACCGGGAGGAAGGCTTTTTACCGGAGGCCCTTCTCAACTACCTTGTCCTCCTCGGATGGGCCTCTCCCTCCGGAGAGGAGATCCTCTCTATGGAGGAGATCGTCGAAGCTTTCTCACTCTCCGGCCTTTCAAGAAATGCTCCTATCCATTCCCGCAAGAAATTGGAATGGATCAACAGTCAATACATCCGAAAAACGGACAAAGATCGGCTCACCCAATACCTCCTTCCATATCTTGAGAAGGGCGGCATTGCGGTCAATCAATTGGATGAAAAATATCTCACCCAAATCTGCGGTCTTCTGAAAGAGAACCTCTTCATCCTCTCTCAGGTTGAGGAATATCTGGGTATTTTTTTCGATGAAAAATTCTTCTTAGAGGAAGAGGCGAAGGCCGTCTTGGCCGTCCCCCAGAACAGGGAAGCCCTTCAAACGGTTCTAATAGTGTTAGAAGTTCTAACTGAAATGGAAGGGGATTCCGGACCATCCCTGCTCGCCCAGCTCGAAGAAAAGACAGGCCGAAAGGGGAAACCCCTTTATGGTCTCCTTCGGGCAGGGATCACCGGAAAGATGAAAGGCCCCGAACTGGTAAAAATCCTTCCTCTCCTCGGGAAAGAGAGAATGGTTAAGCGTCTAAAAATGGCGCTGGAACTTTCTTGATTCTGGAAGATTGGAATGATGGAATATTGATGGTTTCGTAAAAAGTCTGAAAAGCCCATTATCAGTCATTCCTGCGCAAGCAGGAATCCAGTATTTTCAATTAGTTAGAATTGTCTGGATTCCCGTTTTCACGGGAATGACGACTTTTTATGATTCCATCAATATTGGAACAATGGGTTTTCAGTAAAAAGATTTTAAATCACATCATTCCACCATTCCATAATTCCATTATTCCGTTTTAGGATAGATTTATGTCTCTTCGCATCTACAACACCTTGACCGGCAAAAAAGAAGGTTTTCTTCCCCTCCGGGGGAAACAGGTGGGGTTGTATGCCTGCGGGGTGACAGTTTATGACCTCTGTCACATCGGCCATGCCCGTTCGGCGATTGTCTTCGATGTCATCTACCGATATCTTCGCTACAGGGGATATGATGTCACCTTCGTCAGAAATTTCACCGATATTGATGATAAGATCATCAAACGGGCCAATGAGGAGGGGGTGGACTATAGCGCCATCGCCGAGAAATACATCGAAGAGTTTAACATCGATATGGGAGGCCTCGGCCTGGAGAAACCCTCTTTTGAGCCTAAAGCCACGGATCATATCTCCGGGATGATCGACCTCATCTCAATCCTCATCGAGAAAGAATTTGCCTACCGGAGGGACGGCGATGTTTTCTTCTCAGTGGAGAGGTTTAAGGACTACGGAAAACTCTCAGGAAGGAACCTGGAGGAGATGCAGGCCGGCGCCCGGGTCGAGATCGATGAAAAAAAAGAGAACCCTCTTGACTTTGCCCTCTGGAAATCGAGCAAACCCGGAGAACCTTTCTGGAAAAGCCCATGGGGAGAAGGCAGGCCGGGCTGGCATATCGAGTGCTCGGTGATGAGCCAGAAATATCTCGGAGAGACACTCGATATCCATGGCGGCGGGAAAGACCTCATCTTTCCCCACCACGAGAATGAGATTGCCCAATCCGAAGCCGCAACCGGAAAGCCCTTTGCCCGCTGCTGGATCCATAATGGCTTTGTGAATATTAACAAAGAGAAGATGTCAAAGTCGCTCGGAAACTTCTTAACGATTAAAGAGATCCTCAGACAGTGGCATCCCGAAGTCCTCCGGCTCTTCTTCCTCTCCCATCACTACCGGAGCCCTGTGGACTACTCGGAGGATAGCCTCCTGGACGCTAAAACAGGGTTGGATCGGTTCTACACAACTCTCAAAACCATCAAAGAGAAAATCGGAATAATCCCTTCAACATTGACGAGTGAGAAACCCTATTCTATCCCCTCCCCCTCGAGGGGGGAGGGCGAGGGTGGGGGTGTTAACCTCCTTGAAGAGGCACGGAAGACGATCGAGACCTTTCAGATTAGATTCGAAGAAGCAATGGATGACGACTTTAATACAGCCCAGGCTTTAGGATATTTTTACGACCTTCAAACCGTCTTAAATAGTCTCCTCGATCTTTCAAGAGGACAGCCCACAGATCAAATTCGTTCACTCCTCGATCAAGGGCGCGAACAGTTTAGAAAAATGGGATGGATTGTCGGACTCTTTCGGGAGGAGCCTGAATCTTATATGGACAGGCAGAAAAAAGAAGGATTGAAAAAATTGGGCCTCTCAGAAGAAGAGATTTTAAAACTCATTGAGGAGAGAAATACGGCGAGAAAAAATAAGGACTGGAAGAAAGCGGATGATATCCGAAACGATCTTCTCTCAAAAGGAATCGTTTTGGAAGATACTCCCTCAGTCACCCTCTGGAAAATCAAATAATTTTATATGACGGATACCACACCCACAACGCATGAAAATTCCCCCCCCACCCATGCCCTCCCCCTCGAGGGGGGAGGGTGAGGGAGGGGGTGATAAGCTATTTTCAAGGTAAATCCTACTAAATTATTTTTTCTTTTAAACCCCAATACCCCATCATTCCACTATTGATGATCTCGTAAAAAGTCTGAAAAGGAGATTTTTGTCATTCCTGCACAAGTCCCGCTCTTAGCGGGATATTTTCATATAGTTGGAATTCTCTGGATTCCCGTTTTCACGCCTGCGCGCTGAAGCGCTCTGGCGCGCAAGCACGGGAATGACGGCTTTTTACGATTCCATCACTATTCCATTATTCCAATTTCAACGCCGCATACGCCGCCCCCAGTATTCCCGCATCATCGCCGCAATCAGCCTGGACGATCTCAACCTTCTCCCTCTGGCCTTTCATCGCTCTTTGCCAAACGACCTCCTTTGCCTTTTCAATAAAAAAGTTCCATGCCCTTGAAACCTTGCCGCCGATCACAATCTTCTCGGGGTTGAAGAGGTTGACGAGGTTCACCAGTCCCAGCCCTAAATAGCTGCCCATCTCATTAAAAACCTTCAGGGCTGTCTCGTCTCCTTTTTGAGCGGCTTCAAAAACCTCTTCGGATGTGATCTTTCGGAGACCTTCTTTGCTCTTATGAACAATTCCCTTCCCATCGCTCTTTTCGATGGCTTCCAATATCATTCTTCTGATCCCGCTTCCCGAAGCATAGACCTCGAGGCACCCTCTTCCTCCGCAACCGCATAACGGCCCCTCCGGGTTTAGCGCCATATGCCCTACCTCTCCTCCCAACCCCTCTGCGCCGTGGAGGATATTACCTGCGACCACAATGCCTCCTCCCACTCCTGTGCCCAGAGTGATGCCGCAATAGTGTAGGCATCCCCTTGCCGCTCCCTTCCAGCCCTCCCCCAGGGTAAAGGCATTCGCATCATTCTCAATGGCAGTGGAAAGAGAAATCTTTTCCTGAAGAAACTCTCTTAACGGAAATCCATGGAGATCCGGAAGATTGGGCGGGGCGATCAGAACACCTCTTCTCATATCGATGGGCCCTGCAACACCGATCCCGACCCTGATCTCTGAACGAACCCCTCGAGTCCCCTTCCGAACAAAATCTTGAATCCTTGAGACCAGCCCCTCCATCATGGCCAGGCCGCCCCGGGACATATCCGTGGGGTATTGAATCTTCTTAAGGATCCGACCATCCGGAGTGACGATCCCCATCCGCATATTCGTCCCTCCCACATCCACTCCAACAAGATACTGCTCCATTGTTACACTCTCGTGCCTTATATTATTTTTAGGCCCTTACACATTAAAGTCTGAGAATTTATCTCTAACACTTGAAAGCAAATGGTGTCATGCTGAACTTGGTTCAGCATCTCGTTTTGTCTAAAGGGTGAGATCCTGAAACGAGTTCAGGATGACAAGTCTGTGAAATTTCAAATATGTTTGGTTAGGTTTTTAAATCTGCTTTCTGCCTTCTGTCCTTCCTATTCCCTTCTTAACCACTGGATCAGCCCGTTCACCTGAGTGATGAGATAGGAAACCATGATGATCAAAATCACCAGCAAAAATGTATTCGTATTAACGATCCATAAAACATTCATCTCCCCCTCCTATCGCTGTGTGCATCGTCCGTCGTTCATTGTCCTTTGTCCGTGGCTCATCGTCTCTCGTCCTTCGTCATAAATCCAGTATGAAGAGGATACTACTCTTTGTCAAGATTTTTAAAATGAGATTTCTGAAAAAGTCCAGAAATCTCTGATCAAGAGAGCGTAAAGTAGTTTTTCAGAGCTCTCAAAAATCAACCGTCAACTATCCGCAATCCGCCATCACCCATAAGCCGTAATGCCTCAGTTACGGGTTCAAGTAATGCAAATGCGCCCATATGCCCCTCTTTGGAAACCAGGGGCGAGGGGAGATTTTCCTATCATAATTTTAAAATCCCCCTTTATCCCCCTGAAGCTGTGAAAAAATTGCATGAATCACCCCCACCCCCGCCT
>JAGXSW010000038.1 GCA_018333715.1 Syntrophaceae bacterium | reverse complement strand
GTGGATTACCCAAACGCTTTTTCACGAAACGGAACACGTCGATTGATTCCATCCAGACATTCAACGCCAATGATGAGATTTAGAGAGGGACGACAATCTAAGAGCACAATATCTTGCCAATATGTGCACTTTACGTAAGTTGAAGATATCTATTTGAAATCTTCAATTCCGAGACAGAGTTCAATCTTGTGTGTTACAGGAAGGACGTCAACAGTGGGAAAATGGATAAGTTGATGGTTCATTTCCTAAACACGATGTCCCCATAATAGGCGATGGCCCGCTCACCTGTGTTATCCGTGTCGGTCATGATGGCCACACCCGAGATCATCGGTGGCTCATAATTGAATGCCTTCCTGAAATCCTGATAGAGATTTCTCTCTTCATTCACCCACTGGTTCAGTCTGGATTCGCCGCTTTCAACCACAATCATCATCACCCGGTCCGTATAGGGATTGGGGGCAAAGGCGCCTACCGGAGCCTTGCTCTCCCAGATATAATTGATGGCGGCAACGGGCGGATATTGGCCATAGAGAAGCCTGATCGCTTCGTATTTGACCTTTTCGAAAAAACCCAGTTTAGAAGAGTCATATTCAAACGTGATATAGAGTCTCGCCGGATAATCATCTCCTTCCTTAATATGGACATTTCCCTTTTTCAGGACATTCTCCACCTTCCAGCGCCACTGAACGATTGGATATTCTTTTGGATCGATTTTGATCTCCCGGACCAGTCCCGATGCTGAAGATTCGGAGACAGCCTTCACCACAATGGTCCCCTCGTCTTTAACAAAGGAATAAGTCGTATGCCGTTCGATCTTCTTGAAGGTCAGAGGCTTCCAATCGGATGGTATTTTGCTTTCTATTGTTTCGGCTGAGAACTTCCCCACCTCCATGATGGGCTGGGATTGACTGGATGCATATAAAGGAAAAATTAGGAGTAAGAACATAAATAGATAAATACATAATCTCTTATAATCCCTTATGGCATCATCATACTTCCCCTCCCCATTTCGATGCCTGCCTGCGCGAAGCCGCTTCGGCGAAGGCAGGGGGGAGGGTGAGGGTGGGGGCGACCAGGGGAGAGGGAGATCATTTTGGATATTTTTTAGGCAATGCATTTTTAATTCCATTCGATCAACCCCCCTCTCCTCAACCTCTCCACATCTTCGGGCCGGTCGACATCCCATCGCCGAGGGAGTTCGTGCCAGTTCCATCTCAATCTGCGAAGCCGCTCCCTTGTCTCTTCCAAGACAGAGCCGGTTCCCCAGGAGATTCCTTCGAAGAGTGTTGATTCATATTGACAGAGACCGATGAGGACGTAACCCCCGTCTTCGGCCGGAGAGATAACAGCAGGAGCGCCCTGCTTTAAGGTTTTTTTTGCCTCTTTCAGATCCTCAGGGGTGAGGGATGGGCAATCCGTTCCAATCAGCAGGGCCATAGGCGCTCTTTTCAATGTCTCATCGAAGGCATGGGCCATCCGTTTGCCAAGATCGCCTTCGGTCTGTTGATGGAGATCGACCTGAAACTTTTCAGCGCATCGAAGGAAGAAGGGATGTTCTTTCGAGGGCGAACACCAGAGTTCAACAGAACCCACTTTCGACTCCACGGCCGTATTCAGAGAATGCAAAACAAGTTTTTCATAAAGGGCTGTAACGGCCAGGGAGTCCAGGGAGGAGAGCAACCGGGTCTTTACCTCTCCCGCAATGGGCGCCTTGGCAAAGACGATGATGTGGCAATTTGTTTTCATAGGGATTGGTAAAAAATAAATTCCAAATCCCCCCTGCCTTCGCCGAAGCGGCTTCGCGCAGGCAGGCCACGCCCCCCTTTGCTAAAGGGGGGAAAGGGAGGGTTATGGATAATAAAGCTTTGCCAGTCGCTTCGGGTTTATTTTGAAAAAATAAGCGGCCCTCAGAAACCACATAAGCAGAATGGTTCGGAACAGACCCTTCTTTTCCCAGCGGCGGCTGGAGGTGAGAACCCGCTGATAGAGACAGAGAGGTCGGCCATGTTTTTTCAGCATCTTGCTCAGGGCGATATCCTCCATGAGATCGATCTCGGGAAAGCCACCGATAGCCTCAAAGAGTTCTCGTTTTACAAAGATGGCCTGGTCGCCTGTGGCGATATGAGAAAGCCGGGATCGCCAGTTCATCAGGAACTCGATGACACGTAGCAAAAGATGCTTTCCTGAGAAATTTACATCGAAACGGCCCCATTTTCTATCCCCCGTTTTCATCCCCTCGATGATCAACCGGTCAGCCCCGTCGGGCAGAAAGGTGTCTGCATGCAAAAAGAGGAGGAGATCCCCACTCGCCAATTTCGCTCCGGCATTCATCTGACGGCTCCGGCTACGTGGACATTGAATGATCTTATCCGCATAGGGGTTCGCAAGGGTGATTGTATCATCATGGCTTCCGCCATCGACGACAATCACCTCATGGCCTGCCTCTCGCAGAGATTGAAGGGTAAGGAGGGTCCGGGCGATTGCCGGCGCCTCGTTCAAGACCGGAATGATGATGGAGATATTTATCATTATAAATCAGTCGAATAGTCGTTAGTCTAATAGTCATATAGTCGACTATACGACCATGTGACTATCAGACTATTGGACTACTTAAGACTCCCGTGCAACTGCTTCCCTGGCCTGCGGTGCAGCCGTAACAGTGTTCCAGTAGCGGGGTCGGATTCCCCTTTAGATCGACCTCGATCAATTCCGAAAGATGGAGACGAGACCTTCCTTCCATCCGGAGGGGAAGGCCCAGCGCCTGATTGAAATCGCAGTCGTAGACATAACCCTGATAGTCCACGCTGATAAGCCTCCGGCACATCACTGATTCGAGATTCCCTTCTTGATGCGCCCCTTGAAGGAGTTTCATATAACTTAAACGCTCGCCTATCGAAATCAATAATGTTTCAAAGCGATGAATGGGCATATTGGTGATCGTATAGAGCTGGTTGAAGACAATACCGTAACGCTCTCCCAGTTCTCTCCTGTAATCCTCCTCTAATAGGGTTTGCGGGGGAGGCAGAAAAGAACCCAGTGGATTGTAAACCAGGTTAAGGGAGAGTCCTGAGCCATTTTGGCCATAACCCAGGCGATTGAGCTTCCTTAAAGCACGGAGACTAACCTCGAAAACGCCGTTCCCCCTTTGATGATCGACATTCTCTTTCAGGTAACAGGGCAGGGAGGCGATGATCTCCACCCTCTGGTCGGCGAGAAATTCTTCCAGTCCCTCCATTCCGGGCTCTTCGAGGACGGTAAGATTACAGCGGTCGATGACATGGAGGCCCATCGCGCGGGCGGAACGGATGAGGTGTCTGAAATGAGGGTTCATTTCAGGGGCTCCGCCGGTCAGGTCGAGCTGACGGAGATTGGATGAGCCAAGAAAAGCGATCACGTGATCGATGGTGGTTCGGTCCATCATCTCCGTTCTTTCAGGCCCGGCATTGACATGGCAGTGGATGCACTTTTGATTGCATCGATAGCCCAGGTTCACCTGCAGGATTTCAAGATGGGTTCGTCTGATTACTGTGAGACCGGTCATCTCAGGCCCCCTTTTTCTTTTTTGATTGATTGAAACTTTTTCACAAAGATAGGAATGAGAGCAAAAAAGCCGAGCAGTATTAGAGCGCTTATTGTTTTGAAAGAAAGGAGTTGATCGGGTGAATCAATCCGGCCGAGCGACTGTCCCAGATTGGTAAAGACGAAGGCGCCCGGGATCATGCCGATCGCCGTGGCCGCCACATAGGTTTGAACTTTGATGGGCGTAAAGGCTGTGGCCAGATTGATCAGCCAGAACGGAAAGAGTGGAACAAGCCTCAAAAATAGAAGATAGTTGAAATCGTTCCTGTGAAACTCCGAAATCAATTTCTTAGCCATCGTTCCCATTCGCCGGGAGGCGGACTCGGCGAATACATACCTGGCGGCGAGAAAGGCGAGGGTGGCGCCCAGGGTTGCGGAGAAAAGGATGATAGACGTTCCGACCCATAAACCAAAAAGAAAACCTATAGTGAGGGAGAGGATGGTCGCAACAGGAAGGCTTAATGCCGTTGAAGCCGAATAGACCCCCATGGCTCCTATGAGGATTGACCAATAATGATTCAAGGTATAGGCCAATAACCAGTCCCGATTGGCCTTGAGCGTCGAGAAATTTAAGTATTGATCGCCGCCCAGGAGGAAGAAGGCGGAAAACCCTCCGATAAAGACGAGGAGGATGAGGACTTTCTTCCAGGGGATGGGAGGTTTGGATCGGTTTTTGGAATCTTGAGTCATATTGTTAAATTCTAATTGGACATGCGTTCAGATTCAAGAGTTTCTTTTTTTTGTTGATTATTGGGTGGCGGTCATAATATAAAATAAAAAATCACAACACGCTTCGTGTTAAAGGAGGAATCAAATGGAGCAGATGAAGATCGTGGACGGGTTCCGGTTTCTTCCGCCCGGATTAAAAGCCTGGGTTCGGACTTTTATTCCTGATAAAGAGTATCAGAGAACTATTCCGTGGACGCCGATGTCGAAACCATTAAATCAGACGACCCTCGCCCTTGTGACCAGCGCCGGCATCAGTCTGAAATCGGATCCTCCCTTCGATATGGAAAGGGAGAAGAGGGATCCCCTCTGGGGCGATCGTTCTTTTCGAGCCATACCGAGAGGAACGACCGAAAAGGAGATCGATGTCAATCACCTCCATATCAACACCAACCTTGTCAAACAGGACATCAATGTCATCCTTCCTTTGGCCCAGATGGCCGAGTTTGAAAAGGAGAAGATCATCGGCCGCCTCGCTCCGACCGCCTACTCTTTTTATGGCTTTCAGTGGCAGAATACAGACTTTCTTAAGGAGGCCATTGAACCGATTTCAAAACATATGAAAACGGAGAAGGTGGAGGCAGTGCTCATCACCCCTGCCTGACCTTTCTGCTGTCAGTCCGTTGGACTGGCTGCAAGGGTTTTGGAAGAAGCGGGATTTTCTACCGTTGTTCTCAATCCGACATGGGAATTTACCCGGGCTGAGGGTATTCCCCGAACAGCCGCGATTGAACATCCTTATGCCAGGCCAGTGGGCCAGATAGGGGATAGAGAAGGACAGAGGAAGGTTTTACTCGAAGCCCTTTCCGTTTTCGAAAAGGCAAAGAAACCGGGAGAGGTCTTTCACCTCCCTTTCACCTGGCCCGAGGACCCGAGAAAAACAGATTGGCAGCCGCCCGAGATGTCACCTTTGATTAAGCACTATTTGGAGGATATTAAGAAGGCCCGAAAGGCTCAGGAAGAAAAAGGGGCTTAGAAAAGATATTGGTCAACTACCTGGAATTTGGGAGGGAAGTTTTCGTCCCCGCTCTGTGCGGTCAAAGTCGCCGTCGAAACTGATTAAGATCAATCCATACTTTTCAGCCGACACATATTGATAAGCATCATCAAAGTCAAGGTTGAATCGTTTTGCTGCCTCTATGACTGATCCCATATCATCTAAAGAGAGTGATATTATTATTACGGCATTAGTTATCATTTCCATTAAGAATTGCCTAAATATCTCGTGCTGTTTCCGACGAAAGAGAAGAAGCCCTATGGAATGAAGCGAGTAGTCCGATATAAAGAATTGGTGCTCAACAATTTTTTCCATAAGGGATCGCACGTCTCTTTCATTCGCTTGGCCTAAAAGCACTTCAAGAAAAATGTTGGTATCAATAAACAACTTCATTTTTCACCGATCCTCCACTCCGAGATCTTATGCTGGAGCTCGACGGAGGTGTACAGGTCACGGAGGTCTTTTAGCGCACCTGCCCATCCAAATTCAAACTTGCCTATTGGTTTTCTAACATGCTTTTCCAATAGAAACTTAATGAAATCCTCAACCTCCTGCTGGAGTTCAGGGGGCAACTCTTTAATCATCTCCTCTATATTTTTCATCTTGGATCATCTTCTTTCTTTAAAATTTATAATACCACAATCCCAATCCTTTTCAAATGGCTAAATTGATACGACTTTTCAAATCTTTTCCTTCATCATTTCCAGGAATTCTGCTGGAGATAATATTTTCACCCCGTTAGAAATAATCCCCCACTGCTCTGCAGCGGGGTTAGATTTTAAAATA
>JAGXSW010000037.1 GCA_018333715.1 Syntrophaceae bacterium | reverse complement strand
ATCACCAGGCCTCTATCAATGTAGAAGTATTCCTCCCCTTTTAAAGACCCCTCTTCCAAATTGAAGGAAATTCCCCTCGATTTCTCCTCCTGTGAAACGCTCTGAAGGGTTTTCTCTACCACATCAAGAAACTTCTCCCTCTGGAAAACCGGCCTGGGTATCTTAACCAACTCTTCCATCCGCCGGATCATCTCCGCCAGCCGCTTCGTCTCCCGAAGAATCCGGTTGAGATAATCTTCGGTCTTTGGGGAAGAAACGGACGTCTTCATAAGACGCTGAGCATAGCCTCCGATTGAGGCAATCGGGTTCCGGACCTGATGGGCGATCTCCTCCACCATCATTCCGAGGCTTGCCCTGTGCCTCAACTCCAGTTTCTCCCTCTCCAGTCTCTTTAAGCGCTGAATTTCCTGGAAAGAAAAGGTTAAAAACGTCTCCCCTCCCTCCTTGAAAGAGGCGGTGGACAGATGAACGAAGATTCCCTTTCCATCCTTCTGTCTCAAGAGCCCATCTCCCTCGAAACCGGCCTTGTAAATAGCCAAAAAAACGATGTTGGGTAGAAAATATTTCAGGTCTTCTTCGAAGAAAAAGGTTCGGATCCTCTGCCCCTCCATCTCCTCTTTCGTATAACCGAAGAGATGTTCCGCATAACGGTTGGCATAGAGGATTTTTGAGTGGATGTCCGTGAGGATGAAAGCCACCTGGACAAAATCGAGGAGGAATTGTCGGCTTTTCAGGATCTCTGTCATAGTCGGTTTCATTCATTCTATTCAATCATCCGGAAAAGTCAACCCCTCTTTTCTCTTTGCCATCTAAAAATTAAAAGTGGACACTTTTGATGCGATTTAAAGTTTAAAAGTGGAGATCTAATCTGTTTAAAGTTGGCCATGGCACGTGCTTCAATTGTGACCAAACCACCATACGATTGAAATTAGTAACTCCTCCCTCTCCCGCTGGCGGGAGAGGGAGGGGGTGAGGGTGGATTAGAAATGACCCCCTCACCTTCATCCTCTCCCCTTGGGGAGAGGAGATTAGGAGGTGTCCACTTTTAAAACTTAAACTGTCGTAACATTTTAGCGCTTTGAAAAATTACCTCGACTGTCATTCCCGCGCAGGCGGGAATCCAGGGAGGTTTTTAAAGAAACTGGATTCCTGCTTTCGCAGGAAAGACAACCTCAAGGGACGATCTATTTCATGTCTTTTTTCAAAAGGCTAAATTGATATAAACTGTCCAGTTTTAAACTTTAGCTAACGCCCCTCTGTTTTCCTTGACAAAGAGTGAGAATCTCGTTAAAAAAAGCCATCGTCGATGAGATCAAATATTTGAATCCAATGACGAAGCCAAGAGAATTTTCAATGAAACTTCAGACAGAAGTCTTAATCATCGGTGGGGGGGCCACCGGTGCGGGGATACTGAGAGATTTATCTCTGCGAGGAATCCCTTCTCTCTTAATTGAAAAGGGAGATTTTTTATCAGGAGCCTCCGGAAGAAATCATGGCCTCCTTCACAGCGGCGGAAGATACGTTGTATCCGACCCAGAAGCGGCGCGTGAGTGCATCGCTGAAAACAGGATTCTGAGAAAAATTGCTCCCCACTGTATAGAGGAAACAGACGGCCTTTTCGTCTCTCTTCCCGAAGACGGCCTCGATTTCAGGGATCGATTTATTCAAGCCTGCGAAGAGACACCCCTCCCCGCCCATCTCCTGTCCCGGGACGAAGCCCTCTCATTGGAACCCGGACTCAATCCGGATCTCCTGGGCGCGGTCAAAGTTCCGGACGGAGCCATCGATCCATTCGAACTGGTCCTCGCAAATGCAAAGGACGCAGAGGCTCACGGAGCAAAATTTCTTCTCCACACAGAAATCACCTCCCTCCTGGTGGATGGAGATAAAGTGAAAACCGTCTTTGCAAAAGGCCTTCTCCACGGAGAGGAATATCTGATTGAAGCCGCTTATATCATCAATGCCACCGGAGCCTGGGCAGATCAACTCCTGAAATTGGCAGGACTTCATATTGCCATGGCCCTTTCAAAGGGTTCGATGCTCATCGCCAACCAAAGGCTCACTCACAGGGTGATCAACCGTTGCCGGCCCCCTTCGGATGGAGATATCATCGTGCCGAACCATACAGTCTCCATTCTTGGAACAACCTCCGTTCGTCTTGAAGACGCCGAGAATTTTGAGGTCACTCCCCGAGAAGTTTCCCTCTTGATCAGAGAAACATCAAAGATGCTTCCGGCTATCGAAGAAACCCGATTCATCCGGGCCTATGCGGGCATCAGACCTCTCTTCCAATCCGGAGAAAAAGGCGATGATCGCGCCATCAGCAGGGGATTTGTTCTGATCGATCACGAAAAGAGGGACGGAATAATGAATCTGATCACCATCACTGGAGGAAAACTGGTCACCTTCCGGTTGATGGCGGAAAAGGCATCTGACCTTCTCTGCCGGAAAATGGGAATCAATGTTTCTTGCGCCACCCACTTAAATCCTCTCCCCGGCGCTGAGAAACCCTCAGGCCTCAAGGACCGTCTTAAAACATTGTGTAAAGTGGAGACCCTATGTGATTGCGAACTGGTCCGGAGGGAAGAGGTTGAGGAAGTATGGAGGGAAGGAAAATTAAAGAATCTTCAGGATATTCTCCATCGAACCCGCCTCGCCAAGGGAACCTGCCAGGGAGGTTTCTGCGTCTACCGGCTATTGGGAGTGTTAAACGAGTTGGGATTGACTGAGGGAAATCCCAACAAAATACTGAAGGGCTTTCTTGAGGAGAGATGGAAGGGAATCCGGCCGGTCCTCTGGGGAGCCTCTGTTAGAGAGGAAGAATTGATCGAGTCGATCTATAAAGGAATTTTTAATCTCACCCCCACCCACCCCTCCCCCCTCGAGGTGGAGGGTTAGGGAGGGGGGGCGAGGCATTGATGCACTACGATCTCATCATCATCGGGATGGGTCTCTCCGGGTTGATGGCGGCTAAAACGGCGGCAGAGGCCGGCAGGAAGGTCCTGATCGTCGGAAAAGGAATGGGTTGTCTTACCCTCTTCTCCAATACGATCGATGTATTGGGAATCCCGCTTTTGGCGGGACCGGAAACGACAAGGTTGAGAGATGGCCTTTCTCAATGGATTCAGGATCACCCCGAACACCCCTACTCAAAAGTTGGATTAAAAGGGATTGAAGAAGGTCTTTCATTATTTACTTCCCTTTTCCATCCCCCCTACTCTTTTCAAACCATAGGAGATGAAAATTGCTTTCTCCCAACCGGTGCAGGAACGATGAGGCCGACCTATCTCATCCCTGACACAATGGTTGCCGGAGCCTTTGGTAAGGAAAAGAAGGGGCTTATTGTGGGGTTTAAGGGATTCAGGGATTTTTATGCCGGTTATGTCGCCGGCCCGCTTAACTGGCGTGGGATTGCCCTTTCCCTTCCTGAGACCCCCGGCCAGGAGATCTCTGCTACCGCCCTTTCAAGATGGATGGAAAAGGAGGTTTTTAGAAAAAAGATTGGGCAGGAGATCAAAAAGAATCTTAGCGGTGAAACCTGTGTCGGTTTCCCTGCCATCTTAGGAATGAATGACCCCATAAAAGTTAAAAGGGATTTGGAAGAAAAGATTGGGGTTGAGGTATTTGAAATTCCCACGCTCCCCCCTTCCATCCCGGGGATGAGAATCTATAACCGGTTTAAGGAATGGTTGATCCGCAAGGGGGTGACATTCCTGCTGGGGCATTCGGTTGCAAAGGTTTCTATAAAGAATAAGAGATGTGAAGGAGTCTATGTCTTTAATCCTCCTGTTTCTAACTTCTATTCTGCCGATCGCTTCATCCTTGCCACAGGCCGTTTTATCGGAGGCGGATTGATGGCTGACCGGGAAAGGATATCAGAACCCATTTTCAATCTACCGGTTTCTCAACCCGGGTCACAGGAAGAATGGTTTGGGAAATCCTTCTTTGATGAACATCCCATTCACCGGATGGGCATTTTAACCGACTCCTCTTTCCGTCCCATTGACGAGACAGGGGAGCCGATATTGGAAAATGTCCTGCTCGCTGGAACGATCCTGTCAGGGCATCACTGCCTGGATGAGAAATCAAGAGAAGGAATTGAAATCGCCACAGGATATTGGGCAGCAAAAAGGGTTTTAGAGCAGAGGGTATAGAGGTTTTTTAAATTCGAAGCACGACATCCAAAATGGCTTAAACTCTAAACACTAAACAAAGATATTTGAAATTTTCTAAATAATTCCCTCCCCCTTCGACGGGGGAGGGTGCGGGTGGGGGTGGACAAAACAGAGACCGATTGGTCCCCCC
>JAGXSW010000036.1 GCA_018333715.1 Syntrophaceae bacterium | reverse complement strand
TCGGGAGGTGATCAATATATATGCCAAAAAACGCGGCCAGAGGACTGTCCGCAGACAATCTGTGCTGAGCAGAACCTCAGAACTCCAGGACAAACTGATCGCGATTCTTGGCCTTAAGGAAGAAGTGAACAGAGTTTTAGGGTAAGGATCCACTCTGCGAATCCTTATATATTACAGCTATTTACATATGACCTTTTTCATAAGTAGGAAACTCGGGCTAGCCCATTCACTAAAAACTTTTTTATAGCTTGAAGTGAACCCCGGATTGAGATAAGTTATTCACCATGATTCGGCTCTATCTCTTTCTTCCCATTGGTATTATCGCCATCTCCACCGCCTCGATCTTCATCAAACTCTGTGATGCGCCGGCCCTGGTCATCGCCGCCTACCGAATGACCCTTGCCTCTCTCCTTCTGCTTCCCTTCGCCGGTTATAAAAAAACCCGGAAAGAATGGAACGGATCCGAATTGCGATGGTTGATTCTCTCGGGCATCTTCCTTGCCCTCCACTTCGCCTTCTGGATCGCCTCATTGAAATTCACCTCCGTGGCCAGCTCCGTGGTTCTGGTCTCCACCAATCCCCTCTTTGTCGGAATAGGAGCCTGGCTCTTTTTCAAAGAACCCGTGGGAATGAATCTCATTCTCGGAATTACCCTGTCCATTTTAGGAAGCGGCGTGATCAGCTTTGGAGATATGTTCATCTCCAGTGATGCATTGATGGGAAATGGTTTGGCCCTTCTGGGCGCTATCACTGCCTCCGGATACCTTCTCATTGGAAGAAAGATGAGAAAGGGGCAGGACCTTCTTTCCTACATCTTCCCTGTCTACTCAACCGCAGCAATCGTATTAATCATCCTCTCGCTCATTTCTCAAAAACCCTTCTTTGGATTCTCATCTTCCACCTATCTCTATCTCTTTCTCCTTGCCCTCGTCCCTCAATTGATCGGCCATACCACGTTCAACTGGGCATTGAAATACCTTCCCGCCTCTCTGATAGCCATTGCCATTTTAGGCGAACCCGTGGGCTCGACCATCCTGGCTTTCTTCGTTCTCGGAGAAGGATTAACCCCTTTAAAGATCATCGGAGGCATCCTGATCTTTGCTGGAATCCTGATTGCCCTCCGAAAAGGAGGCAAGTAAATGAAATTCGTCGTTCATGAGCACCATGCCACCCGTCTCCATTATGACTTTCGATTGGAAATAGCGGGCGTCCTCAAATCCTGGGCCATCCCCAAAGGGCCTTCCATGAATCCTTCTGATAAAAGGCTTGCTGTGATGGTGGAGGATCATCTCCTCGAATATGGCGACTTTGAGGGAATCATCCCGCAAGGTCTTTATGGAGCCGGCTCTGTCCTCATCTGGGACTCGGGAGAGTTCGAGGCGGAAGGAGATCCTGATATTGCCTTAAGGCGGGGGAAACTCCGTTTCACTCTAAACGGCAAGAAATTGAAGGGAGGTTTCTCCCTCGTCTTGATGAGAGGAAGAGGGACCGGAAAGGAGTGGCTCCTCATCAAAACCCAGGACGCCTTTGCCGAGACAGACTGGGTGGTCAAAGAGGAGCTGACGCCAGCGAGAAAGAAGAAACTCGTCGAAAAGATCCCGCCCTGTGAGGCATCATGATTTTAGGTTGCGGGTTGCAGATTGTGGATTGAAAATCTGAAACCTAAAATCTTTCCCCCTTATCCCTTCCCCCCTGCCACCAGGAGACTGTGTCATAAGTCGCCGTTCTCCCTTCGACACGCTCAGGGCGAACGGCCCTGCCTACCGGCAGGCAGGTAACTAATTGATCTTAATTGAACCATTTTCCGTCCGCGGTGAGCCCTTCCTTCGACTTCGCTCAGGACATTTGGAAAAAACCGTTCACCCTGAGGCTCTCGAAGGGTGAATCTCGCGCAGCGCGGGACTCAGGACAGGCCCTGAATTATTTCCAAGGCAAAATTCAATTGACATCAGAAGTCCATTCGGTCATATTAGCATTTTAAAAGAAAGGCTCAGATGGAAGAGAGAAGGGCAAAAAGAATTTTAATCGTGGATGATGCTCTGGATACGGTGGAGATGATCACCGCCCTTCTCCAGCTTGAAGGCTATCAGGTCTTTTCCGCCTTTTCCGGAGCCGAGGCGATGAGATTTCTTGAGGCCGAAAGGCGGAGGTCTCCGGAGGGAGAGGTGCCCATAGATTTGGTCCTTCTCGATGTGATGCTTGGCGATGAGGATGGAAGAAATATCTGCCAGAAAATTAAGGAAGATGATCTCCTGAGGTTCATTCCCGTGATCATCCTCACCGTCCGGTCAAGCCTTCAGGATAAACTCAATGGTCTAAACCTGGGAGCGGATGACTACCTCACCAAACCCTTTATCAATGAGGAGCTCCTTGCCAAGGTGAGGGTGATGCTCCGGATCAAAGACCTCCATGATGAACTGCGGAGGGAAAAGAATAAGAACATTCTGCTTACCCAGGCCCTTGAAAAACGATACAGTTTTGGAAACATCATCGGAAAGAACGACAGGATGCAGGAGATTTATGAATTGATTTCCGATATCTCCAATACCGATTCAACCGTCCTCATCCAGGGAGAGAGTGGAACAGGAAAGGAGCTCATAGCAAGGGCGATCCATTTCAACAGCTCGAGAAAGAATAAACCCTTTATCATCGCCAACTGCTCGGCTTATTCTCAGAACCTCCTGGAGAGCGAACTCTTCGGCCATGAGAGGGGAGCCTTTACCGGCGCCATTCGGCGAAAGGTCGGTCGATTTGAGCTCGCCCATGGAGGAACGGTTTTTCTCGATGAGATCGGCGAGGTCTCTCCTCCGACTCAGATTCTGCTTCTACGGGTTTTGCAGGATCGCCGGTTCGAAAGGGTTGGAGGGGAGGAAACCCTTGAGGTCGATGTGAGGGTGATCGCTGCCACGAATAAGAACCTGACGGAGGAGATGAAGAAGGGAACCTTCCGGGAAGACCTCTATTATCGGCTCAATGTCATCCCCATCTTTATTCCACCCCTTCGGGAGAGAAAGGATGATATTTCATTCCTCGCCTCACATTTCCTGGAAAAATTTAGCCGGGAGAAAGGGAAAAAATTTGTCGATTTTTCGCCTGAAGTGATGGAAATCTTTTTAGCCCATCCCTGGCCGGGAAATGTCCGTGAGCTTGAAAATGTGATTGAACATGCGGTGATTATTGGAAAAAAGGATGAAATTTATTCAAAAGACCTTCCCCAGTACCTCCTTCAGAAACCTTTACAGGGAGAAGAGCTTGCAACCCTTCAGGATTTTGAAAGGGATCTCATCTTAAAAACCTTAAAAGAGACGAACTGGAATAAGCATAAGGCCGCCAAAAAACTGAAGATTAATCGTTCCACCCTGTATGGAAAAATGAGACGATACGGGCTTTCAAAGGAATGATTTTAATACAGTATTGTCTAAAATTGAACACATTTGTAACTAATTGAAATTAAATCATATTTTGCCATAAACAACTTATATTTCTTTTTTTGATGTCCAAAAACATACAGTTCCCGCCTATCCCTTCTTTTTAAAGAATCACGCTCTTTTCTATTAGGCCCGTGAACTTTCATTCCAAAATTGTATCTTTGATGTTCTCGTAAAAAGTCGTCTCACCGGTCCTGCGGCAGGAACCGGTGTCCAGTGTTTTCATAACTGTTTGAGATTACTGGATTCCCCGATCAAGTCGGGGAATGACGATCATTAGGATTTTTCGACTTTTTACGAGACCATCATCTTTAATATGCACATCATCCCACTGTAACTTGGCCATAAATCCGTTCATAGTTCGATAGGCTCACCACGAACGGACCAGGAGACACTTAAAATCAATGAATTACCTGCCTGCCGGCAGGCAGGGCCGTTCGTCCTGAGCGCGTCGAAAGGCGAACAGTGAATTACGACACGGTCTTTATGTGGAAAAAAATCAACAAGGTGGATATAGGCAAAAACAGGCTCCTTTGCCTTAACCCTTGGGTTTAGTTCTATTTTTGGTATGAAATTTGCTTAACTTTCAGACAGGAGGTTAATTATGAAGTGCTATCGTTGCGGCGGAGTCATGGTCTACGAGAAGTTTTTTGGCCTCGCCGAAGAATTCTTCGGCTGGAGATGCATTTTCTGTGGCGAGATCGTTGATAACGTAATCATTGAAAATCGTCTCGAGCAGAGGAAACGTTAACTCCCTCATTAGAGGATTAGTCTAATCAAAATCTCTCTGAAGGGGGAGGAACGGTGAAGGGAAGAATATGTATTGTAGACCATGATTTAGCCAGCCGGGGTTATTTAAGGGAATGCCTCGAAAGAGAAGGACATGATGTCATCATTTTGGACAGTGGTTTTCAGGTGAAACCTCTCCTGAATGGGGAGGGGTTTAATGTCTTTATCCTCAACATCGACACCCCCGGAGTCCGCGAAAAAAACCTTCTCATTGAATTAAAAAAAGCAAGGCCTTTACGAATTCTTCTGATCGTTTCGGAGAGAGGGGATTCCTTTCTCAAGGAGGCGATCGATCTGGGTGTCTATGGGTTTATCTATAGGCCCTTTAACCCGGCTGAGATCTGCACCATGGTCAGCCACTTAGTTAGATGATCGACATGGAAGGAGCCAGTTTAACATGGAGGAATCATGGAAAAGTGTGCCGGAATTCCCTCACTCGAAAGACCTCTCCCTCGAAGACAAACCCATTCTCGATTTAGCTTTTCAAAAATTCCCTCCCCTCATCTCGGAATTCACCTTTACCAATCTCTTCATCTGGCGACATGCCTATCAAATTAAAATCTCCCGCCTGCAAAACTTCCTCTGTCTCTTTGCAGAAAACAGCGAGCATCCTTTTTTCTTTTCTCCCATCGGAGAGGGGGATATGGTAGAATGTTGCCGGACATTGCTCCGATCAATGAAGGAGCAGGGAGTTTCTGTTAAAATAGCCCGGGTTCCTGAAGAAGTCGCCTCTTGTTTCGATTGGAAATCGGAGGGTTTTGTGGTAGAGTTCGATCGTGATCAATCCGATTATGTCTACCTTTCAGGGGATCTGATCCATCTACAGGGAAGAAAATATCATCGAAAGAGAAACCACATCAAACAGTTCAAAGAGAAATACGCCTATCAGTATCTTCCGCTCACCCCTGAGCTGATTTCGGATTGCCTCCGGCTGGAAAGCAATTGGTGCGACCTCCGCCAGTGTGAGGTGATACCTGGACTGCGCAACGAATCGATCGCTGTTAAAGAGGTTTTTGCCCGCCTTGAGGCGCTGGGAGTGAAGGGAGGGGTTGTCCTGATCAATGGCAAAGTGGAAGCCTTCACCCTTGGAGAGCCGCTCAATCACGACACCATCGTCATCCATATTGAAAAAGCTAATCCGGCTTTCGAAGGTCTCTATCCCGTGATTAATCAGGCTTTCCTTGAAAATCACTGGTCAGAGTACACCTATGTTAACCGGGAGCAGGATCTGGGGGAGGAGGGTTTGAGAAAGGCAAAAGAATCCTACTTTCCCCATCATATGATCAACAAATATACCATCGCTTTGAGGTGAAGAGAAAGGGGGAGGAGATGAAAAAGAGTTCATTGCCATTTTCGTACAAACGGTTTAGGGAGGAATTTCCCCAGATTGAAAGGGAATACGATCGGCTGGCCAAGAAATGCCATGCCTCCGGCCCTCTCAACGAGAAGAGCCGGAGGTTGATCAAACTGGGGATTGCCATCGGCTCAAACTCAGAAGGGGCCATCAAGTCTCATACCCGCAGGGCGCTGGCCATAGGAATTACTCCCAAAGAGATTCAACATGCCGTGCTCCTGGGACTGACGACCATCGGGTTTCCGAAAATGGTTGCGGCCCTGAACTGGGTTCACGAGGCATTTGAAGAAGGCCCGATCAAGCATCGAAGAGGAGATTAAGTTCTCTCTTTCGGGCTTCGTTCTTAAGTATTATATAGATTATATCGCCAGGGAAGGGTTATAATCGAATTGCGAAGAAAGGAGTTTACGCTATGGAAGAGAAAAAGAGCATTAAGATAAAAACCTTTACGACAGAACTAAGGATTTTCAAAACAGCAAAGGAGTTGAGGGCTCTGGATGAAGAAGTCAACCGCTTCATCGCAAAAAACAGGGTGAAAAAGGTCATTTCCGTCAGCGATTCAACGACAACAGACAATACCGGAGCCGCCATCGGCCTGATTCGCGTCCTCGCCTATGAAGCATAAAAGGGGGATGGTATGATCCAGTGGGAATATCAGATCACGCTCCATGCCTTTCCTGAGATTAAAGAGGCAGAGGAGGAACAGATCATTCATTGCGACCAGGCGGGTCAGTGCTTTGTCCACGATTCATCCCGAGTGGGAGTTGAGTGGTTAAAAACTATCTTTCATGAGATGGGAAAAGAGGGTTGGGAATTGGTTCAATCCGGATACCATCGCCGGGAACTCCTCTGCATATGGAAGAAGAGAAAAGAGGGCGAGGAGAGCTGCTGAAGCAATTTGTCCTCTCACGGATTGAAGAAAAGGGGGCTATTCCTTTCTCACAATTTATGGAGTGGTGTCTCTATCACCCCCAATATGGCTATTACCATTCGGAGGAGACAAAAATCGGGAAGGATGGCGATTACTATACCGGCTCCTGTGTCCATCCCCTCTTTGGGGGGATGGTTGCGAAACAGCTTTCTCAGATGGCAGAAATCTTAGGCAGGGAGAGTTTTGATGTCGTCGAAATGGGAGGCGGTCGCGGATTTCTCTGCCAGGATATTCTAAACTGGGCACAAAGGAACAGACCCCATTTCTATCGATGTCTCAAATATCATCTCATCGAAATGAGCTCCTCCTTTCTGAAGGAGCAGAAAGAGAGACTCTCGAATTTTGAGAAAGAGGGAAAGGTTTTCTGGATGAATCCAGAAACTTTCGAAGAAGGGAAAAACCAGGTCACAGGCTGTTTCCTGTCCAACGAGCTGGTGGATGCCTTTCCAGTCCATCAGGTCGTCTTTGACCACGGTAAATTAAAAGAGGTTTATGTGACCCGGCATAACGGTCAACTGAAAGAGGTGATGGACAAACCTTCCGATCCAAGGCTCCTCGCCTATTTTGAATCGATGGGCATAAGACTTCAAGAAGGCCAGAGGGCTGAGGTCAATCTCAGGGCGCTTGATTGGATGGAGAGGGTGGGAAGATTCCTGGAGAAGGGATTTGTTCTCACAGTCGATTACGGGTATCTCGCCGAAGAACTTTATGCTCCTTACCGTCGCAGCGGAACCCTTCTCTGCTACTATCGCCATCAGACCTCGCAAAACCCCTATGAACATCCGGGAGAGCAGGATATCACATCACATGTCAACTTTACGGATTTAATCAAAAAGGGGGAAGAGGCGGGCCTTCGCTTCGTCGGCCTCGTGCCGCAATACCGGTTCCTCATCGCCCTTGGAATCCTACAGGAGATGGACTCTCTGGGCCAGGATCTCTCCCAACTGGACGGGTTGAAAATGAGGCTCTCTTTAATGCACCTGATCGAACCGGAGGCTGGAATGGGCGAGATGTTTAAGGTATTGATTCAGCGCAAAGGGATAGACGGACCCCTGCTGGAGGGATTGAAGGACCTCAATTCCATTCCCTGGCCAACCCCTTCTTTAAATATTTCCCCTCCCTTGGCGGGAGGGGATTAAGGGGAGGGGGAAAGAGCTTATGGCACCCTCACCCCCCCC
>JAGXSW010000035.1 GCA_018333715.1 Syntrophaceae bacterium | reverse complement strand
CCCCCAGGGGAGAGGGAAGGCCATTCATCCCCCCAGCAGAGCTGGGGGGTATTCTGGCATATTTTTATAAAAAAGGGGATATCAGGAGATGTTTGATATCTCCTTTTTTTTATTTTGCAAAAAGACAGGTTTCATATATGATAGCAAGAAGAGGAGGAAAAACCTTTTGCCTGAGACAAAAATGACTTCTGATGCGAGGGAGATCAACGCCCTTCTGGAGATCAGCAAGGCGATTGCTTCCGGTCTCTATCTTGAGGACGTGCTTCGTCTGATCGTGACGGTGACGGCCAATGTGATGGACTCGAAGATCTGTTCTCTCTGGATTCTCGATGAAAGAGAACAAAAGTTAAAGCTGAAAGCCACCCAGAGCATCAGCGAGGAATATCTCAAGGAGAGGAGCCTGGCCATGGGCGAGGGTGTGGTTGGTCACGTCGCCCTCCATAATAAGCCAATGGCCATTGCCGATGTCCTCAAAGAACCTCTTTATAAAGAGAAGGAACTGGCAAGGAGAGAGGGCTTGGTCTCGATGCTCAGCGTGCCGATGTGCATCAAGGAAAAAGTGATCGGTGTGATCAACTGTTACGCCTCTTATCCCCGGACCTTTTCGAAGTCGGAAGAGGAGATGCTTTCAACCGTAGCCAATCAGGCCGCCATCTGCATTGAAAACTCCGGCCTGATGGAAACCCTCGATATCGACGAAATCCTCAGACTGGTGCTGGAAGGGGTGATCAAGAATATCGGATTTGACCGGGCGCGGCTCTATCTGGTTAACGAGAGGAGAGATGTCCTCGAATGCAAAATGGCTGTGGGAGTGGATGTGGAGAAGATCAAGGGAATTGAGCTTCCCTTAGATCCTGAAGCAAGTATCGTATCCAGATCCGTGATGGAGAAGAAACCCTATATCATTCCGGATGCGAGGATGGACCCGAGAGTCAACCCCGTCCTGAAAGAGAAATTCAATCTCCACTCCCTTGTGGTCATCCCCCTCCTCACCAAGGGAAAGGCCCTGGGAGCCATTGCCGCAGACCACACCGAACCCGGAAGAACGTTGACGCAGAAGACGCTCGATTCGGTCATGACGTTTGCTCAACAGGCAGGCCTGGCGATTCAGAATGCCTCCATGTATCAGGAGCTCAAGAATTTCAGCCGGCAGATGGAGGAGAAGATTCAAAAGACGACTGCCGATCTCAGGAAAACAGAGGATCAGTTGATCCGGTCCGAAAAATTGGCGGCCCTGGGTCAATTAGCCGCAGGCATTGCCCATGAAATTCGAAATCCCCTGACCAGCATCAATATCCTCATCCATTCTTTGAGGGAAAGACTGCCATCCGAAAATTCCCAGCAGGAAGACCTGAAAGTCATTGAAGAGGAAATCCATCGCATGAATGAGATTGTCGACCAGTTCCTCCGATTCGCAAAACCTGCCTCTCCCTTCCTTGAAAAAACAGACGTCTTCTCTATTGTCGAAGAAACCCTTCAATTGCTCAGGCTTCAGATCGAGAAACAACGGATCGTTGTTGAAAAAGAGTTTCAAGCCCTGCCCATGATTCAGATCGACCGTGAGCAGATGAAACAGGCGATGCTCAATCTTCTGCTCAATGCCATTCAGGCAATGCCGGAGGGCGGCCAACTGACCCTGTCGGGCAGGAATTCAGAAGAAGGTCAATGGATTCATCTCGCTATTCAGGACTCCGGGATGGGAATCTCTCCAGAAGACATCGGTAAACTTTTCGACCCCTTTTTCTCCACGAAAGAAGGAGGGGTTGGCCTCGGCCTCTCCATCACCCATCGAATCATCGACCAGCATCATGGAAAGATTGAGGTGGAAAATGTTCCTGAGAAGGGAACCCTCTTTACCGTTTGGCTACCCATCCACTATGAACGATGAACCACGGAATTGGGAATAATGGAAGATTGGAATAATGGAATATTGGAGAGAACCAAAAAAGTTTTTGTCTAACCCATTATTCCACTATTCCATCATTCCATCGTTCCGATTGAGGTAACATGCAGACGATCCTGATCGTTGACGATGACAAATCGATCCGCTACTCACTGAAAAGGATGTTAGAGGAGAACTTCTCCGTCCTCACCGCCCAGAATGGGGAGGAAGCGCTGGCGCGGGTGAAAGAATCTACCCCCGACCTCATCATCATGGATATCAAGATGCCGGGCCGAAGCGGTATGGAGATATTGAAGGAGATCAAGTCGGTCGACCCGAAGTCCCTTGTTATTCTGATGACCGCCTATGGGACCACCGAGACAGCGATCGAGGCGATGAAGTACGGGGCTTTCGATTACATCCTGAAACCTTTCCCGATTCCACAGATGAAAGGGCTGGTTGAAAAAGCAATCGCCTTGAGGAAACTGATGAAGGAGGGGGTCTCCTATGCTCCCGAACCGGATCAACAAAAAGAGGAAGACCGGATCATCGGTTCCTCTCTCAAGATGCAGGAGATCTACAAAGTCATCGGACAGGTCGCTCCCAGCGATGTGACGGTCCTCCTCAGGGGAGAAAGCGGAACGGGAAAGGAATTGATGGCGCGGGCGATCTATCAGCACAGCCTCCGTTCACACCAACTTTTTCTTCCCGTAAATTGTGCCGCCATACCGGATACCCTTCTCGAGAGCGAACTTTTCGGCCATGAGAAAGGAGCGTTCACCGGCGCTTCGTCCCGCCGCATCGGAAAACTCGAACAGTGTCACGGGGGAACTATTTTCCTCGATGAGATCGGTGACATGTCTCTCTCCACTCAGGCCAAACTGCTCAGGGTTCTTCAGGAGAAGACCTTCGAAAGGCTGGGGGGGAGAGAAACGATCAAGGTGGACATTCGATTTATCGTGGCGACCAATAAAGATCTGGAAGAAGCCATCCCAATGGGAGAATTCCGTGAAGACCTCTATTACCGGCTCAATGTGGTCTCTATCAAGATTCCGCCCTTGAGAGAAAGAAAGGAGGATATTCCCGTACTCGTCTCCTACTTCTTGAGGAAGTTCAATCGGGAGTTGAAAAAGAGGGTGGTTGGGATTACCCCCGGAGCAATGGAAAAGATTTCCTCCTATGGATGGCCAGGCAATGTGAGGCAACTTGAAAATGTTTTAAAAAGGGCAATCTTGTTGTGTCAGGGAGAATGGATACTTGACGACCAGCTTCTTCTTAAAGTGGAAGAGAGACGGGAGTCTGGAGAGATTCGGGACAGGAGGCTTTTCGAGGATCTTGTCGATTCCCTCTTTGAAGAATTCACAGGGAATCCTTTGGCCCGGGAAGGTCTGGATATGGTCTCGGCCATAGAAAAAGGGCTGATCATTCGCGCCCTCAAAAACACAAATGGAAATCAGGTTCAGGCCGCTTCGCTGCTCGGAATCAATCGGAGCACGCTTCGGGGCAAAATGGATCGGTATCATATCAAAAAAGAAGTGCTCGTCTCAGAAGAAGAGTAATGAGTTCGGAGTTAGGAGTTCGGAGTTCAAAAAAATTAGTAACGTAGAATTTAGGAGACCTGAGTAAGAGTAATTGCCCTCCAATATGGTATTTATGTTTCGTCGAAAACAAAATCCATAGAAGGAGGGCAATATGGGAGCAACCCCACAGGGAAAGGATATCACGATTGAATTTGAGTGTCAATTCAGAGTTGATTTGCAACACAGCGATTTTTCATCGATCATGAAGGCATTTCTTATGCTGTTGCCACAGTTGCTGGAGGATTTTTTTCAGAAAGTGCTTGTCGGTTTCGGCGAG
>JAGXSW010000034.1 GCA_018333715.1 Syntrophaceae bacterium | reverse complement strand
GGTTAGAAATGCCTCCGCCTTCTCGTACATATTTACAGGTATTCATTACTACTTACCTTTGGGTGAATATAGGTGTAACCCTCAACCAACATCTTTAACTGACTTTATGTCGGGTCAAATCTCGTCAGCACAATCGAAGGCAGTTGGACCTAACAAAAAGGGCGACTCCGATGGTTACAATATCTGCCATAAATCTTCTGTTTTCAAACTACCCAAAATGTTTGGATTTGATTTTCATATATTTATCCAGTATGGCCATTTCTATCGAAAATCTTCGATTCTTGAAGTATGCCTCGATTGCAGGTAGATGAAGGATTGTTGGAAGGTTCGATTTGACAGGACGGTAAGTGTCCCAGATCAATGATAGGGTTTCATAGAATTATGTCGAACCCTGCTGCTTATTTCTTATGATATCCAGAAATATCAAGATCTGTTTTTCGACCTGTTGGGGGGAGTAGCTGCGGGAGTCGGTGTGGTCGGCTTCGATGATGAGTCCCGGTTTTCCGGTCAGCCGGGTCACCTCCCGCCTCATATCGTATTGTCCAAGAGAATAGGGTTTGCAGCTCCGGTTCGAATGCATGAGGAATCCGTGGGCCCCAAACTTTTCAATCAGTTTGGCCATTTTTTGCATTTTGTAGCCAAGGCCGCGATTGAGATGGATGGTCGCATAAGCCCGGGACAACCCGTCCAGCGAAAAGGTCAAATCAGGTTCTTCCATCGCCCAGGCCGAGGTATAGGTATCCGCTACAAGGACGGCTCCATTGGAGGAAAGCAATTTTGAGAGGTTCCGGATATCATACCAGATGGGGATGTTGTCCCAGACCAGCCGTATCTCCTCACGGGCAAATGCCCCCAACCCCTTCTTGACCCTTTCTTCCAATTCCCTTTTGAGCTTTTGGTAATATCGGACCGCCCAACGGGTTCCCCGAAGCGTGACGATAGGGGCCATGTGGATAAAGGCGTCGAAGGCAGCAAAAGGGGCAGGCTGATTCCGTGAAAGATCAAGGATTTCCCTCCAGAGGGAAATGGCCTCAAGGGAGCGGGAGCCCACTTTTTTAAAACGCTTCTCGAGGAAGGGTCGTTTCGTCTGATCTTCAAGAAACGCGATATATTCCCCCATCTGTTTCTCAACATATTGGAGGTTGTGTTGGTGGAGCTCATCGTGGAAAAAAGGAGTGTCAATGAAGAAGAGGGGCGCCCTGAGGGCACGGGCTTGAATTTCATACCATTTGATGACGGTGCCGCAGATATTGTTTCCGCACACGAGAAAATCAGGCTTCGGAAGTCGGCCGATGGGCCCCTTTCCGGTAAAGAATGATCCAATATCCGTGAGGGCATAAGAGCAGAGGTCATGGGAATATCCTTTCTGCTCAGCCGCTTCACAAAGAGAGACTGACATCCGTGAGGCGCCGCACATGGCCCCGTAGTTTTCCGGATAGAAGGGGAGAACTCCCATGGCATAGAGAGGCTCAACAGGGCCGCCACTGGTGATCCATGCGACCTTTTTCCCGAACCAGGAGGGATGCTTCACCATAAAGTAATAGGCCATCATCAGACGACGGTAAGCACTTGTGGAGTTTATTTTCCGGTAAGGATTTGTTTGGAGTTGATCCTCTGACATACATTCTTCCTAAAGCACCAAATTCCAACCGCCAAATCCCAAATAAATTACAATTACCAAAATTCCAAATGAAGTTGTTTCGGTCATTCTGAAATTTGAATTTGGCGCTTATTTGGGATTTGGAATTTGTAATTTGGGATTTTTCATCGTTATGTTATGCTCCATGCCCTATGCTCTTTGAGAACTATTAGATGGGACTTAACATTTCTATAAACGCTTGTATTCTTATTTTAAGTTGTCCCTGCGAGGTTGCGGGGTCATCCACCTCCAGAAGCAACGTCGGAATGGACTTCGCCTCGAGGGCCCTTTTCAGATCGGGATAGTCAAAATAGTGAGACTCACAATATTTATAAAAGAGGAAGACGACGCCTGTTGCCCCAGTTTCCTCAACCTCTCGGAGGAGGGTTTCAATAGGATCATTCGACCCTCCATGCTTCGTCGGGCACAAGAAGGATGAGAAGTATCGTTGTGTAAGAGCTTCGATCGGATCGATATCCTCCCGTGTGATCAGGCGGAGAAACCGCGCCCCGCTGCAAAGATTATCCGAGACGACTGTGGCCCCGGCCTCTTCAATGAGAGCAAAATAGGGGGCAGAGTGAACCATATTCCCTGCAAGGTAAATGGGAACGAGGCGGCCTTCCTTTTTTTTCTGACAGGACAGCAAATCGAGGAGTTCACTCAAAAGGAATTGGTACTGGTTTCGATCCATCAGATACTGCGCTCGTATGATGTTAGCAAAGTCGGCCCCTGTTATCTCCTCATGCAATGTTCGCCTGAGTTGATAAATCTCCCGAATATTTTTTCTGATCCGGTTGAAAAGCTGAATGGCGGTTGTCAGATTTTGCGGCGTCACCTCTCCGATATTCGTTTCGAGGAATTCCCTGAACCGTTCAATTTCGGCTTTCCAATAAGGGCGGGAGGCTTCGGAATTTAAATAGGCAGGCATCATCAAGTTGAATTGAAGGGTGAGACGTTTTTGAAAAGCCCAGATGTCCGAAAGTCCCTGCATGGTGTCGCAGGTGTGGCTGAAGATCATTCCTTTTAAAAAATCGAGTTCCCCCCGGAGCAAACTTTCAAGGGAGGATTTCACCAGATAGCAACAGTTGGGGGGAAGGTGTGCCTGAACATGGGACATCTTGATTGGCGCACCCATCAGGCGGATGGGAAATGCTCCTGCGGCATGAAGCATTTCCTCTGGAACATAGGGACAGAAGAAACCGATCGGAATGCGATCTCCAGGAAGATGAGAGGCGATTTCTCTATATTCAAGGGAAGTTAATTCCTCAAACTCTTTTTTGATTCTCGAAATGGAATTTTCTTCGCTCATGGTCGGCGTTTATATCTAACCCAGACAGAAGTCCTTTTCAATATACGATTGAAAAAGGAGGTGGAATCTGTTATGAACACCTAACCTAAAAAATTCGGAGGAGAGAATGAAGATTCCGTTTCAAAAATCCCTTTTGATATTTACCTTCATCGTGATCTTTTTTTCCTTCACCTTTGCTGGTGAAGCCTCAAGCAAAACGGAAAAAAAATCACCTCAAACAAAACCAACACAGGCCGCGCCTTCCAAGAAAAAGGTTGAACCGGCAAAGGAGGTTTCATCTCAGCAGGCCACTCAGGGGGGCCTCCAGTGCGATGCTCAGTCCGCAGTTCTGATGGATGGGTTGACGGGCGAAATTCTTTATGAACAGAGGTCTGACCTGAGAATCCCGCCTGCCAGTTTTGTCAAAGTCCTCACCCTCTATCTGATCTTTGATGCCATCCGCGCCGGGCAATTAAAGATGGAGGATATGGTGACCGTGAGCGAGAATGCCTGGAAGACCCAGGGCTCCAAGATGTTCATTAAGGTGGGGGAGCGGGTGACGGTGGAAGACCTGGTAAAGGGGACCGCCATTGCCTCCGGAAATGATGCCTGTATTGCTCTGGCCGAGCACCTGACAGGCTCTGAAGAGGTCTTTGCCTCTAAAATGAATGAGCGGGCGAAAGCCCTGGGAATGAAGAACTCACAATTCAAGAACTCGCACGGCATGCCTTCCGAGGATCAATATACGACCGCTATGGATATGGCGCTCCTTGCAAAACGATATATTGAAGACCACCCGGAGATGCTGGCTATCCATTCCATGACGGAATTCGAATACAACGGAATTAAGCAGGGGAATCGGAATACGCTTTTGCAGAAGAATATCGGCGTGGATGGTTTGAAGACAGGCCATATTGAGGAATCCGGATTTCATCTCGTAGCGACGGCAAAGAGAGACGGCCAGAGGATGATTGCTGTGGTCATGGGATGTGACCAGATGAAGAAAAGGGCGCCCGAGGCGCAGAAATTACTGGAATATGGTTTTAGAAATTTTTCCACGGTGGAGGCGGTCAAGAAAGGCGCCTCCTTCGGCCCCCTCAAAGTGAAAAGAGGAAAAATGGATCAGGTGAGCCTCGCCGCTTCCGATGACGGCCGGGTGACCATGCCCAAGGGCAAAGAAAACCTTGTGTCCGCCATTCCCCAATTGCCGGTCTTTGTGTCCGCTCCCATCCAGAAGGGGCAGGTTTTAGCGAAGGTTCTCATCCAGAAAGAAGGGAAGACGATTAAGGAAATTAACCTCTTTGCCCAGTCCGATGTGCAGAAGAGCCTGATTCCTTCCTGGCCCATCCTCGTTGGGGGCCTTTTAGGACTTGTCCTTCTCTGCGTCGTCGGGCTCTGGTTTTTTAGACGGCCTCCGCGGAGGAGGCTCTAAAGGATACACCCCCACCCTTCCCCTCCCCCATCGAGGGAGAGGGAATGGGTGGGGGGGAAGAATTTTTTAATGGGTGCAAAACAGATCGTCTTTAACGAAGTCGATATCGAGGAGTCCCTGAACCGGATATGCGGCCGGTTGCTTCAGAGACATCCGGTGTTGAAAGAGACGGTCCTTGTGGGAATCCGAACAGGAGGCGTCTATTTAGCGCAACGCCTGAAAGAGAAAATCTTTCAAAAGACCGGAGTTGACGTTCCTGCCGGAATCATTGACATCACCCTCTATCGCGATGACTGGACGAGATTGACCCAGACCCCCGAGGTGAAGAAGGCGGATATTCATTTTTCGATTGAAGACAAGAATGTTCTTTTGGTTGATGATGTCCTTTTCACAGGGAGAACCATCCGGGCTGCCATCGATGCTCTATTAGACCTGGGCAGACCTCGCAGGGTGGAATTAGCCATACTCATTGATAGGGGCCACAGGGAGTTGCCCATCCATGCCGACTATGTTGGAAAGATTCTTGAAACCTCCAGACAGGATTCGATCAATGTGGAGCTGAAGGAGCTAACCGGCGCGGATCAAGTGGTCATCGAGCACGGGAAGTATCCCATTCCCTAATTCGGATTTCGGAATTCAAACTCCCATCCGTAAATTCAAATCCTAAAATTGAACATTCCGCATTTGATCATTCTTTGATCGAACCATCTTCCTCTAAAATTTCACCGGAACCCAGCGCTTCCCTGACGATGGAGCAGATTCTGGCAAAGGCTTTTGTCTCTGACATAGACCGTTCGCGAGGCCGATCGAGAGGGATGGAGACAATTCTGGCGATGCGACCCGGCCGGTGGGATAGAACGACCACGCGATCCGACATAAAGCAGGCCTCTGAGATCGAATGAGTCACCATGAGGATCGTCTTTTGGGTCTTGGACCAGATATCGAGCAGGAGCATCTGCATCGATTTCCGGGTGAGGTCATCGAGGGCGCCGAAGGGCTCGTCCATCAG
>JAGXSW010000033.1 GCA_018333715.1 Syntrophaceae bacterium | reverse complement strand
GGGTGGGGGTGGACACACGGAATTATTCCCCCTCACCTCAATCCTCTCCCACCAGGGGAGAGGAAGTATCTGGTGAGTTATTTTCTGAGCAATTGAAAATAAGGGGGGAGAAAATAATGAATCAGGATCAGGAGCATCTTAGTCTGTTATCGATTTTTCATTACATTGTAGGAGGGATTGCTGCCTTGTTCTCTTTTTTTCCATTAATTTACATCGTTTTGGGAGCCCTTTTCCTCATGATTCCTAACCGATTTGCAGGTTCGGGTCCTCCTCCACCGTTCTTTTTGGGATGGATTTTTATCGTCCTGGGGGGAGGCCTCATGCTCGTAGGCTGGGCATTTGCGGTTTGCGTGATTCTGGCTGGACGGTATCTTGTGAGACATAAACATTATATCTTCTGTCTGGTCATAGCCAGCCTGAACTGTCTTTTTATGCCCTTCGGGACGATTCTTGGAGTGTTTACCATCGTCGTTTTGGTGCGGCCATCGGTGAAAGCTCTGTTCTATCCGAGCGAGAATTTGGAGCTTGCGGTTTGATAAACCCCTGAAAAGGGAAATTTAAATTTCTATGTCGGGATATAATTTTTTAAAACAGTCCGGACAGATGCCGTGGGTGAATTCTGCTTCGGAACGGTCCCGGATATAAGTTTCAATTTGATTCCAATAACCTTTGTCATCCCGTATTTTTTTGCAGGATGCGCAGATAGGCAATAACCCGCTCAATTGTTTAACTTCGCCAAGGGCCTTTTGAAGCTGTACGATCAATTTCTCCTTCTCTGCCTCTGCCCTCTTCTGTTCATTAAAAAGTTTTGCATTGGCAATGGCGCCTGCTATTTGGTGTCCCACTCTTTCAGACAGACTGAGGTCCATTTCGGCATAAGCATTCGGTTTCAATGATCGAAAGTGGAGAGCGCCTATCACTTCGTCTTTTGAAATCAAAGGAACGGATATCATCGATCGAAATCCAGCACGAAAGGAATTCAAGAGATGAGGATAAGCTTTAAACAATTCATTTTCATCTTCCGCATGGATGAGAAGTCCCGATCGCGTAGCCATAAGTTCTTCATAAATTGAATGAGCAAGGGAGAAAACATCTCCCTGATTGCGACCATCAACTTTATTTCCCCAGGTATAAGCCATTGTAACGGTCTGGGCTTCAGAATTAATGGTGGCCACCGAAATCCTGTCAAACGGTATCAGTTTACGGACTTCTTCAGCGAAAAGGCTATATACTTCGTCAACATCCAGCGTCGAACTGACAATTTGTCCGATCCTGGCGATGGTTGCATTTTCCTGGGATAATCTATTGGCCGCCTTCTCACTTCTTATCAGGGCTTGTTCCATCTTTTTGCGCTCAGTGACATCCCGGAAACTCCACACTCTTCCAATAATTTGATCCCCAATCCTCTGGGGTTGTGAATATCGCTCAAAGACCCTGCCGTCTTTGAATTCGAGGACATCATAACTCTCGGCCTCGGGAAGATTATACAATTCCCTTACTTTCTTAATAAAGCCTTCAGGGTCTTTTAACTGGTCCAAGACAAACGCAAGTGCTTGATCATCGTCTTTTGATGCGAGAGTGGGTTCGGGAATCCGCCACATCTGGACAAATTTTCTGTTAAGCTTCTCTATTTTCCCCTCTCTATCCACCACAAGAATTCCGTCTGCGGTTGACTCCAATGTGGCATTGAGAAGGGACAGGCTATGTTTGATTTCTTCCTCAGCCTTCTGACGTTCTATGATTTCTTTTTGAAGTCCAACCTTGGCTGGTCGCTTTTTGGTACTCATGGAACCTTCCCTTTATTATGATTATTCAATTTTATTCGGTAAGATGGCTGGTTGAATTTTATATCGTTTAATGGTTATAAGTCAAATCTATCAGATAAGGTGTCAAATAAGGTTTATACCATTGGCCGTTGGTTGATTCTGGGTTAAAAATGGTGTAACAATGTGAGAGCATAACGATCGGGAGGTTTAAAATATGCCGAAGGATTTAAATCGCTCCCCTCTCTATTTGTGGCATAAGGAGCAGGGCGCCCAGATGGTGGAGTTTGCGGGCTGGGAGATGCCTGTCTCTTATCAAAAAGGCATCCTCGAAGAACATCTTGCCACAAGAAGATACGGAGGTCTCTTCGACATCTCTCATATGGGAAGGTTTCTCATCTATGGAGAAGAGGCCATTCCATTTTTACAGCATGTCCTGACGAACAATATTTTCGCCCTTGAGCACGGTATGGCCCAGTATACCCTCATTCAGAATGAGTGGGGCGGAACGGTTGATGATGCCTACCTCTATCGACTCGATGAAGGAAATCTCCCTTCTGAATCGAGATACCTTCTCGTCGTCAATGCGGCCAATAAGGAGAAAGACTGGAACTGGTTGATGGACCACCGGAAACGATTTAAAGGCCTTACCATCGAGGACAAGAGCGACGAGATGGGCATGATCGCCCTTCAGGGGCCCATGGCCAAAAGGGTCTTAGAGAAGATCGTCATCGAAAGTCACTCAAAACTTCCTGATCCCTGGAGGAATCGTTTAAGGGTTTGTGAGATCGAGGGGGTCAGAGTGGCTGTCACCATCTCAAGAACCGGATATACGGGAGAGCCTATCTGCTTCGAACTCTTTTCTGAGAGAGAGAAGATGCGAATGATATGGGAAGCGATTCTTGCCGTTGGAGAGAAAGAAGGGATTGTCCCCGTTGGCTTGGGGGCAAGGGACACCCTGAGGACGGAGGCGGGCCTTCCCCTGTATGGTCATGAATTGGGGCTCGATCAAGAAGGGAAGGAGATACCCGTCTATGCGGTTTATTCAGCCGGATTGGCAGTCAGTTTTTCTTCTTTGAAAGGAGATTTTATCGGAAGGGAAGCCCTGAGGCGACAATTTGAAGAATTGAAAGCGAGGACAGATGGAGTTCCCCTGCCGCCCAGAGAGAGGCAGACCATTCCCAGAAGGGTTGTCCCCGTCGCGATGATTGGAGATCAGGGCGGACAGGCGATTGCAAGGCAAGGCTACGAAGTCTTTGTGAACGGAAAACCGGCAGGCCATGTGACCAGTGGAACCATGGTTCCCTACTGGATATTTTCTAATGAGGGAATCCTGTCAAAACCCACCGAAGAAAAAGGGATGAGAGCCATTGCATTAGCCTATGTCGATTCCGATTTGGAAGAGGGGCAGAAGATCGAGATTCAGCAGAGGGGAAAGACCATTGAAGGGACGATCGTGGAAAAACATTTATCCGGGGAAGCCCCCCCCTATGCCCGGCCCATCCTGTTTCAAGAGAAGATTCAAAAAAAGCCTGGGCCGGCCAGAGATTTGAAAGATTCAGCCAGAAAGCTGATCGAGCGGGCCATACAGAATACCCATTGGAGACAGAGAGAGACGATTAACCTCATCCCTTCGGAACAGACCCCGTCTCCCCTGGTCAGACTCCTCTCCATCATGGATCCATCCCATCGATATGCGGAGCACCGTGTCGTCAGAGCGCTTGGGGAGAAGGATATTTTCTATTATCAGGGAACGAAGTTGATCGAAGAGGTGGAGGCCCTTCTTGCCGATGAGATGCGAAGCTATATGGGATGTTCCGAAGTGGAGGCAAGGGTGATCAGCGGCCAGATGGCTAATGCAGTTGTCTTCAGCGGTCTGGTGGATTTTCTCAACCGGCTCGACCGGAAAAGCGAACCCCGAAGGATCAGGAAGGTAATGAATCATCATCTCGGAAGGGGAGGCCATCTCAGCGCACAACCCATGGGCGCCCTGAGGGATTTTATAGCCATCGATCCTTTGACGGAGAGGCCCTCTGTTGTTCCTTTCCCGGTGATGAAGGACGATCTCTATCAGATCGATCTCTCAAAGGCAGAAGAGCTCCTGGAAATACATAAACCTGAGTTGATTGTCATGGGGAAGAGCATGGTCCTTTATAAGGAGCCTCTGAAAGAGATTGCTCAAATGGCATCCAATATTAAACCCAGGCCGATCATCCATTATGACATGGCCCATGTATTGGGATTGATTGGACCCTATTTTCAGGAACCTTTTAAGGAGGGAGCGGATATTGTCACAGGTTCCACCCATAAAACCTTTTTCGGTCCCCAGAGGGGGGTCATTGGAAGCAATATGGGAGAGGGAACGGAATACGAGGACCTCTGGGAGGCGATTGTCCGCAGGGTCTTCCCCGGAAGTGTGAGCAACCATCATCTGGGAACACTTTTAGGACTGCTCATGGCGGCCTATGAGATGAATATCTATAAATCAGAATATCAGAAGGCAGTGATCTCCAATGCCAAAGCCTTCGCCCGTTCCTTAAAGCAACAAGGATTAACCGTGGAGGGAGACTCCCGACTTGGATATACAGAGACTCATCAGGTGATTGTCAGGGTGGGTTACGGAAAGGGACCGGTGATTGCCGAGCGATTGGAGGAGAACAACATCATCGTCAACTATCAGGCCGCTCCGGATGACGAGGCATTCACCGCAGCCAGTTGCTTGAGGATGGGAGTTCAGGAGATGACCCGCTTCGGGATGAAGGAGGAGGATTTCGGACAATTATCAGAGTATATGAGCGAGATTATCCTTCATGATCGGCGGGTGGCCAAAGAGGTTTCAGGATTCAGAAAGAGATTTACGGAGATGAAATATTGTCTGCCTGAAACAGAAGCTAAATCCATGGTGCAAGGATTGTTGGAAGCAATCGTTTAATACAAAGGAGTCAGGGGTTATAGGGTTCAAGGGCTCAATATCTTTGTAGCGGCCTCATTTACTGAGGGCGGGGAAATCCGTCAGCAATAAATGCCGACGCTACACCCTGGAATCCTCGAACCCTGAAGTTAAACGAAAGGGGGATTTCAAATGAATAGTCCAAAGAAGATGAGTTTTTGGAGTCTAATAGCGCTGGTCTCTTTTCTCGTTGTTTCGGGATGTTCAAATACTCCCAAAACAATTGACCGTTCCGTTACCGGACCACAGGTCATTGTGAACCCGGGGTTTATCCGTCTCGGAGTCGCTAAATTAATGGACACCATTATCCTCTTTGAAGGCTCCGGATTTAAACCGGGGGATTCCATGTTTATTACTCTCATCGGACCCAATGAGACCAAGGCGATTGTGGCGGAGGCTCCGATTCAACCGGATGGAACATTCAAAGCGGAGTTGGGCAAATCTTCAATAAGCAAATTGACCAAGGCCATGGAGATTTTGAGGGCAGATATCGTGCCCAATGAGAAGTTTGAGCCGGTGGTGGTGATCAGCCAACCCCCGATTCCGAGGGGTGTTTACACGGTAAAGGTCACCAGCATGTTATCGCCACTGACAGCCGAGACAAAACTGATTGTCAAAGGACCTACGGTCGTGGATAGTGTGATAGATTGGATTGGGGGGCTCACTGGAAAGATCGAGCACAAGAAGACCCAATAGAAAAAGTAAAAGGGACACCTCCAATCAAAATAGGGAAGTGTCCCTCATTTCTCAAAAAAAGAAGATGGAGGGAGAAGAGGCCGATGGCGACCCCACTCGAAAACTGGGTTGAAGAACAAGCGAGGTTGACGGAACCGAAGCGCATCTGGTGGTGCGATGGCTCTGAAGAAGAGGCCCGCCGGATTATCGAAATCGGAATGAATGAAGAAAAAATCGGAAACCACCCGATCTTTCACAAACTGAATCAAACCGCTTATCCCTTTGGTTATCTTCATCGGAGCCACCCGACCGACGTTGCCCGGACAGAGCATCTCACCTATGTGTGCCATCCTGAGGAAACCCTTGCCGGGCCCAACAATAACTGGATGAACCCCGGAGAGGCCAAAGAGCTCCTCACCGGATTGACCAAAGGCTGCATGAAGGGACGGACCATGTATGTCCTTCCCTATATGATGGGCCATCCTGATTCTCCCTATGCCAAGGCCTGTGTCCAGCTTACGGATGTCTCTTACGTTGCCATCAGTATGAGAATCATGACCCGCATGGGGAAGAAGGTCACTGAAAAGATTGGAAACAGGGAGGATTTTTTTAAAGGGCTCCATTCGGTGGGAGAATTTGACCCAAACCGCCGTTTCATCATGCATTTTCCGGAGGAACACTTCGTCTGGAGCATCGGGTCAGGCTACGGAGGGAATGCCCTTTTAGGGAAGAAATGTTTCTCCCTTAGGATCGCTTCCTGGCAGGGATTGAAGGAGGGGTGGCTTGCGGAACATATGGTTATTATCGGAATTGAAGACCCCGAGGGGGAAATCACCTATCTGGCGGCGGCCATGCCTTCGGCCTGTGGAAAGACGAATCTGGCCATGCTCGAATCCACCCTTCCCGGCTACAAGATCTGGACTCTGGGAGACGATATAGCTTGGTTGAACGTCGGGCCGGATGGCCGTCTCTGGGCCATCAATCCTGAGATTGGCCTCTTCGGCGTGGCTCCGGGCACATCCATGAAGACCAATCCCAACATGATGAGGACGTTGAAAGCCGGGAAATTCTTCCCCGTTCTTTTTACCAATGCGGCTTTAAATCTTGATACGAATGAACCCTGGTGGGAAGGGATGGAAGGTGAAGTTCCTGGAAACCTTTCCGACTGGCAGGGTCATCCCTGGGAGAATTCGAATGGAAACAAAGCGGCCCATCCGAATTCACGTTTCACGGTCTCCATTGAACATGTT
>JAGXSW010000032.1 GCA_018333715.1 Syntrophaceae bacterium | reverse complement strand
GACGACCTCGTTGATGGATTAAATGACCAGGTCTTCAGAGAGCTCCTCACCTATATGATTTCAGATCAGAAGACCATCACGAGAGCAGTCCATCTGATCATTGTCGGTCGATGTCTCGAACGCATTGCCGATCATGCCACCAATATCGCCGAGGATGTAATCTTCATGGTGGATGCCCTGGTCATCAAACATCGCGCGGATGCCAAAGAAGAGAAAGGATAAGCACCAAAATCCAAGCACCAAATAACAAACAAATTCCAATGACCAAAATCACAATTTTAAACAGAATCGTTTTGGTCATTTGAAATTGTGATTTGGAATTTATTTGGGATTTGTAATTTGGAAATTGGACATTGAAAAAATGGCAATGCCTACTCATCGCAAATATGATACTGATCTCGAAATCCTTAAAAGACAGGTCATCGTTGAAACCTACCGTTCCTCTGGCCCAGGGGGGCAGAGAAAGAATAAGACCGAGACCGCTGTACGGCTGAAACATCCTCCCTCCGGCATCACAGTGTCGGCAACGGAACATCGATTGCAATCACAAAATCTAAGACTGGCCTTTGAGAGGCTTCAAAAACAACTCTTTAGATTAAACCGGCCGAAAAAGAGACGCCGGCCGACATCCGTTCCATTAAAAGCAAAGGAGAGAAGAATAGAAGAAAGAAAGATTCGCTCTAAAAAGAAACGATTCCGTCAGAACCCCTCATTCGATCGAAACCATTTGGATTAAGACGTAGTTTGTTCTCAAATGTTAGAGATAAACTTTATTTTGTAAGAATCTAAACCCGCCTTTTGTTCCTTTCCGTCTCCATCGGCTCCATGTGGACCACCACATCGGTCACCCCCCTGAAATCTCTTTTAATTTTATTCTCGATGGCGTAAGAGAGGTGATGGGCCCGGTGGACATCCATCTCCCGGTCAACCAGGATATGGAGATCGATATGGATATCATCCTCACGCCCCCTGCTTCGGATTTGATGACATTCTTTCACTCCTTTAATGGCGAGGACGACTCTCTCGATCTCCTGGATGGGAGCCGGCAGAGCGGATGAGCCAACCATAGATCAGTTTTGATGCTGCCACGCCCCAGTTGAGAATGAGGGTGTAAATCAAGACGCGCCGAATCTGTTCAAAACGGTTTCCCGGGTCCATTCTCTACTATTCTGGCCCCCCAGATAGATCCATAATCTCTTGAAATGATATGGCGAATAATGCTAATTGTAGCGTAACGAAGGAAGCCTTAGATTCTGAACCAAGTTCAGAATGACAGTGAAAATTTGTTCAATTCGTTGCCATTCGTATCATTCATTACCATGAAGAAGCTTCAGCCAGGTGATAAGGTGGTCAAGGTGGACAAAGATCTCGGGATCGCCTGGGTTCTACTGCCTCCTGACCCGAACCTGGGAGGATTCCAGGGGATATCCCCCCGGATCATGGATGAGGAAAAATTTCTCTCTGCGAAGAAAAGAGCAAAGAAGGAGGCGAATTAAGGGCGAGAGCCGCTATCTTTTTTTAAAAAAAGAACCCCTTTGCTCACCTGCTTCATTGCATTCTTCCCGCCCTTCAATGTCTAACCCTTTCTTCCCTCTTCTTTTCCTGATTCGGACGATCCAGAATCCCTCCATGGATGACCCGTCCCTCCGGGTCTGCACTGATCGCCTTCAGATAGTAATGTTCCGCCTTTGCCCCCTCTCCCACTCTCTCATAACAATCGCCCATCAGGTTCAGGGCATCTTTAAAGGTAGGAAGGAATTCGATGACTTCCTCAAGTGTGTTGATGGCCGCATAATATCGTTCTAATTTCCAGTAGCAGACCGCCAACCAGTAATGTCCCTGATAATGCTTCGGGTTCACGCGAACCACCTTCTCATAATAAGGGATGGCCTTTTCAAACATCCCCCTTCGAAACCAGATTCCTCCGAGGTTCATGAAAACAGGAATGGAATCAGGGTCTTTCTTCAATACCTCTTCATAGATCCGTATGGATCGCTTTGACAGGTCGGCCTGGTCATAGGCATTGGCTTTTCCAAAAAGATAATGAAGACGATTTTCTTCCTTCGAGAGGTTTCTGAAAACGATGTCCCTGATGAGCAACCAGAAGACAGGAATCATATGGAAGAGGTATCCAAATAGTCTTAACTTCATCCGTTTCTCCTGAAAAACATGCTATTTTTGACGATTGATAAATTCCAATCACCAAATTTCAAGCTCCAAATAAATTCCAATGATCCAATAACCAAACAATTAGGGGTTGTTTGGAATTTGAATATTGAATATTATTTGGTGATTGGTGCTTGGTGTTTGGTCATTGGTCGCTATTATACATGAAAACGGAAGTGGATGATATCACCGTCTCGGACGAGATATTCCTTCCCTTCCGAGCGGAGAAGTCCTTTCTCTTTTGCCAGATGTTCGGAGCCACAGGCGATGAAATCATCGAATGAGACCGTCTCTGCGCGGATAAATCCACGCTCCATATCACTGTGAATCTTCCCCGCAGCCCTCGGAGCAGGAGTTCTTCTGGGAACGGTCCAGGCCCTGAGTTCGGAACTGACCGTTGTATAAAAGGTGACAAGATCGAGGACCTCATAACCCACTCCTACTAACCTCTCTAAGCTTGACCCCTCCAGGCCCAGCTCCCTTCTAAACTCTTCCTTTTCCTCTTCTTTCAATTCCAAGAGCTCGGCTTCCAGGTCGCCACAGATGACCACAACCCTCAATTCCTCTTTCTGTGCCCAGTCCAGCATCGCCTTTAAACAGGCTCCTTCTCCTCTCAACTCCCCCTGATCCACATTGGCCACATAGAAAACAGGTTTTGAAGTTAGAAGATGGAGGTCCGCAATGACCGTCTTCTTCTCTCCGGTAAAATGGAGGATCCCTGCAATCTGACCCCTGTTCAGCACAGCATGAATCTCATTGTAGACCTCTAACTCCAGAGCGGACTCTTTGGCGCCAACCCGGTGGAGTTTCTCCACCTTGGCCATCCGTTTCTCAAGGGTCTGAAGATCTGCCAGAATGAGTTCTGTATTCACCGCTTCAATATCTCTCACCGGATCGAGCGAACCGAAGTCGTGGGCCACATTCTTGTTTTCAAAGCATCGAACGGCGTGGGCAATGGCATCCACATTCCGGATATGGTCCAGAAACTGATTCCCCAATCCCTCCCCTTTGCTTGCCCCCTTGACCAATCCGGCAATGTCAAAGAATTCAAGTGTGGTAGGGATCACTTTTTTGGGATGGATCCGTCCGGCAAGTTCCTCAAGCCTCTTGTCCGGAACAGGGACAATGCCCAGATTGGGCTGGATGGTGCAGAAGCGGTAACTCGCAACTTCCGCCCCTGCCGCAGTCAGGCTGTTGAAGATCGTTGATTTCCCCGCATTGGGAAGCCCTACGATGCCGCAACGAAATCCCATCTTGTCACCCTTCACTACTGGTCGTATGGTCTATTCGTCTCATAGTCCTGCAGTCTTATGACTAAATGACTATCTGACTATGTGACAAACCGACTTTTTAATTTTTAGGTGGATTTCTTCCATATTATTTGTATAATAAAAAGACAAGAAAATAAAGCCCCTGTGTGATCAGTGGGCTTGCCAACTCAGGGTTTCAGGAGGAGATTGTGAAACAACAGAACCGAATGATGGTTGAAATGGCCTGTACAACAGTCAAGAAGACGAAATCGAAGGGCGTGCTTCTCTATGCTGATCTGATCGAAGATTATGAGGCCCTGGCCAAGATCGGAGAGGAGAAACAGGTTGATCTCATTCTCGCCATCAAAGACGAGGCCTCTTTTCAGGAAGCCCTCTCCATTTTCGATAAGGTGCTTCGACTCCCTGACCTCCCCCTGGGCAGGGTCAACCAGATCAAAATGGCCATCATCCAGGCCCTCTCGAAAGGCCTCGTTCAAAAAGGAGACAAATGGATCTGCCTTTCCGGCATGCCGCAATCCAAAGCCCTTGATAATCTTCTCATCCTCGAATTCGGAAAGGAGTTTGAGATACTATCCTCCTCCGATCTTCCGGTGATCTCGGAGATTATTAGGCCGGAAGTCTTCGAGACCGTCCTGAGCCTCGCACTGGAGATTTCCATCGAGGGCAAGGAGGGGAGGAAACCCGTTGGAACCATCTTCGTCCTTGGCAGGCATGAAGAGGTGCTTAAATTTTCTCATCCCATGGTGATCAATCCCTTTCAGGGATATCCGGAGGAGGAAAGGAATATCCTCGACCATCGTCTGAAAGAGACCGTAAAGGAATTCTCCTCCATCGATGGGGCCCTCATCTTCCGGGAAGATGGGGTCATCCTTGCAGCTGGCCGTCATCTCGACGCCTCGGGGGAGAATATCGAAATTCCACTGGGCCTGGGAAGCCGTCATCGGGCCGCCGCTGGAATTACCCGACTGACCGATGCTCTGGCCATTGTCATTTCCGAAGAGACAGGCGGCGTCCGGATATTCCATCACGGAAAGATTTTCATGGAGATCGAAAAAGGAGAATAAAGAACATTGGAATAATGGAAGGATGGAAGAATGGAATAGTGGGTTAGGAAAAATGAAAGAAAAATCAAAAACGATGTTCAATTTTTTAACCCATTATTCCAATATTCCACTATTCCAATGTTCCAGCATTTATTCCACTATTCCATTATTCCAGTCACCCAATTAAAATAATGAGATGAGCCAACTGTGGATGACAAGGATCATCGGGCCAAAGACCAATGAAACCACCGTCATCAATTTCAAGAGAATGTTCATCGAAGGACCGGAGGTGTCCTTGAAAGGATCGCCAACGGTGTCTCCTACGACTGCAGCTTTGTGAGCATCAGAACCCTTGCCTCCCAGGTTTCCTTCCTCAATCCACTTCTTCGCATTGTCCCAGGCTCCTCCCGCATTGGCCATCTGGAGCGCAAGGGGAACACCCGTTGCAAGAGAACCCAACAACATTCCGGCCAATGCCTCCGGACCTAAAAGGCTCCCCAATACGATGGGGATGGCCACTGCGGCCACTCCGGGCGCAACCATCTCCTTGAGCGCACCGGCTGTGGTGATGTCAACACACCGCGCATATTCGGCCCGTGCCGTGCCCTCCATCAAACCCTTAATCTCCCTGAACTGCCTTCGAACTTCCTCAACCACACTGAAGGCCGCCCTCCCCACAGCCATCATCGTTGCGCCGGCAAAATAGTAAGGAATGACGGCGCCGATGAAGACGCCTGCCACAATCTTATAGCCTCCTGCGGCGCTCATGATGTCGATTGCCGAAAGGCCCATCACCTGCGTATAGGAGAGGAAAAGGGCAAGGGCGGTCAATGCCGCAGAACCGATGGCAAAACCCTTCCCTACGGCGGCCGTTGTATTTCCGGCGGCATCCAGAGAATCGGTAATCTTCCGGATGTCTTTGCCCATATGGGCCATCTCCGCAATGCCTCCGGAGTTGTCTGCAATGGGCCCGTAGGCGTCTACGGAAACAACCATGCCGGTGATGGCCA
>JAGXSW010000031.1 GCA_018333715.1 Syntrophaceae bacterium | reverse complement strand
TACTCCTTTCCGTACCCCATGTCAAATTTTATATCTCTTTTTATTTCTCTTTGCACCAACGTCCCCATATATTTTTTATCGAACCGACATAGGAAAAGCCACCGCCAGGACACACGATGGCAAACGGAGCCCCGGGCTTGCCCTTAAAGAAGAAAAGGCCGGTGTTCCTTTTCGCTGAGTTTTCCTGCTTTTGCCGCTCCGTGTAGAAGTTGTAGAAGATAATCTTTCCTTCGGCCACTTGGTCAATCATGTAATTGATTGTGTCCACCACAGCCTCCGGTTCTACGTGGCTATGATATGGCAAGAGAGAGCCCACGCGTCTCAGTTCCATATTCTCGTCGTATGCACGATTGTCCAGCGGCAGAATAAACTGCCCAAAGCCCTCAAAGGACGGATGACTCACGACATCCCGAATAGAACTATTGGTATTCATATGCCCCTTGTTTTTGGAGACAATGAAGGCTCCCGGCCTATTGGAAACGTGATCATAAGCGGCTGAAGCCCCAAGGGGCTGGCAGAGAAAGACCACTATGAGCAGTGACAAGAACACGCGGATTTGTCGATTTATTCTCAATTCTGTCGGAACCTTTCGGGTCGGACCAAGTCAACCCATCTTTTTATTTCTCTTTGCACCAACGTCCCCACCTATATCTTCCAAGTAACCTCAAGATATTCAGCATAAATGATGGCGTCATACCTTATACGATAATCTACCCAATTCAGGTCATGGTAGAGACTGCCAGGAATTCGCTCGGACCATGAGATTCGCTTTTTACCGTTGTAGTTGTTATAGGTTCATTGCGCCGAACGATAAGGCTCACCGGAAGCCGGATTTATCGGCGATCCGGTGGAGCCGTTTGTTCGCCGAAGGCGATATCATTTTTCTTTGGCAAATTGTCGTTCAAACAGCTCCTTTGCCCTTATATGAAAACCGAATTACCGATGCCTGGCACCGATTTCTCTCTTATTTAACTTTCTTCCTGGTCTTTGCGCGTCTCAGGTACTTCAAATCAGCTTTGTCCTGTTCTCTATTCGTCTTTTCCTTGTTCCTGATAAGGTCATCGAGCGAAATATACGATACATCGATTACTCCGTATTTACCGGGTGTTCTTTTTGACCAGGTGTCTTGAAAACTTCCGATGCCAGAAATACTACCCATTAAATCAATCCGAACTGGAGCAACCCCCAACTGCACGATGAGATCGGAATTACATAGGTCATCGATGGTTAATCCCAGGTCGTAGCCACCAAAGAATGCTCGGATGGCCTTCAATATCCCAACCGCAGATTCTTCTGTAGCTCCATGAAGGATATCGATGTCTTTCGTTGCCCTCGGTCGTGCATAGAAAGCGACGGCATGGGCTCCGACAATCAAGAACTTAACGCCATTTGCGTTTAACAATTCGAAAAACTCTTCGTAGTCTCGGTGTGCCATCCATTCCCCTCGTCTTTAAGCATCCTATGAGACATGAATCCACAGAGTTGACTCGATCTTCCGGAGAAAGGTCCTCAAACCAGAAACGAAAATCTTCTTCTTCAGCCTCGGCCAAAGGCACAATCTTCGCTTTCCACATTCTGCCGTGTTTGTCTATGGCACTTCCGCGTTCCATCATAGATAGACCCCTTAAAAGGACCAAAATATAAATATCAGTGTGTATATTATCGAATCGTCTGCTATTTATTCTATAAATGATAACATTTTATATTTATAGAAAAGAGGTGTCAATGGATTTTTTGTTGAAAATCATTGAAATCAATAGGTATTTTCTGTATAATGTCGTCATTTTAGTAATTCATTCTGTAAGGGAGCATAAAGAAAAATGTGGAGAGTTTTTTTATTCGCCTTCTTTTTTCTCTTGGTTGCCTGTGGGCCGAAGCAGCGTGTCGTCTTTGAGCGGAGGATAGAACTCCCTGCGGAAAAGCGAGAGGTGAAGAAGGAGGTTCCGGAAGAGAAATCTATTCCGGAGATGAGCGCAAAGAAGGTTAATAAAGTTGAAGAACCCTTAAAGATCGAGAAACGGGAGACCCGTGAGGTTCAGCACGGGATCGCCTCCTGGTATGGTGGGGAATTTCACGGACGGCCGACTTCGAGCGGCGAGGTCTATGATATGTTTCAACTCACCTGCGCGCACAACTCTCTTCCTCTGGGCACCATGGTGATGGTGACCAATCTCGAAAACGGAAGGTCTGTGGAGTTGAAGGTGAACGATCGGGGCCCTTTTGTAAAGGAGAGGATCATCGACGTCTCTTATGCGGCCGCCCGGATCCTCGGAATGTGGGAGAAAGGGACGGCCAATGTAAAGGTGGAGTGGGTGGGCTCACCGCTCGTCGAGCAGGTGGAGCGGTTCAACCTCCAGATTGGCTCTTTCAGTGATGAGATCAGAGCCCGTGATCTGGCTGAGCAGTTAAGGAAGAGTTTTGGGAATGTTCATGTGGCTACGGTAGAGACCCAGACACAGAAGTACCATCGGGTGAGAATAGGACCGTTTGAAACGAGAGAGGCGGCCCTCCCCCTGGCAGAAAAACTGACTCAGATGGGTTTCAATGTCCTGGTTACAAATCGTTGAAGTTATAAGTTCGGAGATTTGAGTTCGGCCTCCAGCCCAAAAGGGCCTACGGCCCGGAGGGAGTTCGGAGCACGGAATGGTATGAGAATGAAGATAAAAGTTGAGAAGGAGAAATTTTTTCTCTATAATAGGTCAACAACTGTGCCAATCCGAACATCGTCCCTTTGGAAACAGGAGGATATAAGAAACTCTGGATTCCTGTTTGCACAGGAATGACAAACTCGTAAAAAGTCGTCTCACCGGTGAAAACCGGTGTCCAGTGGACTTATAATTACTTCAAAAGACTGGATTCCCCGATCAAGCCGGGGAATGACAATCATTAGGATTTTTTGACTTTTTACGAGATCATCAGGAATGACGAACTGCTTTTTTCCGCCAAATCGATGAAGATCAAAACGTTGCTTTTTATTCCTCCTGTTCTTTTTCTCATCATCCTTGGAGTGAATCTCCTCTTTGTCAGTTACCGGCCTCCTCAGAGAGTGAACCAGTTGATCATGAGCTCCATCGGAGACGCCTCTTTCCTCAACCCTATTCTGGCCCAGGATTCCGCATCGAGCGAGATCAACTCCCTCGTCTATAACGGGCTGATCAAATATGACCGAAATCTTCAGAATTTTGTCGGAGTTCTGGCAGAGTCGTGGAAGGTGGAGGATGGGAAAGAGCCCAGAATCATCTTCTCTTTGCGGAGGGGGGTCCGCTGGCATGATGGAAAGGAGTTTACCGCTCATGATGTCAAGTTCACCTACGATAAGATCATGGATGAGAAGACCAATACGGTCCGCCGAAGCGACTACGAACTTGTAAAAGAGGCGGAGGTATTGGACCCCTATACCTTTCGGGTCACTTACAAACAGCCCTTTTCTCCGGGATTGGGGACCTGGAGCATGGGCATCATTCCGAAGCACCTCCTCGAGAAGGAGGACATCAACACGACCTCATTTAACCGTAAACCCGTGGGGACGGGCCCTTTTCGCTTTGTGGAGTGGGTGACGGATGAAAAGATCGTGGTCGAAGCGAATCCAAAATATTTTGAAGGGAAACCCGGCCTCGACCGGATCATCTACCGGATTATTCCGGAAACCTCTCTTAGCGAAATGGAGCTCCTCACCAAGGGCATTGATTATTATGGCGTCCTTCCTCACCAATACCGCCGGATGAGCGAGGTTCCATTTCTTAAAATTTATTCCCAGCCGGTTTTCAGTTATTCCTACCTTGGTTATAATCTTAACAATCCTCTTTTCCAGGACAAAAAGGTTCGCCAGGCGTTTTCCCATGCGATTAATCGTGAAGAGCTTGTCCAGTATGTCCTTTATGGATTTGGAGCCGTGATCAGCGGTCCCTTCCCGAGCCACCTCTGGTATTACAACCCGAATGTGAAACCAGTTCCTTACGATCTTGAGAAAGCCCGTCAGCTTCTTTCCGAGGCGGGATGGAAGGACAGAGACGGAGATGGCATCCTTGACAAAGACGGGAAGCCTTTTCGCTTCAAGTTGATCACCAACAGCGGAAATGACATACGCCGGGATGTGGGTGTCCTGGTTCAACGTCAACTTCGGGAATTGGGCGTAGATGTAACCTTCGAGACGTATGAGTGGTCCATCTTTCTTAAAAACTTCATCAATGCGAGACATTTCGATGCCTGCATTCTCGGCTGGGGGCTCTCCCCGGATCCGGATGACTACATGATCTGGCATTCGAGCCAGATTGAGAAAGGCTTTAATTTCATCTCCTATCGTAATCCTGAAGCAGACCGCCTCTGGGAAGAGGGAAGAAAGGAATACGATGTGGAGAAAAGAAAACAGATCTACTGGCGGATCCATGAATTGATCGCAGAGGATCAACCCTATACCTTCCTCTACATGCCCCTGGGCATCTCCGCCCTCCAGAGACGATTCTTTCTGATGGAGAGGGATGAGAAGGGCAAGGAAGCGCTTCAGGAGATCCGGCTGGAGAAGGCCGGCCTGATGTATGATCTCATCAAATGGACGGTTCCAAAAGGAATTGCTTTAGAGAGGTAAGGTTTAAACATCATTGAAAATTGTAAAATGCAAATTGAAAAATTTTGTGACATTTTAGCCTTATGAAAAGAAGAGTTTCATGAGTCAATTGACCAAAAGAATCATCATAAAATCCCCCTTAATCCCCCTTTGCCTGCCTTTGGCAGGGAAAAGATTACCAAAGGGGGAAACACCTATCTCCTCCCTTTGGCAAAGGGAGGAATAATTCCCCTCTTTAGCAAAGAGGGGCGAGGGGAGATTTTTTAATGCGTGTCAATTCAATTTTGAGATCATTAATTATTTTCTAATTTGCATTGAGGCTTTGAGAATATTATGGCCCGGTATCTCCTTCGACGTCTCTTTTACACCTTCATCACCCTCGTCGGGATCAGCGTCATCTCCTGGGTCATCATCACCCAGGCGCCTGGAAGCCCGATCGCCATCACCCTGGATCCAAAGGTTTCACCGAAGATCGTCGAGCAGATGGAGAAGAATTACGACCTGGATAAGCCGATCTATCAGCAGTATTTCCTCTGGCTCAAGCGCCTCTTCACCGGGAATCTCTATTCCTTCAAGGATGGAAGGCCTGTTCTGGATAAGATCGGTGAAAGGATATGGAATACGCTTCTGCTTAACTTCGTCTCCATCCTCATCATCTTCTCTCTGGCCATTCCACTCGGCATCTTTTCAGCCAGGAAACAATATACCTTTCTTGACAACCTCGGGACCTTCGGAGCCTATCTTGGCATTTCCATTCCGAGTTTCTGGCTCGCCTACCTTCTCATCCTCGGCACGGTCAAGCTCTTCGGTTATCCTGTGCTCGGGATGAGGTCTTTCGTGACAGAAGATCTGACATCGCTGGAGATCGTGATGGACCGGCTCTGGCACCTCATGCTTCCCTCGATCATTCTGGCGATCGGAGGAATTGCCGCTCTTTCCCGATATACCCGCTCCAGCATGCTCGAGGTGATCCGTCAGGATTATGTTCGCACCGCCAAAGCGAAAGGGCTTCCGGAGGAGACGGTCTATTACAAACACGCCCTGAGAAATGCGCTGCTTCCGATCGTCACTCTCTTCGGGTTCCTCATCCCGGGGCTCATCGGCGGATCCATCATCATGGAGACCGTCTTTGCCTGGCCGGGGATCGGGCGGCTGGCTTATCAGGCTGTCCTTGCCAGGGACTATCCTGTGGTGATGACGATCAATACGATTTCAGCGGTCCTCGTCCTCATAGGGAATTTTATCGCTGATATGCTCTATGCGATTGTCGATCCGAGGATAAGGTATGGATAAAGTGGAAATTCCAAATTCCAAGCACCAAATAACAAATAAATTTCAATAACCAAATTTCAAAACGAACTCAAAAAATTGTTTTGGAAATTTAGTCATTGGAGTTTGGAATTTATTTGGGATTTGGAATTTGTGATTTGGGATTTTAATCAGACGTATGGATTCTCAGACCAAGACCTTCTGGAAATATTTTAAACGAAACCGGCTGGCTGTGGGCGGCTTGTTGATGATTCTTCTCATCTTCCTCGGCGCCGGATCAGCTTCCTTGATCGCACCCTATGATCCTGGAAAAACGAATGTCTCCCTTAAACTGAAGCCGCCCTCCTTTCAACACTTTCTGGGGACGGACCAATTAGGAAGGGATGTCTTCAGCCGGATGCTCCACGGATCCCGAATTTCTCTGTCCGTGGGTTTTGTGGCGGTAGCCATCTCCATTTTCATCGGAATCCTGGTGGGAGCAATGGCGGGGTACTATGGCAGATGGATCGACTCCGTTCTCATGCGCTTCGTTGACATCATGCTCTGTTTCCCCACCTTTTTTCTCATCCTCACGGTAGTCGCCCTTCTGGGTCCAAGTATTTTTAATATCATGCTGGTCATCGGCATCACCTCCTGGATGGGAACCTCCCGGTTTGTGCGCGCAGAGTTTCTCTCCCTGAGAGAGAGGGATTTTGTCCAGGCGGCACGGGCGCTCGGTATGAAGGATAGAAGGATCATCTTCAGACACATCCTGCCCAATGGCCTGGCGCCGGTCTTTGTAACCGCCACGCTCGATGTCGCCACGGCCATCCTCGTGGAGGCAGGGCTCAGTTTCCTGGGATTCGGGGTTCAACCGCCCGCTCCAAGCTGGGGAAACATTCTTACGGAAGGAAGAACCTATATCTTCGATGCCTGGTGGCTGACGCTCTTTCCTGGATTTGCCATTCTGATTACGGTTCTCTCTTTCAATCTTTTAGGGGAAGGATTGCGCGATGCGCTCGATCCGAGGCTGAGAGGAAGGAAGTGATTAAAGATCAATGATCAGTGACCAATAGTCAATGGTCAATGATCCATAAAAAATTGTTATATACAGCGCCTTAAATCATATTAAAGGACGTCATTCCTGCGAAAGCAGGAATCCAGGATTTTCTTTGTGGGGTTTTTTCTATAGGGGTAGGGATGAGGCATTGGTTTGCGTCACCCCTCCCTCCGAACCGGACATGCGAATCTCCCGCATCCGGCTCTCCAGTCGGTGGTTTTACCTCACCGAGGGTTGGAGCAGAGCACCATGGGCTTCTTCAAGGCTAAAAAACCCATGCTCCCGAAAGTAACGGTTGGGCCAGCGAATATGATCGTAACCGCCACTGATCCCT
>JAGXSW010000030.1 GCA_018333715.1 Syntrophaceae bacterium | reverse complement strand
GAAAACTGGCATGATCATATCGGGGATCCCACGATTGCCGATGCCATCCTGGATCGATTGATTCACAACGGTCACCGAATTCAACTGAAAGGAGGATCCATGCGGAAAAAACAAAAACTTGACGGAAACTGACAAATAGGTAAAATATCAAACACCAGCGTCGCTTCGCTCCGTCAGGGTGGCCGGAATGAATCGGAACAGCCGGCCGACTTCCTTCGGAATGAGTGGCCGGAATCAGCGGAATAGGCACTTAGGAATCGGTGATTTGGATTATCAGAGCTTTCCAGATCGGGGTTACCCACTTCATCAATGTAGATTCGGTATTTCATACCCTAAAGGCGCCCCATGCCTCTCGTAACATTGCCCTCAATATCTCAACTTATGGATGACACCAGAAATCAGTGTTTAAAAACTTAACCTGTTGAAGGTTGAGACCTGAGCCTCATCTCTCCGTCCTCACCTGTGCTATCTGTCCATCCTGATCTACACAACTACTGTAATAATAGAACAATTCTCCTATGTGTATGACTATTTCCCGTTTATGGTTACCATGATCTCTTTGAAACTTTCTATTCCTGCTTCGAGATTTTCGATGATGTCGTTGGCTAATACATCCGGGTCGGGTAAATTATCGAGGTCGGCAAGGCTTTTATCTTTGAGCCAGGTAATATCCAGACTGGTCTTATCCCGGCTGACTATTTCCTCATAAGTGAACTTGCGCCAGCGCCCTTCGGGATTGTTTTCGGGATGCCAGGTTTCTTTGCGCTTATGTCTATTTGACGCGTTGTAACGCTTAATAAATTCCTTGAGGTCTTCAAATTGCTGGTTTCGTTGCTCACAATATTGAACTCCTGTTTAAAATACTCACAACGATTCTTTTAATTGTTTCCATCTCGCTGGGACTGCTTTCAGCAATCATCAGCGTGATCGATGCAAGGGTATTTCCATCGATCAAAGTCGTTTTGTCCTGACGGTACAACATACCATTCTTGTTGAGAAAATAGAGAAATATTGCCGCCGCTATTCGTTTATTGCCATCAATAAAAGAATGATTTTTAACAATCAGATAAAACAGCGTTGCGGCTTTTTCTTCAATAGACGGATAGAGGCCTTTACCTGCAAAACTTTGATAAATCTGACCGATAGAACTCTTGAAACTGCTATCCTTTTCCTGCCCGAACAATGGAGAGTTAAATTCATCTTTTATCTGCCTGATAATTTCTTTGCACTCATTATACGATATAATAGCCGCGTCTTTTTCAGTAAGACCTCTTATGTCTAATCTTTCGTTATCATAATCGTCCAGGATTCCCAGTCCTCTGGAAAAATCAGCGATGATATTGACAAACGTTTTTGCCTGATCCAATTGACGAGCCTGTTTAATGATGCTTCGCTCCAGCAGTTGAATGCCTGTTTTGAGGGTTTGCAGTTCGTTTTCCCTATCGCTTAACCGTTTTTCATTGAGGGCATACCCTCTTATCAAATATTCTTTTAAAACGTTGTTTGCCCAGATACGAAACTGGGTGCCGCGCTTCGAGCTGATGCGATAACCCACCGAGAGAACAGCGTCGAGATTATACAGGCGGACCTTACGGCGGACCTGTCGATTACCCTCCTTTTGAACTACCGAGGATTCCTCGGTAGTTGCTGATTCCTCCAGCTCGCCTTCTTTGTATATGTTACGCAAGTGCAGACCAATCGTATCGGTGTCTTTATCGAAGAGTAATGACATTTGCTTTTGGCTCAGCCAAAGGCTTTCCCGCTCAAGGCGGATATTTAGCTCAACCTTGCCGTCTGGTGCTTGGTAGAGGACGATTTCCCCACGAGCTTCTTCTTTATGCCCTGTCATCTCTCGGTTTCCTCAATCACTTTATCCTGGTCAGCATCTTGACATGAATGACTCACCTTGGTGGTTTATCCCTAACCTATTGAATGTTGCAGGATGATCTTTCTAGAAACCGAATTACCGGTGCCTGACCCGATTCGCCTTTCACTTCAAAACTTGACTGAAAAATTCAGTCAGGGGAGGAAAAGGGGTTCACCCATTCTTCGTCGTATCCGCAATCCGCATTTGGAAGGGGTCACTATTTTATGGAGTGCACCTTTTTGTCGCACGCTCTGCATGAACGTTCCCGAGGTTCTTTGCCGGTTTAGGGCAAAGAGTCTAAATTATGAGCTGAAATACAGGGTCTATTCTTAGCGCTATTTGCGGGCAGTGCAAGTCTCTTGGACTGATTCAAGAATCAACTCAGCAATTATTATTTCGTCATCGTGTCTCAAGTTATATATTCCGCTATGGGAGGGATCATCAATCTCTGGATTATGGAGGACTTTAAGGTTTCGCCTATCTGGACTTTCTGCCAGCACTTTTTCGCGGACCTCACCAACATTTAAGACAGCTATTTGGGCACGCACTTCAACCTTATTGAATTTATTAGAGTAAATATTCTGAAGTTCTGCAATTTCGTTCTCTCTGGAAGAGCTTTTTAGAAATTCTAACCAATTTGCAGATAGACTTTCTTCACCCACTCTCACCATGAAAGCACTGGCTTGAATTTTCTCATCAGGTGATATACACTTAGGTCGACAGAGTCGGGCAATGTGATGCTGGTCAGGTATCAGATCACCTTTCATTCTGAAATCCAATCCCATACCCCATGGGGGGCTACCTCCGTCTTGAGCATGTCGGTTGTCGTTGTTCCGGAAATCCGGGTTTGCCGTTCCGGATGCAGATCATTTGGCTTGAAGATTACAAAGCGAGAATCCCCATTTGGCAAAATAAGCACGCTGAATACTTTTTTCTGATCGACCCTCCATGAAGCATAGATATTGTTATCAGGCGTTAAAGAAATAGTCGGGCACTTTAGATCAGTATGCGATTGAAAAAAATTATAAAAATTGCGAAGAGAGCCAACAGATATTCCAGGACTGGCAGGATCCTCTTCCTTTGCATCATTGAATAATGTAACAAGTCTATTTGTCAAACCTTCCCAATAGGGAGTAGAAATCGACGTCCTAATCCAGAAAATTAATTCTTGTACCTGAGCCTCTTCGCTGTCAAGTAAATCTGCTTGAGTAAACGGGTCTTTTTTCTCAGGCCACCTACTTATGAAAATATCGCGGTTTTCCTGATTTACAGCAGACGTGGGCGAGGAACGTATTTGCATAGGCGCTGAGAGTAAAAAATGTTGAGATATGATATTTTTTAGATCCCACGCTCCAGGATGCGGTTGTCTCTTGTGGGACTGGTAATCAATAAATTTATCGCCATATACTGTGCTGGCTCCAAGCATATTATTCTCGCTCCCAAAATCTGTGAATTTCAGGTGTTGTTAGATCAGTAAACCCTCGAACTATCCACTCATGTGATAAGTCAAACCATTCACGAATAGCAATCTTACTTGTTGATTCACCAAGTCCTCTTGCCGTCAATTCAAGAACAAGTAAAGAAACTTTGTCCTCGGTTCGTATAGCTTGTTTTAGATTAACGACAAGATTTCCCTTTTTTTCAGGCAGTGGAAAATTTGCCTGCCATGTAGCGTTTTCAGGACTCGGCAAAAAACGCCCTGTTGTTTGTCTCCAAGCAAAATCTGAGAATATTCTTGGGAGGTCGTCAGCCGTATTCCATTCTTGACCCTTTTGAATATGGTTGATATAGGTAAGTTCATACTCGATTGGCTTGATTTCACCAAATTCAAATTCAACAAAAAAATTTACGATAGTATCCAGCACACTCTCGAAATTCTTGATGACATAGGGATATCGTGGATAAATGTCTTTTCTGCGCCGCCAATTGAAATAAAATCGATCAAACTGAAACTGTATTAATCGATCATCCAATCCATTTATAAACCATACTCTTTGTAATGGCAGCCCTGTTTCACTATCTATTGGTATTTCACCTTTACCCGTTGCTATCGGTGGGGCATGCTGGATATTCGGATAATCTTGGCGAAATTTATCCCAAAGGAGACCTATATAGGGGATACGGAGTTTATCAGGTGTATGAAATCGCATCCCACAAACAACTTCGTTAACAGGGGGCTTCTTATAACTTGGGAGAGCCCCTGTTGGAAATGAATTAAGGATAGGTTGATCCATAAAAGCTTCTTTTTATACTCCCTAATTCTTTACAAAATCTACATGAAATATATAAGAAATACCCTCTTGCGTCAAGAACGATCTTACTACAAAATATAAATATAAAAGGAAAAAGTCAATTATCTCTTTCAAAATGAAATTATAAACCTTTTGCAGGCATCAGGTCTTCTGGTCCATCTCGCCGGCGATGTGACGGACCATCTGGCGATGCACATCAAGGAAGATGTCGGGAGAGAGGAAGTAGTCAGGGTTCTCGTCATAAAAGGAAGAGATCAACTTCTTTGCCGCCGCATCGATATCGCGAGTGGACCGGTAGGCCTCCTCCATCTGGGCTCGCTTCTTTTTGGCCATCTCGATCGTCAATGGGATGAACTTTCTGGCCTCCTCGCCGATCACATATCCATAGTGGTCGGCGCAGTAGTTTTCCACTTCAAGGTCTTTTAACCGTTCAAGGCCCTCCTGATACCTGGTGAAGTTCGAATTTCCAGAGGTAACGATCGTCTCATCGAATGGAATGCCTCCCCCATCCGTGGGAAAGAGCGCCTTTAGCTCCGGCACATAGGCCGCAATACAGCACGATGAATGGCCTGGTATCTCAAGGATTGAAACCTCTATGTCACCCAGATCGATCCGGTCCCCTTCCCGGACCGTCCTTCCGGAAACATCATCCCTCCACTCCAGATCGTGTTCCGAATAGATCTCCTCTTTCCCCATCCTTTTTGCCACATTCCAGCTGAACTCATTGATCGTGACGATGGCCTTCTCCATCTTGAGGATCTCCCACGCCCTTTCGGAACCACAGACTTCAATTTCCGGGCGCCGGCGTTTGAAAAAAGGGATGATTCCCACATGATCGAAGTGGGAGTGAAGGATCAGGATCTTTTTGATCCTGCTTTCGTCGATTCCAAAATCTTTAAACTGTTGAAGAAGGTCCGGAACGATGTAGCTCATGCCTCCACTCACAATCATAGAGCCATCCTTCCCCTCCAGAAGATAGACCCCTGATTCCTCCCGACCTAAAAACCAGACTCCCTCTCGAACCCTTCCCGGCTTCCGAACTCTCATCCGTTTTCTTCTCCTTCTCCATGGCGGTGAACCCAATATAACAAAAAAGATAGGGTTGTGGCAATTACGGGTGGATGGGGAATATAAAGGCGCCTTCTTCTCAGAACAAAAAAAAGTATCGATTTAGCTGTTTGAAATCGTCTTGTAAAATCCCTCCCCTGCCTTCGCCGAAGCGGCTTCGCGCAGGCAGGCAACCTCCCTTTGCCCTCCGGGTCAGAGACCGCTCTGGGTCGGAGACCAAAGGGAGGAGAAACATTTCCCCCTTTTGACAAAGGGGGATTAGATCAGTTTTTTCAAAGCGCTAAAGTATTACAAAAAGAAAGGCCCTATACTCTTTTGAGTTATAGGGCCCCGGGTTTTTTCTATGAGATTGTTATTTGTTTTTTTCTTTTGAAGGTTTTTCCTTTGGTTTTTCTTTTTCTTCCTTTTTTCCCTTTTTCTCTTTAATTTTTTCTTCTCCCTTTTCTTTCTTTTTGGGCCTTACCTTTCCGAGGACTTCTTTTGCCTTCTCGACGGTCGATTTCTTTTTCTCTTCCACCGGAGAATAGGAGACCAGCTCTACGAGAGAGAGGGGCGCCCCATCCCCCTGACGCCATCCCATTTTATAGATCCGGGTATATCCGCCTTCCCGCCCTTTCATCTTGGGGGCGATCTCGTCAAAGAGTTTCTTCACAATGGTCTCGTTGCGAAGACGGGCAAATGCCTGTCTTCTGGCATGGAGGGTGTTCTTCTTTGCGAGGGTGATGATCTTATCCGCCCAGGATCGAAGCTCTTTGCCCTTTGCAAGAGTGGTTCTGATCCGCTCATGCTGAAGAAGCGAAACGAGCATGTTTCTGAACATCATCTCCCGGTGCTTGGTGTGTCGACTTAATTTCCTTCCTGCAACTCGATGCCTCATCCTTTTCTCCTATCCTGTCGCCTCTGATTCCATCTCCCCTTCTTCGCCTCCGGCCTTTTTCTGAGGCCAATTGTCCAGCTTCATCCCCAGGCCAAGCCCCATCTCCACCAGGATATCCTTGATCTCATTGAGGGATTTTCGGCCAAAGTTTTTGGTGGCGAGAATCTCCGCTTCCGTCTTCTGGACGAGGTCTCCGATAAGCCTGATGTCGGCATGCTTCAGACAATTGGCCGATCGGACAGAAAGCTCTAATTCATCCACGCTCCGGAAGAGATTTTCATTCAATTTATCCATGTCTCCCTGATGCTCTTGAACCGTGATCTCCTCCTCCTCTTCTTCTCCTTCCTCAAGCGTGACAAAGATGGAGAGTTGATCCTTCAGGATCTTGGCGGCATGGGCGACGGCCTCCTCAGGGTTGAGACTTCCGTCCGTCCATAACTCGAGGGTCAATTTGTCATAGTCGGTGATCTGGCCGACCCTTGCGTTGGTCACCGTATAGTTGACCTTCTTAATGGGAGAGAAGATGGCATCCATGGGGAGGGTCCCGATGGGTTGATTTTCATCCCTGTTTCGCTCGGCCGGGACATAACCCCTGCCCACCCTGGCCACCATCTCCATCGAAAGCTTGCCGTCCCTGGAGAGTGTGGCGATGGAGTGATCGGGGTTGAGAATTTCCACGGCATCGCCTGTGAGGATATCGCCTGCTTTTAAGGCACGGGGGCCTTCTGCCTTGACGCGAATCGTCTTCGGTCCCTCCGTGTGAAGTTTCAGCCTCACTTCTTTGAGATTTAAAATAATCTCTGTGACATCCTCTTTCACGCCGGGGATCGCCGAAAATTCGTGGAGCACGCCGTCAATTTTAACCGATGTGAGGGCCGCCCCTTGCAGGGAAGAGAGGAGAATTCGCCGGAGAGAGTTTCCAATGGTGATGCCGAAGCCCCTCTCAAAAGGCTCAGCCGTGAACTTTCCGTAGAAGGGGGTTAAGGTTTCTTTCTCCGCTTCTAACTTCTTCGGTCGAATGAGATCTTTCCAACTTTTTTGAACCATATTACCTCCCTTTTCTTAAAGGGTTGATAGAGAGTTACTTTGAATATAATTCTACGATCAATTTCTCCTGAATGGGAAGGGTGATGTCCTCCCGGGCAGGCAGGGCTTTGACGCTCCCCTTCATCTGTTCTTTTTCTAATTCCATCCATTGGGGGACGCCCCGCCTGGCCACCCCTTCGAGAGATTCCTGGATACGGACAACCTTCTTGCTCTTTTCACGCACCGAGACGACATCTCCCGGCTTCAGCAGAAAGGAGGGAATGTTGACCCTGGATTGATTGACCAGGAAGTGGTTGTGTCGCACCAGCTGGCGGGCTTCATTTCTTGAATTGGCAAACCCGAGACGATAGACCGCATTGTCAAGACGACGTTCCAGAAGCTGGAGGAGAACTTCTCCGGTAATCCCTTTGCGCCGATCCGCTTCCTTGAAAGTGTTATGGAACTGATTCTCCAGGAGGCCATACAATCTTTTCACCTTCTGCTTTTCCCTTAACTGGGCCCCATAGTCCGAAGTCTTTTTTCGGCCCTGACCATGTTGCCCGGGTGGATAGCCCCTCCGATCGAACGCACACTTCTCCGTATAACACCTCTCCCCTTTGAGAAAGAGCTTTAAGTTTTCTCTACGGCAGAGTCGACAAACCGATTTCGTATATCTTGCCAAAGTTTACCCTCCTGTTATAAGACTGATTACACAGATTAAGTAAAAACATGATTACACCCTTCTCCGTTTGGGAGGACGGCATCCGTTATGGGGAATGGGTGTGACATCTTTGATCATGTGGACCTTGAGGCCTGTTGCCTGAAGCGAGCGGAGCGCCGATTCCCTGCCGGCCCCCGGGCCTTTCACATAGACATCGATGGTTCGAACGCCATGCTCCATCGCCTTTTTGGCGGCATCCTCCGCAGCCATCTGGGCCGCAAAGGGAGTGCTTTTGCGGGACCCCTTGAAACCCTGGATCCCTGCGCTCGACCAGCAGATGACTTTCCCCTCGTGATCGGTGATGGTGATGATCGTGTTGTTAAAGGTCGCCTGGATGTGGGCAATGCCCGCCTGAATATTCTTCTTGATCTTTTTCCTCTTTGTCCCTGGCCCTGTGGCCATATGTCCTCCTTACTATTCCTTTTCTTTTTTCTTTCCGACGATGGCCCGGCGAGGTCCTTTTCTCGTCCTCGCATTGGTATGGGTTCTCTGGCCATGAACGGGAAGGGAGCGGCGATGACGAAGCCCCCGATAGGAACCGATATCCATCAAACGCTTGATATGGGTCGCCACTTCCCTTCGGAGGTCCCCTTCGACCCTCAGTTCCTGGTCGATAATATCCCGGAGAAGGATGACCTCCGATTCGGTCAATTTATTGACCTTGATGTCCCTGTTCACATTGGCCTTTTGGAGAATCTTATTGGCCATTGGCCTTCCAATTCCATAGATATAAGTGAGAGCGATCTCCACCCGTTTATCCTTTGGAAGATCGACCCCTGCAATACGCGCCATAGTGAGCTCCTTTGCCAAGAAAGCGGAGAGTGGTACGTGGAGTGTGGTTTTAATTCAAACGACTTCCCACTTTCTACTTTCCACTTTCCAAAGTTAGCCTTGCCGTTGTTTATGTTTCGGGTTTTCACAGATGACCCGGACCACCCGCTTTCGCTTCACGATCTTACACTTATCGCAAATCTTTTTAACCGAAGCCCTGACTTTCACGGTCTTATTTCTCCCGGAATACGATTCTTCCACGGGTGAGGTCATAGGGTGAGAGTTCCACCGTCACTTTATCCCCGGGAAGGATTTTGATGAAATGCATTCTCATCTTTCCAGAAATATGGGCCAGCACCTTATGCCCGTTTTCCAACTCCACTCGGAACATGGCATTTGGAAGGGTCTCTAAAACCTTTCCTTCAACTTGGATCGCCTCTTCCTTTGGCATCGAATGACTCCGCTTGCCTCCTCAAACAACCTTCTCGTCCACGACACGAATGATCTGCTCAAAAATTTGATTCTGGCCGCCTCCCCCCCGAATCGAACGAAGGAGATTCTTGTTCTGATAATACTGAATGAGGGGAGCGGTCTGTTTCTCATACTCCTTGAGGCGCGTTCGAATCGTTTCTTCCCTGTCGTCCTCTCTCTGGCAAAGGGCTCCGCCACAACGATCACAGACGCCTTCCTTCTGGGGGGGATGAAAGAGGATATGGAACATCCCTCCGCAGTTGTTGCAGGTCCTGCGGCCGGTCAACCGCCGCACCAGTTCCTCGGGATCGACGTCGAGGTTGATGACATGGTCCATCGATTTTTCGATATTGGCAAAGATGGCCTGAAGGGCCTCGGCCTGGGGGGTCGTTCTCGGAAATCCGTCGAGTATAAAACCGGCGTTGCAATCCGATGCCCTCAACCGTTCATCAATGAGGCCGATAACCACTTCATCCGGAACAAGCTGACCCCTATCCATAAAGGTCTTGGCCTGTTTCCCCAAAGACGTCCCTTCCTTCACGGCGGCCCTGAGGATATCCCCCGTGGAGATTTGAGGAATATGATAACGATCCATGATCATCTGTGCCTGCGTGCCTTTTCCCGCCCCCGGAGGACCCAATAAAATAAGATTCATTTAACCCCTCATTGCAAATTAAAAATTGCAAAATGCAAAGTGAAAAATAGTAGAGTGAGAAAAAATGAAAGACTTTGCAATTTATAATTTGCAATTTACATTTTGCATTGATTCTTTCCTATCCTCTTCTGCCTTTCAATTTCCCCTTCTTCATCAATCCCTCATAATGCCGGGTCAGCATATGAGCCTCAATCTGCTGAACCGTGTCGAGAGCCACTCCCACGACAATGAGGAGGGCTGTTCCTCCGAAATAGAAGGGGACGTTGAACCGTCCGATCAGAAGGGTGGGCAGGACACAGACCGCCGAGACATAGAGGGCCCCGCCGAGGGTGATGCGGGTGAGAACCTTGTCGATATACTCAGCGGTCTTCTGGCCGGGCCGGATGCCCGGGATATATCCTCCGAATTTCTTCATGTTGTCGGCCACATCGTTCGGGTTGAAGGTGACCGCTGTGTAGAAGAAACAGAAGAAGATGATGAATCCCACATAGAGAAGATTATAGAGGATGGCATCGGGCCCGAGACTGTTGAGGATCGACTGGATCCAGGGATAGGTCTCCATCCAGGGCTTCGGCATAAAACTGGCGATCGTCAGAGGAAACATCAGAATGGACGAGGCGAAGATGGCGGGAATGACACCCGCAGTGTTTAACTTGAGCGGGAGATGGGTGCTCTGTCCTCCGTAGACCTTCCTTCCCACAATCCGCTTGGCATATTGAACGGGAAGCCTTCGCTGGCTCGTCTCGGCAAAGATGATCGCCCCAATGACAGCCACCATCAGAATGATCAAAAACAGAATGGTGAAGATGTTTAACTGTCCCACCATGAAAAGTTCGTAGGTGCTGGCAATGGCGCTGGGCAGTGCGGCCACGATGCCCGCGAAGATAATGAGGGAGATGCCGTTTCCGATTCCCCTCTCCGTAATCTGTTCGCCAAGCCACATGATGAAGGCGGTGCCGGCAGTCAGGGTGATCACGGTCATAATCCGGAAGGACCATCCCGGATCGAGAACGATCATCTCACCGGCGGCCCCTGTCATATTCTCCAGGCCCACCGCGATCCCGAATCCCTGGATCATGCTGAGCACCACTGTTCCATAACGGGTATATTGAACGATCTTCTTCCGTCCGATCTCCCCTTCCTTCTGGAGCTGGGCCAGATAAGGGATGACGACGGTGAGAAGCTGGAGAATGATCGAAGCGCTGATGTAGGGCATGATGCCCAGGGCGAAGACAGAGAACCTCTCCAGCGCTCCTCCGGCGAACATATTGATGAGGCTGAAGAGGGTTCCCTTGACCTGGGCGAAGAAGGAGGCGAGCGCGTCTCCATTGATCCCGGGTGTCGGGATGTGGACCCCGATGCGATAGATGGCCAGAAAGAGAAAGGTCATCAGGATCCTTCGTTTCAGCTCGGGAATTTTAAAAATATTCTGGGCGCCTGAAATCATGAACCGATGACCTCCACCTTCCCTGAAGCCATCTCCACTTTTTTGAGCGCCGCCTGGCTCACCTTATGGACACGAATGGTCAAAGGATGCTGAAGTTCCCCGTCAGAGAGAAGTTTGATGATCTCTCCTTTTTTACACAGACCGGATGCGGACAGGAGGTCGGGTTCAACCACCGCACCTTTCTCGAAACGATTGAGGTCTCCAAGATGGATGATGGCCGCCTTTTCCCTGAAAGGGTTTCGGAATCCCCTTTTGGGAAGGCGTCTCTGAAGGGGCATCTGGCCCCCCTCAAAACCTGCCTTTGTCCCCCTGCCGGCGCGGGCATTCTGGCCCTTGTGCCCCTTACAGGCCGTCTTTCCGTGGCCGGACCCAATTCCCCTTCCCACTCGCTTTTTCTTCTTCCTTGATCCCTCCTGGGGCTTAAGCTCTTCGAGAATCATCATGCTTTCCTTTCCCTCAATCGATCACTTCGACCAGATGGGACACATGGTTAACCATCCCCCGGATCTCAGGACGATCCGGGAGGGTGAGGGTTTGATTCAACCGTCTGAAACCGAGGGCCTTGATGATCTTTTTCTGACCTTCAGGCCGTCCGATCGCGCTTTTTTTCCATCTGACCGTCATCTTCTTTTCCATCCCATTTTCCATCTTCTTCATCAGCGCATCCTCAGTTCCCGATCTCTTTTACAGCCCTCTTTTGAAGCACCTCTTCCGGATATTTCAATTGATGGATGGCCTGAAGGGTCGCCTTGATGAGGTTGTAAGGATTGTTTGATCCAAGGGATTTGGTTAGAATGTTTTCAATCCCTGCGGACTCGGCAATGGCTCTCACCGCCGCCCCGGCAATCACCCCTGTCCCTTCAGAGGCCGGCTTCATCAGGATCCTGGCGGCCCCGAATTTTCCTGTCACCTCGTAGGGGATCGTCTTGTTCATCAGGGGGACCTTTATCAAGGTGCGTTTCGCATGTTCGACCGCCTTCCGGATGGCCTCCGGAACCTCCTTGGCCTTTCCCAGTCCGCTCCCGACATGGCCATGGCCGTCTCCAACGACGACCAGGGCGCTAAAACTGAATCGTCTTCCGCCCTTGACCACTTTGGCCACCCTGCTGATATGAATGACTCGGTCTGTCAATTCCAGTGTGCTTGGATCAATCTTCGGCAATGTCACTCCCTCCTGAAGAAGATTCTGAAAAAGGGTTTCTCAGAATTCCCTGATTATTTAGATTTCAAAAAAATGATTACACGGATTTTCCTTTGTTTTGAATTCGTTTTTTGTCTGCGTAATCGTTTCATAATCGGTGTAATCGGAGATTTTTAACCTTTTAGAAATCTCCTAAAAGACCAGGCCGCCTGCTCTTGCCGCTTCCGCCAATGCCTTGACCCTTCCGTGATAGAGATACCCGCCGCGGTCAAAGACGACTTTTCGAATTCCTTTTTCAAGACATTTCCCGGCAATGAGTTCTCCCACCTTCTTCGCCGCCTCGACATTTCCCGTATAACGGAGGTTCCCTTTTAACTCAGGGCTCAATGTGGAAGCGCTGGCCACTGTTTCTCCCGTGGAATCCACAATGGCCTGGGCATAGATATGTTTCGGGCTCCTGAAGACATTGAGGCGAGGTTTTTCCATTGTCCCCTGGATGCGGCTTCGCACCCGCTTCTTTCTCTTCATCCTTGCCACGATCTTCTTATTTTCCATTTTTAAAAGGCTTCCCTCTCCTTAAGCTTTTGTCTTGCCGACTTTCTTACGAATCTTCTCTCCGAGATAGCGAACCCCTTTCCCCTTATAAGGCTCAGGGGGTTTGATCGAGCGGAGTTTGGCGGCGATGGTCCCCACCAGCTGTTTGTTCACCCCTCTCACGGTGATCAAGGTCTGCTTCTCCACCTCGATTTTAATTCCTTCCGGAACGGGAAAGAGAACCGGATGGGAGAACCCCAGTGTGAGCTTGAGAAGATTGCCCTGTATATCCGCGCGGAAGCCGACGCCAATGATTTCCAGCTTCTTCTCAAATCCCTGCGTGACCCCTGTCACCATATTGGCGATGAGGCTCCGGGTCAGGCCATGAAGGGCTCTTAACGATCGCTCTTCCCGCTCCCTCTGAACGAGCGCCCTCCCCCCATCCACCGAGACTGCGATGCCACGGGGAAGGTCGCAGGCGAGGGTTCCCTTGGGCCCGGCCACCTCTATTTTCGAAGGATTACAGGAGACTTTCACTTCCTTCGGCAATTGAATCGGCATTCTTCCAATACGAGACATAACCACTCCGATAGTGGAGCGTGGAGAGTAGAAAGTGGTTTATTCCACCTTCCACCTTCCATCTTCCACCTTCTTATTTTTACCATACATAACAGAGAACTTCTCCGCCCAGACGGGCTTTCCGCGCCGCTTTATCGGTCAGGATCCCTTTGGGTGTGGAGAGAATCGAGATTCTCAAGCCGCTCATGGCAGAGGGGATCCGAGCGGTTCCGACATAGACCCTTCGGCCCGGTTTGCTCACCCGTGTGATATGGATGAGTCCTTTTCGGGTCGCATCATATTTGAGAACGATTCGAATCAACTGATGTTCTTTCTCATCCTTAACGACTTTGAAATTGGCAATGAACCCTTCCTCCTTTAAAATCTTAGCGATCTCATGCTTCATCTTGGAGTGGGGGACATCCACCTTTTCGAATCTGGCTTTGGACGCATTGCGGATGAGCGTAAACATATTGGCCAATGGATCGGTCATCGACATATCAAACTCCGTAAGGGTTACCAGCTGGCTTTGATCACGCCGGGGATCTCGCCCCGGGTGGCATATTTTCTAAAACAGAGACGGCACATACTGAATTTCCGAATAAAAGCCCTCGGTCTTCCACAGAGAGGGCAACGGTTGTACTGGCGGACTTGGAATTTCTGCTTTTGCTTTGCCTTATTCATCAACGAAAGTTTCGCCAATTTATCCTCCTCAAAATTTAATAACCAAATTCCAAGTTCCAAATCCCAAATAAATTCCAATTATCCAATGTCCAAATTACCATGATGTATATTTTAGAATTTCGGTCATTGAATATTGGTTATTATTTGGTTATTGGTGCTTGGTATTTGGAATTTCCATCAGTTCCTGAAGGGCATCCCGAGCAGCTTCAGGAGTTCCTTTCCTTCTTCATCGGTTTTGGCGGTGGTGCCGATGACGATGTTCATCCCCTTCACCTTGTCGATCTTATCGTAATGAATCTCCGGAAAGATGAGCTGTTCCTTGATGCCCAGGGCAAAGTTTCCCCTTCCGTCAAAGGACTTTGGGGGAAGGCCCTTGAAATCCCTCACTCTCGGCAGGGCCACATTCACCAGACGATTGAAGAATTCGTACATCCTCTCTTTTCGGAGAGTGACCCTCGCTCCGATGGGCATCCCCGTTCTCAATTTGAACTGGGCGATCGATTTTTTGGATTTGGTGATGACGGCTTTCTGCCCGGCTATGAGGTTCATCTCCTGAACGGCGGAGTCTAGGATCTTGATGTTCTGAATGGCTTCCCCCAGTCCCATATTGATGACGATCTTGTCCAGCTTGGGAACCTCCATCTTGTTTCGGTAATTGAACCGTTTCATCAGCGCGGGGACCGCCCGCTCCTGATAAATCTCTTTGATTCTGGGCATCGTATCACCTATTTATCAAAAATTTCCCCACATTTTTTGCAGAACCGGGTCTTCTTTCCTCCCTCGAGGCTCCGGTGTCCGATCCGGACGGGTTTGTTGCATTTTTCACAGAGGAGCATCACGTTGGAAATGTGAAGGGGCGCCTCTTTTTCCAGTATCCCTCCGCGTTTTTGCTGTCCGTGAGGCCGAGAATGTCTCTTAACGAAATTGATCTTTTCAATGATCACTCTCTCCTTCTCCGGGAGAACTTTCAGCACGCGGCCGCTTTTGCCCTTCTCTCTTCCATTGGTCACCATGACCAGGTCTTTCTTTTTAATATGGGTTTTGGAGACCATCATTCTGGATTCCTTTCTTTACTCGCCTTCGAGTCGCAACGACTTTACAGAACTTCGGGAGCCAGCGAGATGATCTTCATAAACCGTTTCGCCCGGAGCTCCCTCGCAACAGGGCCGAAGATTCGGGTCCCGATGGGTTCTCCCTGAGGATTGATCAGAACAGCGGAGTTATCATCAAACTTGATGAAGGAGCCATCCGGCCTTTCGATCTCTTTCTTCGTCCGGACGATCACCGCTCGAGCGACCTCCCCTTTTTTGATCTTGGAGTTGGGCAGGGCGTCTTTGATGGAGACGATGATCACATCGCCCAGGGTCGCATATTTCCGGCGTGTTCCGCCGAGCACTTTGATGCAACCCAACCTTTTTGCTCCCGAATTATCGGCGACCTCAAGAATACTCCTCATCTGGATCATAATGAACTCCATTTTGGAAGGTGGAAAGTGGAGTGTGGCAGGTGGAAAAAGATTTCTCTCTACCACCTTCTACTTTCTACCTTCTACTTTCCAATCGGTTAGGCGGCCCGTTCAACGATCTCTTTGACACGCCACCTTTTGTCTTTGCTGAGGGGCCGGGTCTCGATCAGGAGGACCTTGTCGCCGATGTGACACTCGTTCTTTTCATCATGCGCCTTCACCTTCGTCCTCTTCCGGATATACTTTTTATAGACGGGATGAAGGACCAGACGATTGACCATGACGACGACTGTCTTTTCCATTTTTTCACTCGAAACCACACCCGTTAATGTCTTTCTTTTTCCTCTTTCTTCCATGGGCCTTATTTCCCTTTGTTCAGAACCTTCCCCTTGAGGATTGTCTTTACCCGGGCGATATCCCGCTTGACCTGGGGAATTCGCATCGTGTTCTCCAGTTGCCCGGTGGCATGTTGGAAACGGAGGTTGAAGAGTTCCTCGTGGAGATCCTTTTCTTTAAGAATCAATTCACCTTCGCTCAGAAGCCGGAGATCTTTTGTCTTCATAGGCGGCTCCCCCTCATGATGAACCTCGTGGAGAGGGGCAATTTATGCGAGGCCAGAAGAAAAGCCTCTCTCGCCCTCTCCTCCGGCACCCCCTCCATCTCATAGAGAATTCTGCCCGGACGGATGACGGCCACCCAGTCCTCCGGCGGCCCCTTTCCTTTTCCCATCCGGGTCTCCGCGGGTTTTTTAGTGATCGGCTTGTCCGGAAAGATGCGAATCCATATTCGACCTGTTCGCTTGATGAACCGCGTCATGGCAATACGGGCGGCTTCAATCTGACGGGCGCTCAGCCAGCCGCATTCGACGGCCTGAAGCCCGAAGTCGCCAAAGTTGAGCGTATTGCCGCGGGAAGCGGCTCCTCTCATTTTCCCCGTTTGCATCTTTCGATATTTCGTCTTCTTCGGCATCAACATCTGATTAAACCTCAATGCAAAATATAAATTGCAAATTGGAAAGTTGGCATTGATAAATTATTTTGAACTGCTAATTTTGCATTTTACAATTTTCAATGATCTTTATTAGTTAGGCGGCTCTTTCGTCTCCCTCTTTGGTCGGATAGATCTCTCCCTTAAAGATCCATACCTTTACGCCGATGATCCCGTAAGTGGTCTTCCCCTCAGCCAGACCATAGTCGATATCCGCCCGGAGGGTGTGCAACGGGACCCGGCCCTCGCGGTACCGCTCATGGCGGGCCATCTCTGCCCCCCCGAGTCTTCCGGAGACCGCAATTTTAATCCCCTTTGCCCCCAACTTCATGGCAGAGGAAACGGCTTTCTTCATCGCCCTCCGAAATCCAACCCTCCGTTCGAGCTGCAACGCCACATTTTCAGCCACCAACTGTGCGTTGACCTCGGCTCTCTTCACCTCCTGAATGTTGATGATGATCTCCTTCCGGGTCATTTTTTGAAGTTCTCTTTTGAGGTTCTCGACCTCGGCTCCCTTTTTTCCGATGATGATCCCGGGCCGGGCAGTCCAGATGGACACCTTTGCCTTTTTGGCCTTACTCGCAGCCCGTTCGATTTCAATCTTGGATACCCCGGCATGGTGAAGCTTCTTCTTCAGATGTTCGCGGATCCGTATATCCTCAATGAGAAGTTGGGGATAATCCTTCTCTGCAAACCATCGGGAATCCCAGCCCCTGATAAACCCCAGTCGAAAACCTATCGGATGCACTTTCTGACCCAAGGCGTTGCCTCCTTTCACTTTTCATCCAGGACGATGGAGATGTGGCTTGTCCTCTTTCGGATTGGGGTGGCCCGACCCATAGCCCGCGGGGTAAACCTCTTCCATGTCGCCCCCTGATCCACCGAAATCTTTTTCACATAAAGGCGGTCGACATCCACCGTCTTCTTCTGTGTGGCGTTGGCAATGGCCGATTTGAGCAACTTGATGATGATCCTGGCGGCCGCTTTCTTTGTGAACGAAAGGATATGAACGGCCTCCTCGGATCTCTTGCCTCGTATCAGATCGGCCACCAACCTTGCCTTTCTGGGTCCCACACGCACATATTTCAATTTTGCCCTGACTTCCATCTTCTTCAACCTTTGCCTTTATGGAGTCTTTCCTTTAATCTTTGTCTTTCGGTCTCCTGAATGGCCGTGGAAGGTTCGGGTGGGGGAGAATTCCCCTAACTTATGACCAACCATCTCCTCCGTGACGAAGACCGGAATAAATTTCTTTCCGTTATGGACGGCAAAAGTTAAACCGACCATCTCGGGAATGATGGTGGATCGTCTGGACCAGGTTTTGATCACCCTTCCTTCTCTCGTTCTCCGGGCTTCCTCCGCTTTCATCTTCAAATGGGCATCCACAAAGGGCCCTTTTTTAATTGATCGGGCCATTAATCTCTCCTCTTCAGGATGTATTTGTTTGTTCTCTTATTCTTGCGCGTCTTTTTCTCCGGAACGCCCCAGGGAGTGCAGGGATGACGGCCTCCGGAGCTTTTCCCTTCGCCTCCTCCGAGCGGATGATCTATGGGATTCATCGCCACTCCACGGGTCACGGGACGCCAGCCCTGCCACCGGGTTCTTCCCGCCTTTCCGAAAGAGATTTTCTCATGCTCGAAGTTGCTGACCTGTCCGATCGTGGCATAACAGTCTTGGAGGATGAGCCGGACCTCACCCGAAGGCAGTTTCAGATGGACATATTTGCCTTCCTTTGCCATCAACTGGCCGCTGGCGCCTGCGCTCCGGATGATCTGGCCTCCCTTTCCAATCTTGAGCTCCACATTGTGGATGAGCGTGCCTGTCGGGATATTTCGCAGGGGAAGGGCATTGCCGGGTTTGATATCGGCGCCGGGGCTTGCCATCACTTGATCTCCCACCTTCAATTGATCCGGAGCGAGGATATATCGTTTCTCACCATCGGCATAGTGGAGCAGGGCGATCCGGGCGGATCGATTGGGATCATATTCAACGGTAGCCACCTTCGCAGGGATCTCCCTCTTATCCCTTTTGAAGTCAATGATCCGGTACATCCGCTTATGACCTCCGCCCCTGTGCCAGGCCGTGACCCTTCCGTAGCAGTTCCTTCCTCCGGTCTTCTTCAATGGACGAAGAAGGCTTTTCTCCGGCGAGGTGGAGGTGATCTCCTCAAAAGTGGAGACGGTCTGAAATCGCTTTCCAGGAGAAGTCGGTCGAAATTTTTTGATACCCATCTTTTTACTCCATAATAGGAAGAATGGAATTATGGAATATTGGAATACTGGGTTTTTAGAGACAAGTTGTTTCGTCTCATTCGAGATTGTTTTTTTCCCATTATTCCATCATTCCATTATTCCAATGTTCGAGAATCATAAATTAGGCTCCTTCGAAGAAGTCGATGCGGTCCCCTTCTCTCAGGGTGACAATGGCCTTCTTCCAATCAGGCCTCTTTCCATATCTCTTTCCAAGACGCTTCATTTTGCCCAGAACAGTAATGGTCCTGACATTATTGACCTTCACCTTGAAGAGATGTTCAACGGCGGACTGGATTTCGATCTTATTCGAATTCCGATCGACCTCGAAGACATATTGATGAGCCTCATCTTTCTGAAGGGTGCTCTTTTCAGTGATCAACGGTCTTCGGATAACCCTCTGCGGCTCTTTCATGATGCAAACACCCCTTCTATTTTTTCGACAGCCGGGCTCAATAAAACCAAGTGTTCATGATTTAAGATGTCGTAAACATTGAGGCTCTCGCAGCGAAGGACCTCGATGCCGGGAATATTGCGGGCTGACCGTTCCAGAAAAACATGTTGAGCATCCGTCACGATAAGTGCGTTCTCCACCTGAAACCTCTTCAGGATTTCAAGGACCTGCCGGGTTTTAAACCCATCCAGAGGAAAGCCGTCAAGAAGGATCAGTTTTTCCTCCCGGCGTTTTAAACTGAGCGCGGCCAAGAGGGCGGCCCGCCTTGCCTTTTTGGGAAGGGAGAAGGAGTAATCCCTTGGCATGGGGCCGAAAATGGTTCCCCCTCCTCTCCAGAGAGGTGAGCGTCGGGTTCCCGCCCGTGCTCTGCCAGTGCCTTTCTGCCGATGCGGTTTTGCTCCTCCTCCCCGGACAAGCGCTCTGTTTTTGGTGGCGGCTGTCCCCTTTCTCCCGGAGGCGAGGTGGCTGCGCACAGAATCATGGAAGAGAGAAGGGTTGATCTTCGCATCGAAAATCTGACCGTTGAGTTCGATCTCCCTCACCCTCTGATGGTTGATGTCATAGACGGCTAATGTGCTCATCTCATCCCTTTCCTTACGCAGATGCTTCGGCAACACCCTTTTTCCCGGTGCGAGTCGATTCCGACTTTGTGGCGCTTCGGATGAGAACCCATCCATGATAACTGCCGGGAACCGACCCCCGCAGGAGGATGAGATTCTGATCCTCTCTGACTTCCACGACCTTGATGTTCTGGATCGTCACCCGGCTATTCCCATGTTGGCCTGGCATCTTCATGCCCTTAAAGACATGGTGAGGAAAGGTGGTCGATCCCACCGATCCCCCGTGACGAAAATATTCATGCGTGCCGTGAGAACCCGGCGAACCATGGAACCCGTGCCGTTTCATCACGCCCGTAAAACCCTTTCCTTTGCTCAGACCGGTCACATCCACGACATCACCGGGCTTGAAGAGGAGTCCGACATTGATTTCCTGTCCCAACTCGTACCCTTCTGCGCTCTCCAAACGGAATTCCTTTAAGTAGGTGACAGGGGCGATGCCCGCTTTTTTGAAATGGCCGGCGAGCGGCTTCTTCACCCTCTTCTCATTTTTCGGAAGGAAACCCATTTGGAGGGCTTCATATCCCTCTCTCTCAGTCGTCTTCTTCTGGGTGACACAGCAAGGTCCGGCCTCAACCACCGTGACCGGAACGATGGAGCCGTCCTCCTGAAAGATCTGGGTCATCCCTATTTTTCTGCCGATAATTCCGAGCGTCCGTTTCATGGCCTTTTGATTCCTTATAGTTTGATCTCCACATCGATCCCGGCGGCCAGGTCGAGTTTCATCAGGGCATCGAC
>JAGXSW010000029.1 GCA_018333715.1 Syntrophaceae bacterium | reverse complement strand
GATCTCCGCAAGGAGGCCGAACCCTTTTTAAGGGAACTGGCTGAAAGAACAAAAGAGACCGTCCATATGGTGATTCTCGATCGAAATGAAGTGGTCTACATAGATAAGGTCGAAGTGGCTCATAACCCGAGCGGACTGAGGATGGCCTCACGGATCGGCCTCCGGAACCCTGCTCACAGCAGCGCCGTAGGGAAGGTTCTTCTCTCCCTCTTTTCGGATGAAGCGTTGAACCAATTCCTGAAAGAGAAAAAGTTATCTAAAAGAACAGAGCATACGATCACGGATACAGTCCAGTTGAAAGAGCATCTGAAAATGGTTCGGAGTCAGGGATATGCCATTGACGACGAAGAAAATGAGAAGGGGGTTCGATGCGTGGGCGCCCCCATCTATAACGAGGCGGGAAATGCTGTGGCCGCCATCAGTATCTCCGGACCCGCCTTTCGGGTCACGAAAATAATGGCCCAGGAATCCCTTAAAAAGGAGGTGATGGAAGCAGCTTTGAAGATTTCCCGGAGGTTGGGTTATCGGGAAGGAAGGTAATTCTGAGTTAAGAGTTAAGAGTTAAGAGTTATGAGTTTTTAGAAAAAGAAAGATGAAAAGGAGGGTTTAGATGAAAAGCTTAAAAAAGTTTTCGATGATGGTCGCTGTGTTTATGGTTTTGCTTTTGGCAATCGCTTTTTATCAAACGCCGGCGTTTGGACAGCCCAAATATACGTTGAAATTTAACCATGTGCTGAGTCCAAGAGAGCCCTATCACGCTGGATTTCTGAAATGGGCAAAGGCGGTAGAGGAAAGGACAAAAGGTGGACTTAAAATAGAGGTCTTCCCGAGCGCCCAGCTTGGCGTTGAAGAGGACATCCTGGAGCAAATCAGGGCAGGTGCCAATGTGGGCCAGAACACTGATTCGGCCCGTATGGGCATGTATGTTCCCGGTATAGCCGTTATGAATGGCCCGTATTTTGTAGAAACGCTTGGCGGAGTGGAAAGATTAAAGAAGATGCCAACGGTACAGGCCTGGCTTGATGAACTGGCTAATAAATTCGGTTTTAAAGTTCTGTCCTTTGGCTGGGTCCAGGGTTACAGGCATTTCTTTACGAATAAGCCTGTCAGGACCCCGGAAGACCTAAAGGGGCAACGCATCCGAACTCCTCCTGCCCCCATCTGGCAGGAATCTGTGCGCGCTCTCGGCGCAACCCCTGTGGCCCTCGCCTTTGGAGAGATGTATCCAGCTCTCCAGCAAAAAGTGATCGATGGGGTTGAATTGGTTTATAACAATATCCCCGGTGGGCGCTTCTATGAAGTTCTGAAGTACGTAACCGAAACAGGCCACATCATGCTCGTTAATTTTGAGGTGATCAGTGCAAAGTGGTTCAATGCTTTGCCTCCGGAATACCAGAAAATACTTGTTGAGGAATGTGACAAAGCCGGAATGGAAACCTCCAGATTGATCATAGAGAAAGAAAAAGAAGTGAAGGCGGACCTCATCAAGAGAGGAATGATTGTAGTCGATAAAGTCGATATAGCCGCTTTCAGGAGGGCCGGCGAAAAAGCCTATGAAGTTTTGAAAATTGCAGATGTAAAGGATAAGGTCCACAAGGAGCTCGGATTTAAGAAGTAGGGGGTAACCCGGCCCCTCTTTCCCTGGAGGGGCTGGGTTACTATTTGAGATCATTAGAATGGTCTTAATGGGTGAGTGAGTGAGTGAGTGAGTGAACCATGAAGAAGTTATATGAGTATATCTGTAAGGGTGAAACTTTTTTAATTAAAGTTTTTTTAGTGTTCATCGTGGGGCTGGTATTCGTTGCCGCAATGACGCGATATGTGGGGTATCCCATCAATTGGTCGGTGGATATGGCGGTCTGTTTGTTTGCCTGGTGCACCTTCCTGGGCGGCGATGTGGCGATGAGGAACAATAAATTGATGAATGTCGAATTCTTAATTAAAAAGCTACCGGGAAAATATAGAAACTCAATCGAACTCATCAATCTCTTTATCATCCTCATCTTTTTATTGGCTCTCATTGGATATGGCATCCATCTTTCCTATACCACCCGATTCAGACAGTTTCAGGGGATTCCGGGGTTCAGCTATTCCTGGGTGACGATTAGTGTGCCTATTGCAGGGACTCTGATGGTGATCACGACCATCAGTAAAATCAGGGAGAAATTAATAAGGCGGTGAGGAGAATTTCGGTTACGGTGACGAAGCCCGTTTCGTAGGTCGTCAAAGGGTTACGGTTAAAGAATGAAAAGACGAATAACATAGCCGAATGTCGAAAAGACCCGACCACGGGGCGATACAAGCATCCTTACCGTTACCTTTTCAATTCTGGTGTTAGGGAGATTGGATAAATGGAATTGGTCTTTATCGTCTTTGTTCTTTTTCTTTTAATGGGAATGCCGGTCGCCTTTGCCATAGGCATTGCCGGAACCCTCTTTTTCTTGCAAAACCCCCAACTGCCATTCACCATGATCATCCAGCTTCCGCTTTCGCAAACCCAGAATTTTCCACTGCTTGCCATTCCCCTTTTTATCTTTGCCGCCAACCTGATGAATGAAACAGGGATAACCAACCGGTTGATCAGGCTGGCAATTGTCCTTGCCGGCCATATGCGCGGGGGACTTGCACAGACCAATGTTGTTCTCAGCACTATGATGGGTGGAGTTTCGGGGTCGGCGATTGCTGATGCCGCCATGGAAGCCCGCCTTCTCGGAACAGAGATGGTCAAAAAAGGGTTCTCAAAGGGATATACGAGCTCCTTGACTGCCATTTCAGCATGTATCACTCCAATCATTCCGCCAAGCATCGGGCTCATCTTATACGGAACAATCGGCCAGGTTTCCATAGGGAGGCTTTTTACTGGAGGAATCATTCCGGGCTTGATGATGATGCTATTCCTGATGATTGCCGTCTCAATTACCTCGAAGATAAAAGGATACCTCCCTGAAAGGAAAGCTCCTTCCCTCAGAGAGGTGGGGATGGCGCTGATCGACAGTATCTGGGCATTTCTTTTTCCGATCGCATTGATCGGGGGAATAAGGTTTGGTTTCTATACCCCAACGGAAGCAGGCGCATTTGCAGGGGTCTATGCCTTCGTCGTCGGAGCGCTCTTCTACAGGGAGCTCACCTGGGAAAAGTTTAAAAGAACTCTTGAATTTACTGTCGTTGACATTGGCTCGGTTATGCTTATCATTTCCCTGTCGGGAATATTTGGTTACGGCCTGGCCTATGAAAGAGCAGGGGATATATTCTCTCGATTTATGCTCGGAATAACCAATAACCCTCAGATCTTATTGCTCCTCATTGTGGGAGCCGTCTTTATTGCAGGGATGTTTATCGACAGCACTGCCCTGATTCTGCTCTTTACCGCCATCCTACTTCCCCTGGTCAGTGAAGTAGGGATTGATCCCGTGCATTTCGGACTTGTCTTTATGCTCGTGATTGTGTTGGGCCTCGTAACACCTCCTGTCGGCGTATCCATGTACACGGTCTGTTCAATCCTTGATTGTCAATTGGAGGATTATATCAAAGAATCGATACCATTCATTGTGGCGATCGTGCTTGTAGATCTGCTGCTCATCTTTTTCCCGGAGATTGTGTTGTTTCTTCCCAATTTGTTATTCGGAAAGGATTATTGAGGAAATATGAAATTGAAGGGGCGAGTTTCGATTGTCACAGGAGGGGCCAGGGGGATCGGAAAGGCCATTGCTCTGACCCTGGTCAGAGAAGGGGTTAAAGTTGCCATCGTCGACTTTGATCAACAGGGAGCGATCGCCCTAAGAGATGAGATTGAGAAGATAGGAGGGGAAGCGATCGCCATCCCCTGCGATGTCTCCAAAAATGGCGAAGTTCAGATCATGGTCGATCAAGTGAAGAAAGCCTTTGGCCGTATCGATATTCTCGTCAACAATGCCGGAATCATCCGAAGGGGAACCATTGAAACCGTCACAGAAGAAGACTGGGATCGGGTCATTGAGGTCAATCTCAAAGGGACCTTTCTCTGCTCAAAGGCTGTCGTTGAGGCCATGAAAAGGCAGGGTTATGGGAAAATCGTAAACCTCTCATCTATTGCAGGAAAGATGGGAGATATTACCTCTGCCCCGGGTTATGGCCCTTCCAAGGCCGGGATAGACGCCTTAACAAAAACACTGGCCAGACAACTGGCCCCCTATGGAATCAATGTCAATGCCGTCTCCCCCCATGCCATCGAAACAGAGATGAGCGCTCAGTGGTCGGAGGAGAGGCGAAAAGAGATCATCGCCTCCATTCCTCTCGGCCGCCTCGGAAAACCGGAGGATGTGGCGGAGGCAGTGTTGTTTCTGTCTTCGGATGAAGCGTCCTTCATCACCGGAGAAATTCTGGATGTCAATGGCGGAGCATTGATGGACTAACCCCTCCCCCCATCCCTCTCCCCTCAGGGGAGAGGGGAAGGGAGAGGGAGGCGTCAATGGTCAGCTCGCAATTAACAATTATCATTTAGAAAGGCAAATAATTTGAAAAGAGATGAATTGATGGGTGGGATTGTGATCTTCATCTTTGGTGCAATCACTGTCCTCCTTTCTATAAGAATGCCCATCGGAACGTTCCGGATGGCAGGAGCAGGGCTATTTCCTCTATGCCTGGGGATACTTCTCATGGCCCTTTCGGGCATCTTTCTTCTAAGATTCCTTTTTAAGAAATGGCAAAGTGAGAAAAAGGAGGGGTCCCCTTCCGAGATACCCGGTTCGGTCATGCAGGTTCTCTTCTTTATGGGAGCAATGATATTGGCTACCCTCTTCTTTAAGATACTGGGATATCCGCTTGTCTCCTTTCTCCTGATGGTCGCCCTTCTGAGGATTCTCGGAATGAAACAATGGACTTTTAATATCTCTCTTTCATTGATCACCGCCATTGTCTCTTATTTTCTATTTGTTCAATGGCTGAAAATACCCCTGCCCAAAGGATGGCTTGGGTTATAAGAAACTAAATTGAGCGATTTATTATCCTAAATGTAGCCGCAACCTTTAGGTTGCGTGATTTTATCGGAAATGATTTCTCACCCAACGGGTGAGAGGAAACCGCAGGCTAAAGCCTGCGGCTACAGGTTCCTTTCGAAAGAATCGCTCAATTTAGAAAGAAACAAGGCTAAGGCCGAGGTTAAGGAGAAGTAAATGTTGGAGTCGCTTCAACACCTGGCAAGCGGTTTCACCATTGCCACAACATTCTATAATCTCTTCTATTGTTTGATCGGGGCCATTGTCGGAACGCTGATCGGCGTGCTCCCGGGAATCGGGCCAATCGCAGGAATAGCCCTTCTCATTCCTGCAACTTTCGGCCTCCATCCGACTTCTGCCATTATCATGCTTGCCGGAATCTATTACGGAGCGATGTATGGAGGGTCAACGACATCCATCCTGCTCAATGTCCCTGGCGAAACCGCTTCTGTCATCACCTGCATCGACGGCTATCAGATGGCTCAGAAAGGCAGAGCCGGCCCTGCCCTGGCCATTTGCGCCATCGGCTCTTTCATTGCAGGGACGATCGGTCTCTTCGGCCTTGTTTTTTTAGCGCCGCCCCTGGCAGAAGCAGCGCTGGCCTTTGGCCCCCCTGAATATTTTTCATTGATGGTCTTTGGGTTCATTGTTCTAAGCAATGTCACCGGCACATCTTTAACTAAGTCTCTGATGATGGCTGTCGTAGGGCTCATCATCGGAACAATCGGGCTTGACCCTGTCACCGGAGATGCTCGCTTTACCTTTGGTTCTATCTCTCTTCTTGGTGGGATCGAATTCGTAGCCGTAGCCATCGGCCTCTTTGGCATCGCAGAAGTCTTAACCAATGTTGAAAAACCACTTGAAATGCTGGAACAACGTGTTATTGTCCCCCGATTCAGGGAACTCTACCCTTCTCTCCAGGATTTAAAGAAGTCCATCACTGCCATTATCAGAGGGGCTGGAATCGGGTTCGGGGTAGGCCTGGTTCCCGGACCGGCGCCTGTCATAGCCACTTATGCCTCCTATATGGTGGAGAAGAGGATCTCAAAACATCCCGAGGAATTTGGGAAGGGCGCTATCGAAGGAGTGGCAGGACCCGAATCAGCCAACAACTCTGCCTGTCAATCCGCCTTCATTCCCCTCTTCGTTCTCGGGATTCCTTTTGCTCCCCCGACGGCCATTCTTCTTGGGGCCCTTCTCATCCATGGGGTAACCCCTGGCCCCTTGTTGATCGGTCAACATCCGGAACTCTTCTGGGGAGTAATCGCCAGCATGTATATCGGCAACTTCATCCTCCTTATTTTGAATCTGCCTTTAGTTCCGCTCTTTGCAAACATTTTGAGGGTCCCGAAGAAGATCCTTCTTCCTCTCATCATCCTGTTTTGTATCACGGGTCAGTATACCGTGAACAATTCTGTCTTTGACATCGGGATCATGCTTCTCTTCGGAGCATTAGGGTTCCTGATGAGAAAATGGGCTTACGAGGGCGCCCCGCTTCTTTTAGCATTGGTCCTCGGACCAAGACTGGAAGTAGCCTTCCGGCAGTCCTTGATGATCTCTCATGGAGATTTTGGTGTTTTTATCAATCGCCCAATCTCCATGGTCTTTCTGCTCGCAACAGTGCTTTTCCTGATCATTCCGTTGATTCGGATGACATTCAAAAAAACATTGAAAGGAGGGGGGTGATGCAGTAAGCAGTTGTTCATCGTTCATGGTCTGTTGTCCATCGTACATCGTTTAGAAAGGAAGGGGTTGTAGAAGTTTGGAGTTTGGAGTTCGTAGTTTAGGGTAAAGAGATTTAAAATTTGAGCTTTGAGCCCTGAGCTTAAAGCAAAAAAAGGAGGTGCTGTGATGATGAAAAGATTTTTCACTATTTTATTCGCCTTATCTCTCATTATGGTGATACCCATTCATGCAGCGGGATTCCCAACCAAGGAAGTCCAGGTCATCATTCCCTGGGCCGCCGGAGGCGCCACCGACCTTATCTTCCGCGCCCTGGCCGCAACCACAGGGAAATACCTTGGAAAAGCAGTGGTCGTTGTGAATCGACCGGGCGGAGGAAGCGCGGTCGGATACACGGAAGGCGCTCAGGCCAAACCGGATGGCTATATGCTCACCTCGGCAGTAACGCCTCTCACCATCCTGCCCCATCAGGTGACCACCGCCTACACCTACAGAAATTTTGAACCGATTATCAATGTGGTGAGCGACCCCTCCATGTTTTTAATCCGGTCCGACGCTCCATGGAAGAGCCTCAAGGAATTCCTCGATTATGCCAGGAAACACCCTGATATGATCACAGTAGGAAACTCGGGCGCAGGCGGAGGGGTTCATCTTGTGGCCCTCGCTTTTGAGAAAACGGCCGGCGTGAAGTTAAACCATATCCCATTTTCCGGAGGAGGCCCCTCCGTGACCGCCATTCTTGGAGGTCATATCAATGCCGTTTCAGTCTCGCCGCCCGAAGGGATCAGCCATGTCCAGGCAGGAAAGCTCAAGATCCTCGCCCTGTTCGCTGAAAAAAGGCTGGAGATGTTTCCCGATGTGCCCACGGTCAAAGAGCAGGGAGTTGATTTTGCCATGGGGATGTGGCGCGGGCTGGTCGCACCCAAAGGAACGCCGCCTGATGCCATCAAGAAACTTCATGACGCTTTCAAACAGGGGATGGATGATCCGGTCTTTAAAAAGAATGCCACGGACATGGCGGTCAATCTCTCTTACCTCGGCCCGGAACCGTTCGGAAAATTGATGGCGAGTGAACACGAATTTTTTGGAAAACTGGTCAAAGAGATTAAGAAATGATCTCGATCAGAAAGGAGGGTAATAAAATGAAGGCTATTAGATTGGGTTTTATTCTTTCAATGATTGCTCTGTCTTCTTTTCTTTTCTCGTGCGCTGGAATGGCTCCAACCGTAAAGCCGGAGGAAAAGAAAACGACCATCCGTATTGCGAGCCCGTTTAAAGGGGGAATTGTCGTTGAGGCGGCTGAGAAGTTCAAGGAGCTGGTTGAGAAGGGAAGTGGAGGCCGGATTGAGGTGAAGATCGACGCCGGCACCAAGAGCGAGATCGACATCAACAAGATGAACAGGAACGGCGAGATCGAGATGCAGTCCAACGGGACAGCTTTTTTGGAGCACTACGCACCGCCGTACTACTTCTTCACCGGTCCCTACGTCATGAAGGACTTTGACCATTACATGCGTGTTTGGAACGGTAAGCTCGGCCAGCAGGCGCGCGCCCAGCTTGAGAAGAACGACCTGAAGTACCTGGGGACCATCTATCGGGGGTTGCGGCAGACAACAACGAAGAAACCGCTCTACACGCCGGCTGATGCGTATAACTTGAAGCTCCGGCTGCCGCCCATTCCCAGCTGGATGGCAGTCTGGAAAGCGATCGGCGCTGACCCCGTTGGTGTGCCTTTGCCCGAGCTATATAACTCGCTTAAGACGGGCAAAGCCGAGGCCTCCGAGGGCGACCTGCCACAGATCCAATCCTTCAAGCTTGACGAGGTCCAAACCCATTTGATCATCACCAATCACCTTGTCCAGACCGCAGGACTTTTGATCAATAAACCCTTCTTCGATAAGTTGGCCAAGGCAGACCAGGACCTCATCGTAAAGGCCGGCAAGGAGGCGGAGGAATGGGCTAACAACAAGATCAAGACAGGTGAGGGGGCCATCCTGTTGGACCTCCAGCGAAAGGGTATGCAGGTGGTGATTCCGGATGCCGGTTCCTTCCGGGCAAAAGCCAAGGATGCCGTCGACGAGCTGTTCAAGACCCAATGGACAGTGACAACCTGGGCTGAGGTGCTGGCTCAATAGGTTTCACCCCCACCCTCCCCCGTCAAGGGGGAGGGATTTTTAGGTGTATCCATCAAGTCTCCCTCTCCCCTGGCGGGAGAGGGGTGGGGTGA
>JAGXSW010000028.1 GCA_018333715.1 Syntrophaceae bacterium | reverse complement strand
AAATCCGGAAAGACGCCGAGGATGACCAGAGACATGGTGATAATGCCCATGGTTTTTTGGGCATCGTTGGAGCCATGGCTGAGGGAGAGGGCCACGGAGGAGAGAATCTGGACCCGGTTGAAAAAATGGGAGATCTGAGGCGGCGCCTTCCTTGAGAGACGAAAGGTGATCTTCAGAACGAGGTTGCCGAAGATCAAGCCCACCACAGGGGTAAGGATCAAAAACGAAATGACATAGAGAGCCCCTTTCCAGAGGACCTTATCGGGTCCGTAAGCGATTAAGACTGCGCCGATCATTCCGCCTACCAGAGCATGGGACGAACTGGACGGGAGCCCCCAGGCCCAGGTGATGAGGTTCCAGGCGATTGCCCCAATCAGGGCGGCAATGACGAGGGAGATGGATATCCCGGTTTGGCCTGGGTCAAAGGCGGAGATGTCAATAATTCCTTTTCCGATGGTTTGAGCCACTGCCGTGCCGAAGAGGAAAGGTCCTATGAAATGGGCAATGGCGGCCAGGCCCAGAGCGCTTCGAGGGCTCATTGCCCCCGTGGCGATAATGGTCGCCACCACATTGGCCGCATCGTGGAAACCATTGGAGTAATCAAAGAAGAGGGCCAACCCGACGACGAAGATGGCAAGCAAAAGGATCAAGCCTTCGATGAGCATCCTCCTTTTATGACAGTTTATCTATTTATAGGAATGGCTAAACATTAATGCAAAATAGAAATTTTAAATTGCAAATCGAAAATTTTTCCGCCTTTCAGCAAGTGGGTAAGTCTTTTTCTTTCAAATTTGCACTTTCCATTTTGCAATTTACAATTTTCAATGATGTTTTGGAAAGCTAACTACCTGTATAGACAGGTTATAAAGGAAATAATGAGGCTTGTCAATATTTAATCTTCAGATTTCTGAAAAAGTCCAGAAATCTCTGATTATAGAGAGCGTAAAGTAGTTTTTCAGAGATATCATCTTCAGCCTCCAAGCTGGAGCAACTCCTTCGGGTTTTTAATGATGCAGTCTGCCCCGGCCCGGAGCAACGCTTCCATCATCACGTGTTCTGCTTTCCCTGACTGGAGAAAACCGATTGCAAGCATGGGAAAAATTTTATTTGCGGCCTGTGCAGCCCTCATATCGTCCACGACATCGCCGACATACCCGCATCTGGGATTGGAGAAGCCGATTTGTTCGATGGCCTTCAGGAGGGAATAGGGGTGGGGTTTGGTGAGTTTCACTTTTTTTTTCGAAACCTTAAGAAGGCGAGCCTCTTCTGTTTCGCATTCATCGAGGGTGACCACGCTGTCAAAATAGGGAAAGATCCGGAATCGCTTCAGAGCAAGCTCGGCTTCGAATCTCGGCCGGCCGCTGGCGATTCCCAACCTCATCTTTTTTCGAAGGGATGAGAGAATCCTTCTCGGGATCAAAAGTCTCTCCTGTAGATATAGTCCTTCTCCCCCAAAAAAGAGGCGGGGAAGATGATATTGAGGTGTAAACTTATTGCCTAAATAAACCTCCTGAAAGATGCGCTTTACAAGATTCTCCTGTTCGAGATCACCGTTTCCATAGACCCAGCCATCCCATGAATTTTTCAGAGCAAGGCGGACGCCCTTCAACCCCCCACCCTGGCCTTTAACTTTTTCGAGGAAGTCTGGGAGATGATTTTTTTGAGGAGGTTTTGTGGCTGTAGGGGTGAATTTAGAAGATTTTCTCTTGAGGAAAGAGGTTGCTTCCTTCGCGTCAGTAAATCTCCTCCTTTTGGGACAGGGCGGGAGACCTGAAACGGATAGAAGATAGAGGAGAAACCCAGAGGTCAGATCCCAGTCATTATTGAAGCCCCCTGCTGCTTTAAAGAGGGAAATGTCCTCATTGGAGATGGTTTTTGATTTAATCCCGAGACATTCTTTGAAGTAGATATGGATGGAATGAGCAATTGTCTTTCGGTAAGAGCCGGAGACATCGATGAGGACCCCATCCATATCGAAGATGAGAAGATCCATAAACCTTAAATTCCAATCACCAAATTCCAATAACCAAATAAATTCCAAATTCCAATAACCAAACAAAAGTATGTTTGAAAAATTGAAGCTACCTCTAAAAATGTCATTCCTGTGAAAACAGGAATCCAGAACCTCTTGACATCACTAAACTCCCGCCGGAGTTTATCCCGTACTTGTTACGGGGCGAGAGTAACAAATTGATAATTATTAGAGGTTCCCTTGATTGTTGGTTATTGTTTGGTGTTTGGAATTTGGTGTTTGGTTATTTCTGTCTTATATCCTTATGATCTCATCCATTACTGCGTTCACAAGGCTTTCGATGTCAAGCCCTTGCATGCAGTAGAGGTCATCCGGTTTTCCGGAGCTTCCGTATCGGGTGATCCCCATTTTGCGAAGACGAGCGGGCAGACCATGTTCAGCGATGACATTGGCGATGAGGCTCCCCAAACCCGTCTGGATATGGTGATCTTCGTAGGTGATCACTCTTCCGGTATTGGCCGCTTTCAGGATTGCAGCGATATCCAAATCGCTTAAACAGGAGACATTGAGGACCTGTACCTCCACCCCTTTTTCTTTTAATTTCCTCCAGGCCTCAACCGCCCGGTAAACCATGCCTCCGGTTGTAATGATAGCCAGGTCCTTTCCATTTCGGATCAGGTCGGCCTTGCCATACTGGAACTCATAAGGAGCAGCGAAGCAGGGGACTCCTTCTTCGGTGAGGATGGCGGGGATGGGAGATCGGCCCATGGCCACAAGGAAGTTTCCTGCTGTCTTTGCCACATATCGAATGACGCGGTCGGTCTGGTTGGGATCCGCGGGGATGATGATCCTGTATCCGAAGAGATTCCTCATCAGGCCAACATAGTCGATACATTGATGCGTTTTCCCATCCTCACCCACATCAAGGCCGATATGGGTGCAGATGAGTTTGAGGTTCGTCTCATTGATATCGTTGAGGCGGTGCTGGTTGTAGGTTTCATCGACGCCGAAGACCCCGAAGTCCGCAAAGAAGGGAAGAAGGCCAAGTATGGAGATGGCTCCGGAAAGGGTGGCGGTATGGTGCTCCTGGATTCCACCCTGGAAGAAATAACCCGGAAATTGTTTGGCGAAAGCGGTTGTCTTTGTTGAAGGGGCTAAATCGCAATCAAAAACAACGATCGGGAGGGAGCCATCCTGCTGAAGATTGGTTTTTGCAAGATCGACTAGAGCGTTTCCGAATGCGGAGCGATTGTCCATTTTCTGATCTTTTCCATAATCTCTCGGACTCCCGGTCTGAATATGGAGGGTTCCCGACGGATTTTTCCTGCCTTCGTAAGGAAGGGCATTTTTCTCCCGTGTTTGACGATAACGCTCTAAATCATCCTCCACTCCGAGTTCCTGAATCGCCTTCTTATACTCCTCCATATTAAGGGCTCTTCCGTGAAATTCCTCTTTTCCTTCCATGAAGGAGACCCCTTTGCCCATGACCGTGTGGGCGATGATGGCGGTGGGATGTTTAGAAAAGGCAGCTTCCCGAAAGGCTTTGTAAATCTCCTGAAATTGATGGCCATCGACTTCAAGGACCCGCCATCCATCCGACTCGAAATTTTTTGCGATGTTCTGGGGCATGATCTCTCCGGTAATGCCGCTGATCTGCCTTTTATTGTAATCGATGATGACAGTCAGATTATCGAGGCCATATTTAATGGCAAACCGGCGGGCTTCGGTAATCTGTCCTTTCTGCTGTTCTCCGCAGCCCATCGCCACAAAGACATGGAAATCCTTTTTTAATACTTTTGCGCCCAGGGCAAAACCGCATCCGGCTGAGAGCCCCTGACCGAGATTGCCGGTATTCCACTCCAGACCCGGAATCCCTTTTTCCACATGGCCCTCGAAGGGGCTTCCGGCTTTCCTGAGGTTGGCGATCGCCGCCTCAATCGGGAAGAAGCCGGTCCTTCCAAGGGCGGCATAGACTCCAGGAGAGGTGTGGCCATGACTGATGACAATCCGGTCCCTGTCGGGATCGTCCGGATTTTTAGGATCGACATTGGCATAGGAGTAGAGGACAAGATAGAAGTCAATGGATGACAAGGATCCTCCGGGATGTCCGGAGCCGGCCAGAGTCGTCATCTTCAGGATATCGCCTTTTGCCAGTTTCGAAAGTCCGGAGAGCCTTTTGAGGGAGACCTCATCCAATTTTTCCGCATTAAATCTTTTCACAGTCATCTATAACCTCCCGTCCGAGTGTATTGACTCATAACTTTATAATAGAGATTGAATTGATTGCAAGTCTCTTTTATGATAGGAGACAACCCTTCGGTTATGGGTTCAAGGAAAACAAATGTGCCCTTATACCTCTCTTTGGCAAAGTCGAATAGACCCGACCACGGGAGGGGGAACCTGCCTGCGCGAAGCCGCTTCGGCGAAGGCAGGGGGGAGATTTTCCAACCATAATTTTAAAATCCCCCTTTATCCCCCTTTGCCAAAGGGGGATAAAAACACCCATAAATAGGGGGGTTGCGATAGGACCATTAGCGAGGGGGCTGGAAGATGACAGGGATTGAATATCAAGGGAAACGCATCCCATGCCGTTTGATCATCTTTGATAAAGACGGGACGCTGATTGATTTTACAGCGACCTGGATTCCCCTGATTCGGAAGCGGGTTGCTTTTCTGTTGAAGAAATTAGAAGAAAACAAGGAATTGGAGGCCTTCCTATTGAAATCCTGGGGAATTGATCCTGTGAGTGGGAAGGTTGATCCGAGGGGGCCCTGCCCGGTTTCTCCAAGAGGGGATGAAATCATCATCGGAACCATGGCCCTTTATCAGCACAGGTATCCATGGGATGAGGCAAAACAGTGGGTGAGCCAGGCCTTCGACGAGGCCGATGCGGATGGTGACTGGAGAAAAAAGGTTATGCCCATCAAGGGAATTCAAACATTCCTCTCCCATCTGAAAAGGGATGGGTTCTATACCGCCCTTGCCACCAATGACGAGCGGAAAGACACAGAAGCCATCCTGAATCATCTTGGCATGGATGGTCTGTTTGATGTAGTCCTCTGCTCAGGAGAAGTGACCCCTTCAAAACCTCACCCCGAAACCATCTTTACCATTTGCCGGAAGCTTTCAGTCCATCCCTATGAGGCTGTAATGGTGGGGGATTCGGTAACAGATATGATGATGGGAAAGAGGGCAGGGGTCGCGTTGACAGTTGGGATTCTTGAAGGAGGCGTAACACCGAGAGAGGAATTGGAGAAGGTGGCCGACTTCGTCGTCGAATCGGTCCGGGATTTGAAGTTCTACGAATGATAGTTTGCCAAGATTGGAGGATGAAAATGGGTTTACCCCGTTAGAAATAGTGCCCAGCTGCTCTGCTGCGGGGTTACATTTCAGAATAATTCCCGGGGGGTAATGCCCCGCTGGAATTTCTAACGGGGTTTACTCATGGATACAAAGATGAAGGTGATTTACGCTGGAAAACTTCAAAGCCCTATCCCTTCTCCCTGAGCAGCAACTTTGTAGAAGAAGTTGTCAACCGAAGCTTTGTTTGTCTTTCCGTTATTTCTCCGAACTCCCTGCCTCAGGGGAGGCAGGCAAACTCATCACCCAGAACTTGTTTTTTCACCTCTAACTCTTCACCTTTAGAGTCTCATGATTATGAATGGGTTTTCATAGCTCTTTGCATTTTTGTGTCGAGGGTGATCAGTTCTCCTCTTAGCTCTAAGGCGAGTCAAAGATAGCCTGCATCATAAGTCGTGAGACCAGTATCCTTGGCTAATTCTATGACAGCAAGATGATCCACTTCGATGATCTCGATGTTTAGCTTTAGAGATCTCTCCAAAACGATCAGTCACCAATAATCATCTGTGGAGACATTATAAGTGAAATTGTTCTGGGAAAAAGGGCTTGTAGATAGGCTGCTCTGGCAGTACCAAAGGTGAAGGGATTAGGTCTTCAGCGGATCTCCGGAGATAGGATCTCGCACATCGAGGAAAGCAAACTTCAGAAAATCCCGGTCATGCGTGTACAGGATCTTCACGCCATGGTGGCGCAATAAAGCAGCCAGATGGGCATCCGGCACCAAGTTCCCCCGGGTTGGAACCTCTGCCGTCGTGACGCGGTAGATCTCCCAGAACCCTTCTTCTTCCGACAGGAACCGCGCATGAGGAAGGTCGAGAAGCGTTTTGATATTAGCCATAGCCTCATCGGGTGATAAGGGATGATCAAATATGGCAGGATGTGTTGCAATGCGCAGATAGCTCATCACCGTCGGCCATCCAAGGGAAAAAACTTCCTTTTGAACAATACAGGTTTCGATATATGACCGGGCCCGCTCGAAGTAGGGACTCTTGGTATCAGAGGCATAAAGCAGGATATTGACGTCAAAAGCAAAGCTCATGTTTATTTTATGTTCTCATTTGGCTTTGGTTCTTGTTCCATGGCAGCGTACAATGACTCCCGGTCTGCCAAATCAATGCGGGCGCCCATCGCTTTTGAAACCCATTTCACCGGTTTGGCTGAAGCCTTGGCTGTTTTACGCTCACCAAGCGCTTGGGCCAGCAGGTCAGAAATCAAACGGCCGAGTGATTTCCCTTCCTTTTGTTGGATCTTCTTCAGATCCTTCAGGACGGGGTTGTCAATATCTACCGTAGTTCGCATGATGTGTTGATGATAAGATATAACGCATCAGATGTCAAGAACTATTTTGTTTGAATGATTTGATGGCGGTCGAGCGCGTTTTTTGCGGATTCATTTCGCAGAGCGGGAATCCGAGCTAAAGTCTCTGAGACCCTATTCATTCCATCTCCCTATCTCCCCATCACCCCTTCACTTTTTTATTCTCCGGATCATAGAGCGGTTCATTTTCAACTGTGGCCTCATATCTTTGAGCCGCGACTTCAATTTGTAATCGGGTTCCGGGTTTCGAATAATCGATGGGCAGATATCCATAAGCTACGGGTTTCTTAATGGTATGTCCAAAGCCTCCGCTCGTGACCAGACCGATCACTTTATCTCCATCGAGAATTGCCTCTTTACCAACAGGCATCAATGGGTTTGAATCGATAGTCAGGCAGCAAAGCCTTCTGGTTAACCCTTTTTCTTTCTGATCTTGGAGGGGTTTGCGGCCGATGAAATCGCCTTTATCCAACTTCACACAAAAATCGAGTCCGGCCTCAAATGGCGTATATTCAGGGGAGATGTCTCCGCTCCAGTAACGATATCCCTTCTCCAGCCGCAGGGAGTCAATACATCGGTAACCCGCATTGATCAGGCTAAAGGGTTTTCCCGCCTCCCATAAGGCATCGTAAACATAGGGGGCATATTCCACCGGCATGTGCAATTCATATCCGAGCTCACCCACATACGTGATCCGGAGGACAAGAATCGGAGCGTAGCCGATGGAAATTTCTTTGAAAGTCATATAGGGGAATCCCTCGTTGGAAAGATCATCATCTGTCAATTGGTTCAAAACATTTCTCGCCTGAGGTCCGCAAAGAACGATACATGCCCTCGATGAGGTGACATCCGAGACAAAGACAGAGCTATCTCCGGTCAGGTGTTTTCGGATCCAGTGAAGGTCATGTTTAATGAAAGCTGTTCCTGTTACGAGATAGAAGTGATCCTCCCCTAATCGGCACACCGTGAGGTCGCACTCGATTCCTCCCTTTTCATTCAGCATCTGAGTATAAGTGAGGGAGCCTGCAGGCTTATCCATCTGATTAGCGGTGATCTTCTGAAGGAACTGGAGCGAGCCATACCCTTTGATCTCGATCTTTCCGAAGGAGGTCTGATCGATGATGCCTGCCTTTGTCCTCACAGCTTCATGCTCTTTCCCGATATGCTCAAACCAGTTGGGAAGACCCCATCCTAGCCTATCTTTCGGCGCTACTCCTTTCGGCGCAAACCAGTTAGGCCGTTCCCAGCCATACTTCTCTCCAAAGACAGCTCCCATCTTTTTCAAACGCTGATAGAGGGGGCTCGTTCGAAGCGGCCGTGCCGAAGCCGCCTCTTCGTAGGGCCAGCTCATGGAATAATGATGGGCATAGACTTCGATCGCCCTCTTGACGGCATAGGTCTGACTTCCGTGATGGGGTCCGAGACGCCGGATATCGAGGCGCCACAGGTCAAGGCTCGGTTCTCCCTCGACGATCCATTCGGCCATCATTTTACCCACTCCTCCTGCGGCCGCAATACCATGGGCGCAGAATCCTGCCGCAACGAAGAAGTTCTTCACCTCAGGGGATTCTCCCATGATGAAATCCCCATCCGAAGTGAAGGCCTCCGGGCCATTGAGAAGGGTGACAATTTCAGCGTTGCCAATGGAAGGAACCCTTTTCATTGCGAGAAGCGAGAGGGGCTCGAAATGCTCATAGTTAGATTTCAGCAATGTTTTGGTAAAATCCCTTGGAATTCCATCCAGTGCCCAGGGAATGGGATTGTGTTCATAACCTCCCATGATGAGTCCACCTACTTCTTCGCGGAAATAGACGAGAAGGTCGGGGTCCCGCATGGTGGGTATCCCTTTCTTCACCCCCTTGATGGGTTTCGTGATGATATATTGATGCTCCATAGGGATGAGAGGAATAGCGACGCCCACCATCTTCCCTATCTCCGGAGCCCAGATCCCTGCCGCATTGACAACGATTTCAGCCTTGATGCTTCCTTTCTCGGTGATCACCTCATCGATGGCTCCATCCTTCAATCTGATCCCTGTGACACGAGTATCGGTATAGATGGCGGCCCCTCTGTTTCGGGCCCCCTGGGCCAGGGCATAGGTCACACCGCTTGGGTCGATCTGGCCATCCGTAGGAAGAAAGGCGGCTCCGACGATTCCTTTTTTCGTCATCACCGGGAAGAGGTCACATGCCTCTTTCGGACCGATCAGTTCCATGGGAAGCCCGAAGGTTTTTGCCATAGCGGCTGAACGACGCAACTCCTCCATGCGATCTTTTGACGAAGCAATCCGAAGGCCCCCCACCGGACTCCATGCTGTGTGCTGTCCCGTCTCTTCTTCCAAACGCGAATAAAGTTCAACGCTATATTTCAACATCTTGGTAATATTGGCCGAGGCCCGGAGTTGGCCCACAAGGCCTGCGGCATGGAAAGTTGCGCCGCTGGTCAGTTCCCCTTTATCCAAAAGGATGACATCCGTCCATCCCATTTTTGTCAGATGGTAAGCAATACTGCAGCCTGTAATCCCGCCTCCGATGATGACCACACGCGCCTGATCTTTCATGGTTCTTTTCTCCAGGTTATTTTTGATAAGTTAACTTATTTCAATCACATACCAATTAAAGTTGTCGAAAACTCCAATAACCAAATCTCAATATCCAAATAATCACCCCTGCCTGCCGGCAGGCAGGAATGACCAAATTCCAATCCCCCAATTATAACTGATTATTCAAACAGCAAGTTTGATGGTCTCGTAAAAAGTCTGGAAACACGTCTTTCTGTCATTCCGGCGAAAGCCGGAATCCAGTCTTTTCAAATGGTTATAAATTCCCTGGATTCCCGTTTTCACGGGAATGACGACTTTTTACGAGACCAGCAAGTTTTGGTGATTGTAAATTGGAATTTATTTGATTATTGGTGCTTGGAAATTGGTGCTTAACGGGCTACCTACCTGTATAGACAGGACTAATTTAAAAAGGGGGGTTTGTCAATCCTTTTTGTAATGGAACCCGCCAGGAACCAACCCCGCCCTCAATAAATGAGGGCGCTACATATATTATAAAAATTCTTGTTGTAGTAGCGTCGGCATTTATTGCCGACGGACTCCGGTTTGTGATGAAAAACGATTGACAAAAACATTCGGTTTCGATATAAATCTCCATATATTTAATGAGTTGTTAATAAAGGAACCCCATAGAAGAGGGGAGGTGAAATTCCCAAAATTATTGGCCGGAATAATTCAACGAAATCATTCGAAATAAGAAGGAGGTTAAACATATGAAGAGAAAATGGTGGGCATTGATGGTCGGTTTTTTGATGGCGGCCTTTTTTTCGGGAAGCGTGTTGGCCAAAGAGAAAGTGGTTGTCTATACCTCATTAGAGACGGATGAGATTGATAAGTACCGGGAAGCCTATCTCAAGGACCTTCCGGACCTTGAAATCCATATCATCCGGCTTTCAACAGGAGAACTCGGCGCCAGAATGTGGGCGGAGAGAGCAAATCCCCAGGCAGACGTGATCTGGGGGTGGGCGGTGACGAATTTGGAAGACTTTGTGACAAAGGGGATGGTGGAACCCTATAGGCCGAAGGGGGTTGAGAAATTGGACAAGAAATTCGTCCATCCCGGGTTTTCTTATGTGGGCATCGATATGTATATTGCCGCCTTCTGTGTCAATACCAAGGTCATGAAAGAGAAGGGCCTTCCCATGCCCAAGGGGTGGAACGATCTGCTTGATCCTAAGTTTAAAGGCTTGATCGCCATGCCAAACCCGGTTGCATCAGGAACGGGGTTTCTGCAGATTTCAAGCATCCTCCAGATGTACGGGGCCAAAGAAGGGAAAGAGGACGGTTGGGAGTTTTTGAAAAAATTGGATAAAAATATGGGTCAATATATTAAGAGCGGGTCCAGGCCTGCCAAGATGACAGCCGCCGGCGAATTTGCCGTGGGCGCTTCTTTCGACTTTGTGGTGGCAGAGCAGAAGAAACAGGGATTCCCGGTTGAATTCGTCTTCCCGATCGAAGGGGCAGGCTATGAGGTGGAGGCCAATGCTCTTCTTAAAGGAGCAAAGAACGTGGGGGCGGCCAAAAAATTCCTTGATTGGGCGATCAGCGAAGGCGCGATGAAGGAATATTCCAAATTTAAGTACGGAGTGACCCTACCGGGCATTCCCACACGACCTGACCTGCCCAAATTTTCTGAGATTAAACTTTATCCCATGGATTTTGCCTGGCAGGCAAAGAACCGGGATGAGATTCTGAAAAAATGGGAGACCCTCTTCTTGAAATGAAAGAGCGGTTCCTCTGAGGGCATCCTGTAGAATCGGGATGCCCTTTTTTATTGACCCATTCGGCGGCGCTCAGGGTCAACCCTGAGCCCCTCGGCCTGAGCTCGGGTCGAAGGCAAGCCCAGACCTTCAGGCGGGGGAGTCGAAGGGTTGACATTTTTTTTTAATTTGATTAAAAACCTTTATAGACAGGTAATCAGGTTTTACCTTAAAATTAAAATCCCTCCCCCCTCACCCTCGCCCTCTCCCGCCAGCCCGCCCCGCAGAGCGGAGCGAGGCCGGGGGGGAGAGGGGAATAAAGGAAGAGGTTTTTTCTAAAGGCAGGAAAAAAAGATGAGCAGAAACCTCAGATTGGAGAATCTAACCAAACGCTATGGAACGGTGACGGCTGTGGACCGGGTCAATCTGGAGATCGAAGAAGGGGAATTTATCTGTTTCCTCGGGCCGAGCGGTTGCGGAAAGACCACGGTCCTCAGGATGATCACCGGCTTTGAGACCGTAACAGCGGGAAACGTTCTCTTCAATGGGAAGGTGATCAATCATCTCATCCCGCAGAAGAGGGAATTCGGAATCGTCTTTCAGTCTTACGCCCTCTTTCCCAATATGACGGTGGAGCAGAATATCGCCTTCGGCCTGAGGATGAGAAAGATGAATAAACAGGCCATCGCCCAAAGGGTCGAGCAGATGCTGGACCTCGTCGGGCTTCGAGACTGGAGGAAGCTATTCCCGGCCCAGTTAAGCGGCGGCCAACAGCAGAGGGTGGCTCTGGTGCGTGCGCTGGCGCCCGATCCGCAGGTTCTCCTTCTGGACGAGCCTTTGAGCGCTCTCGATGCAAAGATCAGGGTCCGCCTTCGGGCAGAAGTGAAGCGGCTCCAGCAGGAGCTTAAAAAGACGATGATCTATGTCACCCATGATCAGGAGGAGGCCCTTTCGATTGCCGATCGGGTCGTGGTGATGGAGAAAGGACAGTTCCGGCAGGTGGGAAAACCTATCGATATTTATAAATGCCCGAACTCCGATTTTGTGGCGGATTTTGTCGGGACCTCCAACTTTTTTAAGGGCTTACGCACGGATGACCGCGTCCGGACAGAACAGTGGGAATTTAAGGTTGCTCGAGCAGGTTCGTCCCACAGGGAAAAGGTGGCCCTTGCCATTCGACCGGAAAAGATCGAGGTCTTCAGGCCCGGAGAGCCGACGAATCATCTGGTCCTCTCCAACCTGCTTCCCGGGAGGATCGATGTCGTCACCTTCCTGGGGGCGGCCGTTCGATTGGTCGTCAATATGAATGGAGAAGAAGTGATCTCGGATGTGATCGAGAAGGCGTTTGAGCAGAGGGGGTTCAAGCAGGGCGATGATATTCTCCTCTATTTTCCTCCTGAAGGTTTTCTCGTCTATCCGGAAGGAGAGAGTGCGGCATGAACCGACCAGAGATCGACCGCTTCTCTCCGGTTTCATCCTCGTTTTCATCGCCGGCCTTCAGCCCGGACAAATTCATCACAGGAGCAGCCTTTGCCTTCTTCCTGGCTATTCTTGTCTTTTTTCTCCTCTACCCGGTGGTGGACATCTGCAGGCTCAGTTTTTTCAAGGAAGAGGTGTTCACCTTCCAGAATTACATCAACTATTTTACAAATCCAAGGATATTCAGATCCTTCACCAACAGCATGTATATTTCGATTGTCACCATGGTCATCACCACCATCTCCGCCTTCTTCTTCGCCTATGGGTTGACCCGAACGACGATGCCGGGCAAGGGGATTTTCTATACCATATCGACCTTCCCCCTGATTGCTCCGACGATCATTCAGGCCCTGGCCCTCATCCTCCTCTTTGGCCGAAATGGTTTGATCACACGATACCTATTGGGCACGGACTGGAACATCTATGGGGCGACGGGCATCATCATAGGAGAATGTCTCTACTGTTTTCCAAATGCCCTGTTCATCCTCTATACCACTCTCTCCGCGGTGGATACCCGGATGGACGAGGCAGCCCAGAGCCTGGGGGCCTCCGCCCTGAAAACCTTCTGGAAAGTAACGCTCCCTTCGGCGAAGTATGGAATTGCGAGCGCCGCCGCTCTGACCTTTAACCTCACGATCACTGATTTTGGCATCCCCGTGGTGATCGGAGGGAATTATTCCGTGCTTGCCACTGAGATCGTCTCACAGGTCTTCGGACTTCAGCGCTTCGATTTGGGAGCCACGATCAGCGTCATCCTCCTCGTTCCCTCCATCGGAGCCTTTGTCCTCAACTATTATCTGACGAGAAAGAGTTACGCCCTGATCAGCGGCCAGGCAAGGCCTTTCCTGCAACCTTCCAGACCTCTTAAGAAATGGGGGTTTACCCTCTACTGCGGTTTGATCTGCTTCTGCATTCTTCTCGTTTTCGCCACGGTCTTCTTGGGGGCGTTTGTCAAAACCTGGCCCTATGATTTTTCACTGACCCTCAAGCATTTCGATTTTCCGTCCCTGGGAGCCCATGCTCCTCTCTGGACAAACTTCTGGACCTCGGTCCTGCCCGAAGGGACATTCCGAACGATGATCGCTTATAAATATGCGCCAATCTGGACGAGCTTCCTGGTCGCCATTGTCGTCGCCATTGCCGGCGCTTCCCTGACCCTCCTCGCAGGGTATATCATCGAGAAGAAGAAACCGAAGGGAGAGCAGATCCTCTACACGCTGAGCGTTTTACCGGCGGCCATTCCCGGGGTGGTGATGGGACTGGGATATGTCCTGGCCTTTAACAAGCCCTACTTTTTCATCTACGGGACGGTCTGGATCATCATCATCAACATCGTCATCTGCAATTTCACCCTGGGTGTGCTGACCAGCATCGCCAATCTGAAGCAGATCGACAAATCGATCGAGGAAGCGGCCGTAAGTTTGGGCTCAGGGCCTGTCACGGCTTTTACGAAGGTTGTTTTTCCCCTGTCGAGAGTGGCCTTTCTCTCCACGGCCACCTTCTTCTTCATGAGGGCCATGACGACGATCAGCGCGGTCATCTTTCTCATCTCTGCAACGATCAAACTGGCGGCCATCGAAATTATTTTCCTCGATGTGGATGGCAGAACCGCCAGCGCCAATGCCATGTGCACGGTTGTGGTGGTCATTGTGGTCG